>JANPOM010000144.1:0-16948 GCA_031427995.1 Anaeromyxobacter sp. | reverse complement strand
GGCGCTTCCCAACGCACCGGTGCTGCTCCTCGACGAGCCCACCTCTTCCCTGGACGCCGATGGCCTCTGCTCTTTCTACGGCCTGGTGGAGCAGCGCCGGCAGCACGGCCAGACGGTGCTCTTCACCTCGCACCAGTGGGGCGACGTGGAGCGTCTCGCCGACCGCGTGGCGGTGCTGGTGGAGGGGCGGCTGGTGGCCGACCTCTCGCAGCGCGAGCTCTCGGACCGGCTGGCCGCGCGCGGCGTGATGCGGCTCCGGCTCGACGCCTGCCCGCCGGAGCTGCTGGCGCGGGTCCAGCGCGTCGCGCCGGGTACCCGCTGGGCCATGTCGCAGCTCGCCATCCCGGGCGCGGCCGAGGTCCGGGCCGCGGCGCTCGAAGCGGTCCGGTCAGGTGGCGCCGAGATCCGGGGGATCGCCTCGGACGAGGGCCGGCTCGACACCCTCTATCGCGACCTCGCAGGTGGTGCCCAGTGAACGCTCTCCGCGCCGCCGGAGGCGCCACCCTGGCCCTCGCCCTGGCCGCCTGCTCGCGCGGACCGGCGCAGCCCAGCGCCGTCGACACCAGGAACGACAGCTGCGCCCACTGCCGCATGACGGTCTCCGATACCCGCTTCGCGGCGCAGCTGGCGGCCCCGGGGGAGGAGCCACGCTTCTTCGACGACCTCGGCTGTCTGCGCGACTACCTCAAGGGGAGGCCACTCCTGCCGCGCGGCTCGGTGGCCTTCGTGGCCGACCACCGCAGCCGGGAATGGGTCCGCGCCTCGCGCGCCTACTTCACCCACCGCGACTCACTGCGGACGCCCATGTCCTCGCACCTGGTCGCCCACGCCAGCCCCGCTTCCCGGGACGGCGATCCCGCCGCCGCTGGGGGGACGCCGAGAGCGGCGGCCGAGCTCTTCGGGCCCGATGGCCCGCCGGACGGCCCCCCATGAGCGAACCAGGCACCTCCCTGGTCCTGCTGGTGGCCCGCCAGGAGCTGCTCCTGGCGGCTCGCTCGCGCTGGACCCAGATCTTCGCGGCGGTCTTCGCGGTCCTGGCGCTGGGGGTCTCCGCGTCGGGCTACATCCTCTCTGGCGGCCACGGCTTCCAGGACTTCGCCCGCACCAGCGCCTCGCTGGTGCAGCTGGTGGCGCTGGTGGTCCCGCTGGCCTCGCTCCTCATGGGCGTGTTGGCCCTGGCCCCGGAGCGGGGCGCCGCCGAGCTGCTATTCTCCCAGCCGATCGCGCGCAGGCAGATCCTGGTCGGCAAGCTCCTCGGGCTGCTCGCCGCGCTGGCCGCCGCGGAGGCAGTCGGCTTCGGCCTGGCCGGGCTGGTGGTATTCCAGAACACCGGAGAGGACGGCGCGGCCGGCTACGCGCTCCTGATCCTGGGCTCGTTCCTCCTCACCGCGGTCTTCCTGGCCCTCGCGGCGGTCATCGCCGCCGGGGCGGTCGGCCGCAAGCGGGCCCGGGCGCTGGCCGTGGCCCTGGTGGTCTGGTTCGTGGCCGTGCTCCTCCTCGACCTGGTGGCGCTCGGCGTGGCGTCCCTGCTCCCCTCCACGGCGGCCTCCAGGGTCCTGATCCTCTCGGTCCTGGTGAACCCGGCCAGCGCCGTGCGCACCGGCGCGCTGCTCGGCATCGAGGGCACCGCCGCCTTCGGCTCCGGATCCCTTGCGCTCCTGCGCTTTACCCGAGGGGCCACCGGCGCCGCGGTGCTGCTGGTCCTCTCCCTGGCTGCCTGGATCGTGCTGCCGACCCTGGCGGCAATCCGCCGGCTCTCCCGGGCCGATCTCTAGCTCGCCTCGACGAGGCCAAGGTGGTTCCCAGTCCGAATACCGATTGCGCGTCGGTCTTTAGTCATGCTACCAGTCCTGGCCATGCCCCCACCGCGCTCCCTCCTGCTTGGCGACCTGGAGCAGGCCGTGATGGACCGCCTCTGGACTGGAGGCCCCCAGGACGTGAAGGCCTGTCACCTGGCCATCGGCCGGCGGCGCAAGATCACGCTCAACACGGTCCAGTCGACGATGGAGCGGCTCTATCGCAAGGGGCTGCTGCGCCGCGACAAGGTGAGCCATGCCTACGTCTACCAGGCCGCGCTCTCCCGGGAGGGGTACGGCGCGCTGCTCGCCCGCGAGGTGGTGGCGGCTGCCGTGGGGAGCGCCGCGCCGGCCTCGCTGCTCGCCGCCTTCGTGGATCTCACCGAGCGCGCAGGCGAGGACTCGCTTGCGCGCATGGAGCAGCTAATCGCGTCCCGCCGCGGCGCGCCCGGGGAGAGTCCGCCGTGAATCCGCTCCTCAGGCTCGCGCTGCTCTCCGCCACCACCCTGGTCCTCTTCGGGGGCGCCGGCTCGCTCTTCGCTTCGCTCGCCTATCCGCGGATCCGGCCCGGGCTGGCCGCCCTTCCCCCGGAGATCCGGGCTCGCCGCGTCCTGGCCTGGGCGGCGCTGCCCTGGCTCGCCGCCGCCGCGCTGCTGGCGCTCTGCTTCCTGCCGTCATTCTGGAGCCTGCTCGGCCTCGCGGTTGACCACTGCCCCCTCCACGACGATGGGCACGTGCATCTGTGCATCGCACACGCGCCGCACCACCCGGTGGCGCCAGTCGAATGGGCCCTGCTCGCCGCCGCCGCCGTGGCCGTCGGCGCCGTGGCCGCCCGGGTGCTGCGGGCCCAGATGGCGACCTGGCGCGCCATCTCCGCCCTGCTCCGCGTGGCGGGCGGCGAGGTGCCGGCGGGCGGCCTGGTGGCGTCTGCCGAGCCGCTCTCCGTGACGGCGGGCCTGCTCTGGCCACTGGTGCTGGTCTCCACCGGCCTGCGCAGCCGGCTCACCCGGCCGCAGCTCCGGGCCGTGCTGGCTCATGAGCGAGCCCACGCCCGGCGCCGGGATCCGCTGCGGTTGTTCGCCGTCGCGCTGCTCGGCGCGGCGCATGCCCCGAGGACGCGGAAGCTGCTCGTCGCCGACGCGGCGCTCGCCTGCGAGGAGGCTGCCGACGAGGAGGCCGCACGCGTGATCGGCGACCGCACCGTGGTGGCCGAGGCCATCGTGGCGGTCGAGCGGCTGCTCGGCGAGCGCACCCACCAGGTCGGCCTGGCGGTCGGCATGGCCGGCTGCGCCGCCGAAGCCCGCGTCGAGGCGTTGCTCCAGGACCCCATCCCCATGGAGCCCACCGCGCGCTCGAGGCGGCTCCTCTGGGCTCCACTCGCGGCCGGAGCGCTGCTCGCCGCCTCCGAGGTCCACCACCTCACCGAGACCTTCCTCGACCTGATCGCGAGGTAACCACCGATGCGTCCACTGGTCCGAAGCCGCTGGCCCTCAACACCGACCCTGGCTCGGTGTTTGATGCTGGCTGGCCTCCTGTTCACCGGGGCCGCCAGCGCCCAGCTCACCGAGGAGGAGGCCGTCCAGCGCGCCCTGGCGCGACCCGAGGTCCGCGACCTCGTCGCGGGCGACGTGGAGGTGGCGCGAGGCGAAGCGATCCGCGCCGGCCTCTGGCCCAACCCGGTCCTCTCCTACTCCCGGGAGGAGGGGAGCGGCGGGTCGACGAGCGCCAAGGACGAGCTGGCGCTGATCACGCAGAGTTTCGATCTCTCGGGGCGGCGGGGGCTGCGGGCGGACGCGGCCGGCCGGCGCGTCGAGGCGACACGGGCTCGGGGAGTGTCCGCACTCCTGGCGCTCGGGGTGGAGGTCCGGGCCCGCTTCCACGACCAGCTCGCGGCCGAGCGCCGGGTCGCGGCCACCGCCGAGGCGCTCCAGCGGCTGGTCACCCTCTCGACGGCGGTGGGCCGGCGCCAGGCGGCCGGGGACGCCTCCGGCTACGATCGCGGGCGTCTGGAGCGCGAGCGCGCCAGCATGGCGGCCCGCGGCGCCGTCGAGGAGGCGGGGCTCGCCCGCGCCCGGGCGCGGCTCGGTGGACTGCTCGGCGCCGGGGACCTGCCCACCTTGAACGGTGAGCTCCTACCCGCCGGTGCGCTGCCTGCGCTCGACAGCCTCGCGAGCCGGATCGCCTCCCGGCCTGATCTCCGCGCCCTCGCCGAGGAGGCGGAAGCCGGGTCGCTCGACGCTCGGGCCGGCGGGCGCGGGTGGATACCCGAGCTGACGCTCTCGGGCGGCTACAAGGGATGGACGGCCCCGAGTGAGCGGCTCAACGGCTTCGCCGTTGGCGTGGCCGTGCCCTTCCCGCTCTTCGATCGGGGCCAGGACGAAGCCCTGCGGGGCGATGGACGGGCGCGCGCGGCGCGGGCCCGGCTGGTGCTCGAGACCGACGCAGCGACCGCGGAGGTGAGGGGTCTCCACGCCCAGGCCGCCGCGCTCGCGGAGGCGGCGCGCCGCTTCCGCGCCGAGGCCCTCGACACCTCGCGCCGTCTCATCGCCACCGCCGAAGCCGCCTACCGCGGCGGGGAACTGGGCATCCTCGAGCTGGTCGACGCCCACCGGGGCGCCCTCGACGCCGAGTTGCAGGCCTTGGAGCTGGAGCTGACCGCGCGCCGCGCCCGCCTCGATCTCGAACTCGCCACCGGAGGTACCACCCGATGATCCGCGCCTCCCTCGCCGCCGTCGCGGCCCTCCTCGTCACGGCCTGCCGTCCAGGCGCCAGCTCCACTCAGGCCGAGGGCGGCCACGGCCACGACGTCGTCCCGCTCTCCTTCACCCACTTCGCGGCCAGGACCCAGCTCTTCGTGGAGTTCGAGCCGCTGGTGGCCGGCAAGGAAGGGCGGATGGCGGCCCACTTCACCCGGCTCGCCGGCTGGAAGCCGCTCACCGAAGGCAAGCTCGTGGCGACGCTGGCCGGTGCAGCCGGCGAGGAGCGCTTCGAGGTGGCTGGACCATCGTCACCGGGCATCTTCCGTCCAGCCCCGAAGCCGGGGGCGGCCGGGAAGCACCGGCTCACCATCTCGATCTCGACCTCGGAGGGCACGGACCTCCACGACCTCGGTGAGGTCACCGTCTACCCGAGTGTCGACGCGGCGGCCCACGCCGCCGTGGAGGCGCCGGAGCAGGCCGGGCTCATCGTCTTCCTGATGGAGCAGCAGTGGAAGACCGAGTTCGGCACCGCGGTGGCCAGCGAGCAGCCGCTCAGGGCCTCGGTGGCCGCCAACGGCTCGGTCCGGCCCCGCTCGGACGGCGAGGCGCATGTCACCTCGCCGTCGGCGGGGCGCCTCGTCACCGCTGGTGCCTCCTTCCCGAGGGTTGGGATGGAGGTGCGGCGCGATCAGGTCCTGGCCGTGCTGGCCCCGCGGCTTGGCACCGACGCCGACCCGGCCACGCTGGAGCTGGCGGTGATCCGGGCCAGGCTGGCGCTCGACCTCGCCCAGCGCGAGCGGGAGCGGGCCGAGGGGCTCTTCGCCCAGCAGGCGGTCGCGGAGCGGCGGGTCATCGAGGCTCGCAGCGCCGAGTCCCTGGCGGTGGAGGAGCATGCGGCCGCGGCGCGCCGCCTGGCACAGTTCCAGGGAACCCAGCGGGCTTCGGGCGGTGAGGCGGCCGGGCGCGTCGAGCTCCGGGCGCCGGTGTCCGGGGTGGTCGCGGCAGTGGCGGCCGCGCCGGGGGCGTTCGTCGCGGAGGGGCAGGAGCTCTTCCACGTGGTCGACCTCGACCGGCTCTGGCTGGAGGTGCTGGTTCCGGAGGCGGACGTCGGCCGCATCGGGACTCCGTCGGGCGCGACCTTCAACGTCGACGGCTTCGCCCAGGGCTTCGAGGTGACGGCCGGGAAGGGGGCCGCGCTGGTTGCCTTCGGCGGCGTGGTCGATCCCCAGTCCCGTACCGTGCCGCTGGTCTTCGAGGTGCTCAACCCGGGTCGCGCCCTGCGAGCCGGGATGTACGCCCAGGTCCGGGTCTTCACGGGCCTGGCCCGGAAGGCGCTCGCCATCCCGGCCTCGGCGGTGGTGGACGACGGGAAGCAGGAGGTGGCCTACGTGCTCTCGTCGGGCGAGGCCTTCGTGCGGCGCCCGCTCCGGCTCGGGGTCCGGGACGGCGACCTCGTCGAAGTGCTCGACGGGCTCGCCCCCGGCGAGCGGGTGGTGAGCCGCGGCGCCTGGCAGGTGCGCCTCGCGGCGGCCGGCGGCGCGCTGCCCGCACACGGCCACATCCACTGAGGGGCACCATGATCGACTCCGTCATCCGCTGGTCCATCCAGAACCGGCTCTTCGTCCTCCTTGGCGCCGGCCTCCTCCTGGCGATGGGCACCTACACCGCGCTGCGCATGCCGGTCGACGTCTTCCCCGACCTCACCGCTCCCACCGTGACGGTGATCACCGAGGCCCACGGCATGGCGCCCGAGGAGGCCGAGAGCCAGCTCGCCTTCCCCATCGAGACCGCCTTGAACGGCGCCCCGGGGGTGCGCCGGGTCCGCTCGGCCGCGGCGACCGGCATCGCCATCGTCTGGGTGGAGTTCGATTGGGGCACCGACATCTACCTGGCTCGCCAGATCGTCTCCGAGAAGCTGCAGCTGGCTTCCGCCGCGCTGCCGCCCGGAGCCGACCGGCCGACCCTGGCGCCGGTCTCCTCCATCATGGGCGAGATCCTCTTCATCGCCCTCACCTCCGACAAGCACGACGCCATGGAGTTGAAGACCACCGCCGACTGGGTGCTGCGCAAGCGGCTGCTCGCCATCCCCGGCGTGTCGCAGGTCATCCCCACCGGCGGTGAGACCAAGCAGTACCAGGTGGTGCTGCGCCCGGAGCGGCTGGCCGCCTATGGCATCGCCGTGGACGAGGTGGTCAAGGCGCTCCGCGAGACCAACGAGAACACCTCGGCCGGATTCCTCCTCGAGGGCGGCCAGCAGTACCTCATCCATGGCATCGGCCGGGTCAGGCGGGTCGCCGACATCGGCGAGACGGTGGTGGCCCTGCGCGGGCGCGAGCCGGTGCTGGTGCGCCAGCTCGGCGAGGTCCGCCTCGGCCCGGCCCTCAAGATCGGGGAAGGTTCGCACGACGGAAAGCCGGCGGTGATCCTCGGAATCCAGAAGCAGCCGGGCGCCAACACCCTCGAGCTGACCCGGCGGCTCGACATGGCGCTCGACGAGATCCAGGCCGGGCTGCCCAAGGGCATGGAGATCGACCGGAACATCTTCCGCCAGTCGGACTTCATCGAGGTGTCGATCCGCAATATCCTCGGCTCGCTGCGCGACGGCGCCTTGCTGGTGGTCCTCATCGTGCTCGCCTTCCTGGCGAGCGGGCGGGCCACCGCCATAACGGTCCTGGCCATCCCGCTCTCGCTGGTCACCGCCGTGCTGGCGATGAAGGCCCTCGGCGCCACCATCAACACCATGACGCTGGGCGGCATGGCCATCGCGGTCGGGGCGCTGGTGGACGACGCCATCATCGACGTCGAGAACGTGGCCCGGCGCCTGCGCGAGAACGGCCGCAAGCCCGAGGCGACGCGGCGTCCCGTCATGCTGGTGGTCTTCGAGGCCTCCAAGGAGATCCGAAGCTCCATCGTCTACGCCACCGTCATCATCGTCCTGGTCTTCCTCCCGCTCTTCTTCCTGTCGGGCGTGGAGGGTCGCCTGCTGGCGCCGCTCGGCTTCGCCTACGTGGTCTCGCTGGCCGCCTCGCTGGTGGTGGCGCTCACGGTGACCCCGGCGCTCTGCTCGGTCCTGCTCCCCGGCTCGAAGGCGGTGCGGGAGGACCGCGAGGGGGCGCTGGTCCACTGGCTCAAGGCGCGGTACCGGCCGGTCCTGGCTGCCGTGGTCGACCGCCACCGGGCTGTGCTGGTTTCGTCGGCGGTGCTGCTGCTCCTGGCCGGTCTCGGGTTCGCCCTGGCCGGTCGGGCCTTCCTCCCCGACTTCAACGAGGGGGCCTTGACGCTCTCGGCCGTGACGCTCCCCGGCACCTCGCTCGCGGAGTCGGATCGAATGGGCCGCCTGGTGGAGGAGACGCTGCTCTCCCACCCCGAGGTGATCGCGACGGCGAGGCGTACTGGCCGCGCCGAGCTGGACGAACACGCACAGGACGTCAACTCGGCCGAGATCGACGTCGGCCTGAAAATGCAGAAGCGCTCCAAGGCGGACTTCCTGGCCGCCCTCCGAGCTGATCTGACCCGCATCCCGGGCATGGCCATCACCATCGGCCAGCCCATCTCCCACCGCATCGACCACATGCTCTCGGGAACACGCGCCAACGTGGCCGTGAAGATCTTCGGCGACGACCTCCACGAGTTGCGGCGGCTCGCCGAGCAGGTCCGCGGCGTCATGGCCGGCGTGCCTGGCGTGGTGGATCTCTCGGTGGAGCAGCAGTCGGACATCCCCATCCTCACGGTCCGCTTCGATCGTGCCGCCATCGCCCGCCACGGCCTGCGCATCCAGCAGGTGGCGGAGGCGGTGGAGACGGCCTTCCAGGGGACGGTGACGTCGCGGGTGCTCGAGGGCCAGGCCGCCTTCGACCTGGCCGTCAGGTACGACCGCTCGGCGGTGGCCAACCTCGAAGCGGTCCGCGGCATGCTGGTGAGGACGCCGTCGGGCGCTCTCGTCCCGCTGCACGCGCTGGCGGAGATCCGCAAGGACCGCGGCCCGAACGCAATCTCGCGCGAGAACGTGCAGCGGAAGATCGTGGTCATGTGCAACACCTCGGGGCGCGACCTCGGCAGCGTGGTGGAGGACGTGCGCCGGCGCGTCGCCGCCGCGGTGCCCCTGCCGCAAGGCTACCGGGTCGACTACGGGGGCCAGTTCGAGAGCGCGGAGCAGGCGTCGAGGACGCTCCTGCTGCTCGGCATGGCCGTGGTCCTTGGCATCTTCCTGGTGCTCTTCGTGGCCCTGGGCTCCGGGCGGGACGCGCTGGTGGTGATGGTCAACCTGCCGCTGGCGCTGGCGGGCGGCGTGGCCGGGGTCTGGATCTCCGGCGGGGTCCTCTCGGTGGCCTCCATCATCGGCTTCATCACGCTCTTCGGCATCGCCACCCGCAACGGGCTGATGATGATCTCGCACGTGCACCACCTGGTGGAGCACGAGGGGGTGACCGACCCCAGGGAGGCGGTGCTCCGCGGCGCGCTCGAGCGGCTCTCGCCCATCCTCATGACCGCGCTCGCCACCGGCCTGGGACTGGTCCCACTGGCCCTCTCCGGCGGCAGCGCCGGCAGCGAGATCGAGACCCCCATGGCCATCGTCATCCTCTGCGGCCTGCTCACCGCCACGGCGCTCAACATGCTGGTGGTGCCGGCGCTCTACCTGCGCTTTGGTGGGGTGCGGGAGCGCATAGCGCGAATAGCGGAGAGCGGGGTGGCTTAGGCCACACCGGTGCTCCCGGCGGCGAGCCGCCCGGCGGCCAACGCCGCCTGAGCCACCGCACCGAGATCCGTCACGCCCTGGAGGAAGGCGCCCGGCTGGTGGAAGACCTCGTTGACCCGGCGTCCCACCTCGGCGTCGTCGATCGGCGCTCCGTCGAGCGCGGCTTCCAGCGCCGCCACCGCCGAGGCAGGGGCGATGAAGTCGCCGCGCAGGCGAGGCCCGACCAGCCGCCCATGCGCCGCGGCGGAGAGCGCCTCCAGGAAGCCGATGGGGATCTCGACCGGGCCGCTCTCCGATAGCCCGGTCTCGTCCTCCCCGGCAGGGGGCAATTCCACTTCGGGGAGCGCTCCATCGACCGGTTCCGGCACTGGACCGCCGGGCCCGCTCCAGCCGGCCATCAGCGCGGCGGCGACCTCGTCGAAGCCGGGCGCCCTGGCCGCCAGTTCCGCCAGCGAGACCGCGGCCGGGCCGCCGGCCCGGGGATCCGAGTGGAATCTGGCGCGCAGCAACTCGGGCGGTGGCTGGAGCGGCCGGGAGACCGAGAGGAAGGCCTCAAGTGCCACCGCGCCGTCCGGCGTCCCCTCCTGCGAGACCACCGCCAACTGCCGCCCGCCGGCCGACACGAAGTCCCGGCCAAACCAGGAGGCCTGCCGCGCGCCCAGCCCGCGGAGCGCGGCCAGCAGCCCCCGGACGTAACGGTTGGTGGTCCGGTCGGGCGGGAACGGCCCCACCGTGAGCGGCGCTCCGGTGGGCGTGTAGAGGAAGAGGCCGACAGTGCCTTCGCCCACCAGCAGGGTGCGGCCACCACCGGCGCGACGCAGCGCCGCGACGCCAAGGGACCGGGTGGTCGGCAGGTCGAGCGCGCTCGCTGCCCGCTGGTGCCGTCCCAGCAGGAGCGCCTGGGTCGCGAATCCCGCGACCACCAGGATGGGAAGCGGATGGCTTCTCGCCAGGAGGCCGGCCTCGACGCGGACGAAGCGCGCCGGGTCGCAGCGCGCGAGGAGTGCCACCTGGAGCGTCGGGATTCTCATGTAGGTCCCTCTATATCGGCGGGAGGTCGCCAGGTCCAAGGTGGCTTGGGGGTGGAGGCGCCGAGGTCCACCCGAGGCCGGGGCGTCCGAAGTCCTTGCGCCGCGAGCCGGCGTCCGGTAGTCACCCAACGTGACCAACTTCGCCCCACCTATCGGCAACCTCTGGGACTCCGTCGGCAACACACCGCTGCTCCGCATCGGCTCGCTCTCGCGCCTCACCGGCTGCGAGATCCTCGCCAAGGCCGAGTTCATGAACCCCGGCGGCAGCATCAAGGACCGGGCCGCCAAGGGGATGATCCGGGCCGCCGAGGATGCCGGTCTCCTGAAGGCCGGCGGCACCATCGTGGAGGGGACGGCCGGCAACACCGGCATCGGGCTCGGCCTGCTGGGTGGGGAGCGCGGCTACCGGGTGGTCGTGACCATGCCCGACAACCAGGCCCGCGAGAAATACCAGGCGCTCGAGGCCATGGGCGTCGAGATCCGGAAGGTCCCTCCGGTCCCCTTCGCCAACCAGGGCCACTACTTCCACCAGGCCAGGATCCTGGCGGAGCGGGAAGGGTGGTTCTGGGCCAACCAGTTCGAGAACCCCGCCAACGGCGACTACCACTTCGAGACCACCGGGCCCGAGATCCTGACGCAGTGCCAGGGGAGGGTGGACGTGCTGGTCGCCTCGGTCGGCTCAGGCGGGACCATCTCCGGCGTGAGCCGCTTCCTCAAGGCGAGGCATCCCGAAACCCGGGTGGTGCTGGCCGACCCCCATGGATCCGGCCTCTACTGCCAGTTCCGGGAGGGGAAGCTGGAGACCATCGGCGACTCGATAACCGAGGGGATCGGGATCATGCGGCTGACCGAGAACTTCCGGCAGTCGCGCGTGGACGAGGCGATGCGGGTCACCGACCAGGAGATGATCGAGATGCTCTACCACCTGGCGCGCGAGGACCGCCTGGTGGTGGGCACCTCGGCGGCGCTCAACGTGCGCGCAGCCTACGAGATCGGCCTGCGTCACAGGGGGGAGGGGCTGCGCATCGTCACCTTCCTGTGCGATCATGGGAGCCGGTACGCGTCCAAGATCTTCAATTCCGAGTTCCTGGCCTCGAAGCAGCTCCTGCCCCGGCCGCTGGTGGCGCGGAGCAGCGCTTGAGCCTCAGGCACGCCGACAAGCAGCGACACCGATCGACCGACGAGGAGTGCCGCATGGAGCCCAGGAGAAGTTCGATGGAATTCGAGCAGGAAGTCGCGGAGTTGCGCGAGTGGTTCCAGAGCGCCCGCTTCAAGGGGATCAAGCGGGTCCACACCGCGCGCGAAGTGGTCGAGCAGCGCGGCACCATCCGCCCGGACTACGCGGTGGCTCGCGGCGCCGCCGAAGGTTTCCATGCCCGGCTCCGCGAGCTCTACCATCAGAAAAAGTCCATCACCACCTTCGGCCCCTACTCGCCAGGCCAGGCGGTGGCGATGAAGAGGATGGGAATCGAGGGCATCTACCTGGGCGGGTGGGCCACCTCCGCCAAGGGCTCGGCGCGCGAGGATCCGGGCCCCGACCTCGCCAGCTACCCGCTCAGCCAGGTGCCGGACGAGGCGGCGCCCATCGTCCGTGCCCTCCTCACCGCAGACAAGAACCAGTTCTTCGCCCGCGCCCGCATGACCGAGGAGCAGCGCAAGGCCACGCCCGAGGTGGACTACCGCCCGTTCATCGTCGCCGACGCCGACACCGGTCACGGCGGCGACGCCCACGTCCGCAACCTGATCCGCCGCTTCGTCGAGGTCGGCGTGCCGGGCTACCACATCGAGGACCAGAAGCCGGGCGTGAAGAAGTGCGGCCACCAGGGGGGCAAGGTGCTGGTCTCCGAGGACGAGCAGGTGAAGCGCCTCTCGGCGGCCCGCTTCCAGCTCGACATCATGGGGGTGGCGGGGATCATCGTGGCCCGCACCGACGCCGAGTCGGCTACGCTCCTCGACGGGCGAAGCGACGACCGCGACCAGCCGTTCATCCTGGGCGCCATCAACCTGTTCCTGCCCAGCTTCAAGGCGGCCTTCCTCGCCATCCTGCGCCAGTTCCAGCGGGCCGGCGTGGAGGAGCTCTCCGGGCACGAGTTCTACGCGGTCGGCGACGACGAACTCGCGGCGGCCGACGCCTGGCTCGCGAGGTCCGGCTTCAGCAAGGCCATCGCCGCGGCCGCCGCCGAGTACCAGAAGGCGGCCGTGAGCGTGGACGCCGCGCTCGACCTGGTCTTCGACAAGTTCGTCGACACCTGGCAGCACGAGGCGGGGGTCACCACCTACGCCGAGGCGGTCGGCAACGTCATCGCCTTCCGCCACCAGGAGGGCGACGCGCCCCCCATGACCAAGGAGCAGTGGCTGGCCTTGGCCGGGCGCGACTCGTTCTACCAGGCACGGGAGAGGGCGCACGCCATCGGCGTGGACATCACCTGGGACTGCGAGCACGCCAAGACGCCGGACGGCTACTACCAGGTGCGCGGCGGCATCGACTACGCCATCGCCAAGTCGCTGGCGGCGGCCCCCTTCGCCGACATCCTCTGGATGGAGACCAAGACCGCGGATCTGAAGGACGCCAAGAAGTTCGCCGACGCCATCCACGCCGTCTACCCCGGCAAGATGATGGCCTACAACCTCTCGCCCTCGTTCAACTGGGACACCACCGGGATGAACGACGAGCAGATGCGGGCCTTCCCGGAGGAGCTCGGGAGCATGGGCTTCGTCTTCAACTTCATCACCTACGGAGGCCACCAGATCGACGGCCTGGCCTCGGAGGAGTTCGCCTCGGCGCTGCGCCAGGACGGGATGCTGGCCCTGGCCCGGCTGCAACGGAAGTTCCGCCTGCTCGAGTCGGGCTACCGCACGCCGCAGACGCTGGTGGGCGGACCGCGCGCCGACGCCGGCCTGATGGCCATCTCCGGCCGCACCTCGACCACCAAGGCCATGGGGCAGGGCTCGACCCAGCACCAGCACCTGGTCCAGACCGAGGTGCCGCCCAAGCTCCTCGAGGAGTGGATCGACCTCTGGCGGAAGCAGCACGGCGTCGCCGAGAAGCTCAAGGTCTCCTTGAAGCCACGCACCGCCGGCTCCGACCTGCTCGAGCTCTCGCTGCTCGCTCCCGGTGGCGAAGTCAGGGCGAACGTGATCTTCGCCGTGATCCAGGACCGCAAGGGGCGGAACATCCTCTCCGTCCGCGACCAGAACAACTTCGACCTGAACCTCAGGAAGAAGCGGCTCATGACGCTCTTGCAGCTCTTCCTGATGCACCGCTACAAGATCTACTCGGTGCACTACGTGTCGCCCACCGAGGACAACCAGCGCCAGGCCGAGGGCATGAAGAAGCAGGGGCTCTACAGGCTGGTGAACGTGGAGGTCGGCGAGATCATCGTCGCCGACGTCGATCTGGACCGGGTCAAGGAGTTGCTGGCCACCGACCGGGCGGCGCTCCTGAAGCTGGTCCTGCACCAGTGACTCCCAGAGGGGACCCACCACCATGATCCGTCACGATGTCCTCCAGGCCTTCCCGGACCTCTTTGGCCACAAGCGCGTCAATGGGCGCGACCTCGACGTGGACGCCACCATCACCCGGCTCACCCGCGAGATCGACCCGGCCATCGCCCAGGCGCTCGCCGCCCGGAGGGCCATCCTCCAGTCACCGGCGCCGGTCAGCGAGAAGTACGCCTGGCCGAAGTGGGACGAGTCCTTCGAGGACCCGATCTCCGGGAGGAGCTGGACCTTCCGCCAGATCGTGCAGGGGCTGGTCGACAACTTCCAGGGGCGCGAGAGCCCGTGGCGCTGGAGGCTCAACGACGAGGTGGCCATCCCGGAGCACGTTCATCCGTCTCGCAACCCGGGCCTGGAGCTGACCGGGCCGTGGGCCCCGCTCGACATGGCCTTCAACGCGCTCAACAGCCCGGCGCCCATGAACATGCCGGACTTCGAGGACGCCTCGCCGCCCCACTTCCACCCGGAGGGCGCGCCGGCCAGCGAGCCGGTGGGGGTCTTCGCGGCCCTGCAGAACGCCAAGGAGATCTTCGCGGGGAAGTGGAACAGCCAGCCCTACCAGGTCGTGAAGAAGGGGAAGACGCGCAGCTACGCCATCGACAAGCCGCCCGGGCGGTGGCCCACCCGCCTGGCCCGTCCGCCCAGCATCCACCTCCGCTACGATCACGTCACCGTCGACGGCAAGCCGGCCCCCGGGCTGGTGGTCATCACCGTGCTCTGGGCGCTCAACAACTTCGACGCCCTGCGGGCCGCCGGCAGCGGGGTCTACTTCTACGTCCCCAAGATGCAGACGCCCCGCGAGGCGCTCATCGTCGAGCGGCTGCTCTCCCGGATCGAGGAGCTCATCGGCGTCCCCGCCGGCACCATCAAGGTGAAGATGCTCTACGAGGAGGGCAACGCCGGCCGCTACCTCGCGGCCATCGCCTGGACCTTCCGGCGCCGGCTGCTGGGCACCAACGTCGGCCGCTGGGACTACCTGGGCAGCCTGATCGAGATGTGGAAGGACGACCCGAAGGGCGTCTTCCCCGATCCTCAGTCGGTCGGCATGGCCACGCCCGGCATGATCGCCTACCAGCGCTACAACGCGCTGCTCATGCTCATGGGCGGCATGAAGGGGGGGGAGCTCACCAACGCCTCGCCAATCGGCGGCATGGCGGCGGTGATGATCTACCAGAAGGGCGACCCCTACGGCCGCTCCAGGTACAACCCGCTGGCGCTGCGCGCCATGGTCGTGGACAAGCTCCGCGAGCGGCTGCTGGGGCTGGTGTTCGTGCCGGAGTCCGTGGCGAAGGCGAGGCCGACGCTCGACGACATCCTCGCCGGCCGGGTCAAGGGCAGGCTATACGACTGCTACCGCCAGAGCTGGGTGGCCAGCCCCGAGGTCGAGTACGTGGCCGCGGGCAACGGTCCACTGCAGGCCAGCCTGGGCGAGCTGCAGGCGCTCATCGACAGGCCGCTCGAGACCGTGGATGCCAACGGGAAGGCGGTGCCGACCACCGCCAGCGGCCTCTCGCCCTCCGAGCGGGAGTTGCTCCAGTCGCGCGGGATCCTCGACGCCACGGGCCGGATCACCCCGAGCGTGGTCACCCGGGAGTCGCTCGACGCCCCCGAGAAGCTGCTCACCAGCGAGCTTTGGGACGCCATCTACCAGCCGGCCACCGGCGAGGTCACCATCGAGCACGTGCAGCACTCCTTCTACATGGCGGCCAACTACGGCTTCCAGATCCTGAACGGCAACTTCGCGGCCGCCATCGACGACTACCAGCTGAAGCTGCGCTTCATGAACGACCTCGCCACCTACCGCATCTACGTGTCTTGGCTCTGGTCGCTGGCCCACCACCAGGCCCCCATCACCCGGGACGGCCACCTGCTCCGGCAGGAGCTCACCGAGGACGGAGTGGTGCTGGGGAGGAAGGCCGAGCCGGTCAAGGCCGGAGCCCGCTTCGACCGCGCCCTCTTCGAGAAGGTCTTCACCTATCACGACGAGTGGACGGCGGCCTTCTTCGCCGAGCAGGACAGGAGCGGCGCGCCCGGCCGCTTCGACCGCGCCAAGGCGCCGGTGATCATGGAGCTGCTCAAGCGGCAGCTGCTGTCACCCCGCTACGTCCAGCACAGCGCCCGCGTGCTCTTCATCATCGGACAGGCCAGGCCCGGCCTTCACGCGCAGATCCTGGAGGCCATCTTCGACCTTCCCCGGGAGGAGGTCGTCCGCCGCGTCGGGGCCGGGACCATGGACCGGGCGGCGCTCGAGGCGCACGACTACGCCCTCGACCGGGTGGAGGTCCCTTTCCCAGCGCCTTGAGCAGCGCTCGGGTGCCTCTGCTCCCTCCTCGGGCGCCAACCTCGCTTCGGTCTCGGCGCTCTCGTCACATCATCATGCCTGGGTCGGGGCACTAGTGCCCCTATAGTCCCGCACCCGATGCCGGCCTCCGCCACCACCGCGTCCCGCCCCTCCGGCACCAGCAGCCTGGTGCTCTTCGCCATCCCCTCCTTCATCTGGGGCACCACCTGGCTGGTGATCAAGTTCCAGCTCGGCCTGGTCGAGCCGGAGGTCTCGGTGGCCTGGCGCTTCGCCCTGGCTTCGGCGCTGCTGCTCGGCTGGTGCCTGCTGCGCGGCATTCCGCTCCGCTTGGCGGGGCGCCATCACCTCGGCCTGGCGGCACTCGGAACGCTGCTCTTCGGCCTCAACTACGTGCTGGTCTACCGGGCCGAGGCCACCTTGACCTCCGGCCTGGTGGCCGTCCTCTTCTCCTTCATGGTCTTCTGGAACCTGCTCGGCGCCCGGCTCTTCTTCTCGACGCCGGTGCCGGCCGCGGTCCTGCTCGGCGCGGTGCTCGGCGTCTCCGGCGTCAGCCTGCTCTTCTGGCCGGAGCTGAGCGGCCTGCGCGGCGACTCTGGCCTGCTCCCGGGCGTCGCCTACGCGGTGGCTGGCACCGTGGTGGCAGCGGCCGGCAACCTGCTCTCGCAGCGGATCTTCTCACGGGGCGTGGCGGTGGTCCCGGGCACCGCCATCTCAATGGGGTACGCCTCGCTGCTGGTGGTCGGCTGGTGCGCCGTGCGCGGCGTCCCCTTCGCCTTCGACGCCCGGGCGCCCTACCTGCTCTCGTTGGGCTACCTGGCGGTCTTCGGCTCGGTGGTGGCCTTCGTCAGCTACCTCACGCTGCTTCAGCGCATCGGGGCCGGGCGGGCCGGCTACACCACGGCCGTCATCCCGGTGGTGGCCATGCT
>JANPOM010000143.1:0-10433 GCA_031427995.1 Anaeromyxobacter sp. | reverse complement strand
CCTGATGCAAGTACGCTACTTGCGTAACTACGCAATCTGCGTATACTGTGTCGAGTGAAGGCCCTGTTCGTGGAGCTCCCGGCGTTCGAGCGCCACCGGTCGGAGTACCTCGACGACGAGGCGTTCTCAGCTCTCCAGGCGGCCCTCATGGCTGACCCGGAGGCAGGTGACGTGATTCGAGACACGGGAGGCCTTCGGAAGGTCCGCTTCGCGGACGGCCGACGAGGGAAGGGCAAGCGGGGCGGCTTGCGCGTCATCTATTTCTGGTGGGCGCCGGGTCGCCAGTTCTGGCTCTTCACCCTGTACGGGAAGGGTGAGGTCAGCGACCTCACCGCGGAGCAACGCAAGGTGGTCCGAGAAGTTCTCAAGGCAGAGTTGAAAGCGAGGAAGTCCCCATGAAGACCACCCGAAAGCCCGCCGCCACGAAGCGCATTCCCCGTCGCGACCTCTTCGCCGAGCTGAGCGAGGGAGTCGCCGCGCTGGCCGGAGCCCGCGAGGGGAAGCGCACGCTCCGCACTCACGCGATCACCTTCAAGCCCCCCCCGGACGTGTCTCCTGCCGAGCTGGTCCGGGTCCGAAAGCAGCTGCACCTTTCCGCCGCGCTCTTCGCGACCTGCCTGCGCACGAATCCGCGCACCCTGGAGAACTGGGAGCAGGGGCGCGCCAAGCCCAACGCCCAGGCAGCGTTGCTGATCGGCCTCGTCCGCAGGTACCCCGACATGGTTGCGCGGCTGGCCGAGGTCTGACGGCGCCCGGCCGTGTGCCCCGACCCTGCTCCAAACGCCGGAACAGGCCGGGACGAGGCGGAAGGAGACGGAACGGGAAACGGGAAGGCTGACGGCGGGTTGAAGGGCAACAGCGCGTCCTGCTTGAGGTTGTTCACCCACCGTCACTACACTTCAAATCCGTTTTCCCGCTCCAGTTTCGACCCCCGGTCACCACATGGTGGCCGGGGGTTTCTTCGTTGGATCCGGGGTTCAGGGGATTGAACAGCACTGGACGCGTCACCAGCGGTTCTGCCAAAGAGCGGGAATGGGCAACGAACGCTTGCGGGTCGGAGTGGTCGGCACCGGGTGGTGGGCCGAGCTGGAGCACCTCCCGGGGCTCCGGTCGCGCGGCGACGTCGAGCTGGTCGCGCTGTGCGGGCGGACGCCCGGGAGGCTGGCTGCGCTGGCCGATCGGTACGAGGTGCCCGGTCGCCACCTCGACTGGCGGGAGCTGCTGGCGCGCCAGCGGCTCGACGTGGTGGTGATCGTCACGCCCAACGCCCTGCACCACCCCATCGCCCTGGCCGCCCTCGACGCCGGCGCCCACGTCATCTGCGAGAAGCCGCTGGCGCTCGACGCCGCGCAGGCCCGTGAGCTGGCCGACCGCGCCGAGGCCACCGGCCGGCAGACGCTCACCTTCTTCACCCACCGGGCTCTCGCCGCAACGGCGCAGGTGAAGCGGCTGGTCGAGGCCGGGTTCCTGGGCCGGCCGCTGCGCGTCGATGCCCGCTACTTCAGCGCCTCGCACCTGCAGCCGGACAAGCCGGCGGCCTGGCGGATGCGGCGGGCCGAGGCCGGGACCGGGGCCCTCGGCGACATCGGCTCTCACCTCGTCGACCTGGTCCAGTGGTGGCTGGGTGACTTCGCCCGGGTGACGGGCCAGTGGCAGACCGCCCACCGGGAGCGGCAGGGCAGGCCGGTGGACGCCGACGACGCCTGCGCCTTCCTCGCCGAGCTGGCCTGCGGCGCGCAGGGCGTCTTCCAGGCCAGCAAGCTGGTGGCCGGGCGGGCCAACTTCCAGCGCGTGGAACTCCACGGCGACCGGGGCAGCCTGGTCTACGAGGCCGCACCGGGCCTGGACGCCACCTGGGAGGGCCGGCTCTGGGCCGGCCGCGCCGACCGGCCCGGCCTGGAGCGGATGGCGCTCGACGCCGACCTGTCCGCTGGACTGGACGCAGCCGACAGCCTGGCCGGACGCACCGCCGCCTACCGCCGCCTCACCGATCCCTTCATGGCGGCCATCCGCGGCGGACCGCGCTGCCGCCCCGACTTTAGGGACGGCGCCGCCGTGCAGGCGGTGCTCGACGCCGTGGCCGCCTCGTGTGACCGCGGCGAATGGGTCGAGGTGGAGTAGTCCGACCCGGTTGGCGTTTCGCGGACGCGAGCGTAACTTCGCGGCGCTCGGCGTACCGATGGGGCGCGCCGCGCCGACCTGGTAAGGGGTGGAGAGGTGACGACGAAGGGATGGATCGTCTCTGGGATCGCCGGCATCTCAGTCTTCCTCGCGGTCAGCCTGCTCGCCGTCCGGTGGGCGGAGCGCACGGCGCCTGGCGGTCCGGCCGGCCTGGCGAGGGCACCTGCACCCGCCGAGCCTCTGGCCCAGGCACCCGCCCAGCCTCCCGATGCCGCGCCGCTCCAGTCGACGCCGGTGGCTCGAGGGTCCGCGCCCGGGCCAGACCATCCGAGCGCCATGTCGGAGCGGGCCGCGGCGCTCGAGCCGCTTCGCCAGGAGGTCTTCGCAGGGCTCGCGTCCCTTGAACCCCGCATCGACGGCTGCCAGCTGCGAGACGCCGAGCTGCTGCTCACGCTCGAGACCATGGATGGGGGCGTGAGGGTGGTGGAGGTGCAGGTGGCGGCGGCCGGCCCTTCCACGGCGGAGGCCACCGGCATCGCGCCGACTCCACTCGACGACCACGCGGTGCGCTGCGTGCGCCGGAACCTCGAGCAGGCCAGCTTCAAGGCGCCGAGCGCGGTGGCGGGGCGGAGGTGGGAGCTGGCCTGGCGCCCCGGGTCGAGGCCATGACCTTGCGACCGCTCGACGGGCCGGCCCCCATCGAGGCCGTGCTGTTCGACTTCCACTCCACGCTGGTCGACCAGGGCAACCCGCACGCCTGGCTGGAGCTGGCTTGGCGCCACGCCGGTCGCGCCGGGTCCCCCAGGAAGACGCTTGGGGCGGCGCGCGCCGGCCAGCTGGCCGACTGGATGAACCGCATCTGGGAGCACGTCCTGGAGGTCGACCCCGACAACCAACGGGACCTCTCCTCGCGGCGGCACCGGGACGTCTACGACGCCCTCATGGACCGGGTCCCCGAGGTGGACGAGGAGCTGTCGGCATCGCTCTACGAGGTGATGCTGGAGACCTGGGTCCCCTACGACGACGCGCTGCCGACCCTGCGGGCCTTGAAGGCACGCGGCCGCAAGCTGGCCCTCATCTCCAACGTCGGCGTCGACGTGCGCGGCGTGCTGGTGCGCGGCGGCATGGGTGACCTCTTCGACGCCGTGATCCTCTCCTTCGACGCCGTGATCCTCTCCTTCGAGGTCGGCTCGGTGAAGCCGCAGCGCTCCATCTTCCAGCTGGCGCTCGACGCGCTCGGCGTCCCACCGGGACGGGCCCTCATGGTGGGCGACAACGCCCATGACGACGCCGGAGCGGCCCACCTCGGCATCCGCACCCTGCTCCTGCCCCGCACCACCGGCGTCGAGCACGGCCTGCAGCTGGTGCTCCGCCTCGTCGGCCCCTGAGGCGTGCAAGTCCGCGACAGTCGCTGCCAAGAACAGGGAAGCGCGGCGCCCCGGGTTCGCACAAGCTGGTCTTCGACCCGAACGGCCGAGCCCAGCTCACGGTCCAATGCCGCGAGCGGGCGCTGCGCGCGGGGGAGAGGGCACCTCGATGGGCAGGCGGCGAATCGGCATCCTCACGGACGCCAGCGACGTCCCCGGGCTCAACTCGGTCATCAAGAACGTGGTCAACCGCGGCGCCGATCACGGGCTCGACATGATGGGGATCCAGCGGGGCTTCGAGGGGCTCACGCACGTGAACCTCGACGAACCGGCCAGCCGATCGCGCTTCCGCCTCGACCTGAACCGGGGCAACTGTCGCGACCTGGACCGCCTGGGCCTCGACACGCTCCTCTGCATCGGCGGCGACCGCACCATCGCCTCGGCGGCGCACCTGGCCGGCCAGGGGATCAAGGTCGTCGCCATCCCCAAGACCCGGGACAACGACGTGCAAGGGACCGAGTACTGCGTCGGGTACTCCACGGCCACCACCGAGGCGAGTGACGCCATCCGGCGCCAGTGCACGGCCCTGGGCGCCCGGGAGCGGTTCGTCATCTTCCAGGTCTTCGGGCGCGCCTCCGGCTTCACCGCGCTCATCACCGCCGACGCCACGAGCAGCCCCTGTGTCATCCCGGAGCACCGGTTCGACCTCGCCAGGCCCGTCGACATGCTCTCGGCCGAGCGGAAGGAGAACCCGTCGCGCGTCGCGGCGGTGATCCTCTCCGAGGGGGCCAGCTGGAACGGCTACCAGGTCCAGGAGTACGGCTCGGCCGACGGGCACGGCCGGCGCAAGGTGGCCAACGTGGCCGAGGTGCTGGCGCGCGAGCTCCTGTGGCGCACCGGGACCGAGACGGCGGTCTTCGACCAGACCTGCGACCTGCGCGCCGGCGGTCCCGACCTCGTCGACAGGCTGGTGGCCGCTACCTTCGACGCCATGGCGATCGACGCGGTGCGGGAGGGCGTTGGCGGCGCCATGGCGGCGCTCGTGAACGGCGCCCATGACCTGGTGCCCATCCCCGATCCCAGGGTGGGTCCACGCAGGGTGGAGGTGGCCACCATGTACGACACGGAGCGCTACCTGCCGCTCGCCTCGAGCAAGCGCGGCTCGCCCATCTTCCAGTCCCGGTCGGCGCCGCCCGCGGTCCGGGTCGGCACCTAAACGACCAATCGTGATTCGGAAACAGCGGAGGAGGGATCGAGGAGACTGAAGAACTCGCCTGGACGCCAACCGCTTGCCTGCGCCGCCTCGTGGGCTACGCGGTCAGATCGCCTGCGGCCCAACCGCGACGGCGCTGGCTTCTGGTGGCGCCGCCGCAAGATGCGAGGAGCGCCTCGATCTCCTGGCACAGCCGTGGTGTTCGAAGGGCCCGTCTCCGGGACTCCCCGGCTGTCACGCCTGCTGCAGGGCGGGTCGAGTTGGAGCGGCGCAGTACCGGCACGCTCCGCCCGCAGCCGCACGCGATCATGCCCGCTTCGCCCCACGGCGGCTCCGATGGCCAGCGGGACGTGCGGCGCGAACGAGCGGTTCCGTCATCCGGTAAGGCGCCGCTGCCGTCAGGGCCTGGCGGTCGGGACGCGAGGCCGCCCGCGAGCAGTGCCGATGAGCACCCGGCCGCCCGGCGCGCCGTCGATCCGCTGGCGGCGCATCCCGAGCCGCCCACGTTCGTTCATGGGCCGCGCGACGCAGGCCCAGCAGCACCTCGTGGCGCAGCGCAGCGTTGCGGCCGGAGCGGACCCGAACCGCCGGGCCCCGGCAGGCGCCGTCCGCAGGTCGCCCCGGCTGATCGCGATTCGCGAACTCCTGTTTAGCGTTGCCCGGCGCGGAAGGCTCGTGGGGTGACGCCGGCGATCCGCCGGAAGGTCACCGAGAAGTGGCTGGGCGTGGCGAACCCGGTCTGCAGGGCGATCTCCGTGATGGAGCGGGATGGATCGCGGAGCAGCTCCTTGGCCCGGTTGATGCGGGCCTCGAGCAGGTAGCGATGGGGGGACGAGCCGGTGCTCTGCTTGAAGGCGCGGGCGAAGCGGTAGAGGTCCATGCCGGCCACCGAGGCGAGCCGCTCCAGCGAGAGCGGGGTGTCCAGGTGCCGGGCGACGTACTCGAGCACGCTGCCGAGCGTGGGGCTGGGGAGTGAGACGGGAGCGGGTGGAGCCTCGGGGAGGACGCCTCGCTCGGCGAAATGCATGACCAGGGCCGTGCCCAGGCTCTCCGCCAGGGCGGTGGACGGCGCGGTCCGCCGAGCCTGATCGGCGAGCGCCAGCAGCACGTGCTCCGCGAAGCTGTCGCGGGAACCGAGCACCAGCGGCAGCGAGGCGGGCTCGCCAGCCGCACCGAGCGCCTGCTCCACGAACGCCGGTGCCACCTCCACCAGGAGGAAATCGCCGCCCGCACTCGACCGGGCCGAGTGGATCAGGTTGGCGGGGAGGACGCAGACCCCGTGATGTGGAGTCCGGTAGCTCTCCCAGCCTCGCCCCTCGAAGTTGGCTTCGCAGACCGCCTCGGCACCCAGGTTCAAGGAGATGAGGTTGTTGACGAGGGCACCCCCGGGCGTCTCGCCCCCGTCCAGGTGAACCTGGGTCGCGCGGATGCCTCCCCAGTTCCTCGCAAAGGAGGCGCGCGCCACCGTCTCGTCACCGAGGCCGACCACCCCGCCGCCGGGCAGGAGTCTCGAGAGGATGAGAGGCTGGGGGGAGGGCATCGCGCGGGAGGCTAGCCGAATGCCGCCGCAGGTCACAAGGCGCACCGGGTCGCAGGTGTGGCAACGGGTCGCCATCGAGGCGCTGGCGCTCGGCGGAAGGGTAAGGCGGGATGCCGCCAGGCACAAGAAAGCGACAGTGGGAGACAAGAACGCGGAAGCCGACCGCTCGCTACACGGGCATCGTGTGCCGCGAATCCTGCCATCGTCCCCGCTTCAGGCCGTCCCCACGAAGCATTTCCAGGAGCTGATGCATGCGAATCCAATCCCTCAGGGTCGCCACGGCCGCGCTGTTCGCGCTCAGCCTCGCTGCCTGCACCAAGACGGAAACGGTCATCGTCCCCGAGCTCCCGGTCTGTAGCGCGACCGTGCTGCTCGGCACCTGCCCGACCAGCCAGAGCTGCTTCCAGGGCTCCTGCGTGGCGACGTCGAGCCTCTGCAGCCAGTCCAATCCGAGCGGCACCTGCACGGCGGGCTTCGCCTGCTATGGCGGCGGCTGCATCCTCAGCACGTCCGTGCCGACGCCCGTGGCCTGCAACGTCGCGGAGCCGAACGGCACCTGCGCCGTCGCCGGCCAGACCTGCTTCATGGGCGGCTGCGTCGCGGAGGCCGACATCTGCAGCGCCGGCAACCAGGCCGGCTTCTGCCCCACCGGCTGGTCCTGCTACGGCGGCGGTTGCATCATCAGCGCCATGGTCCCGCCCCCGCCTCCAACGGTCGTGGACTGCAACCTGAAGGCCTACACCTCGCAGCCGGTGCTCGACTACGCCGTCAACCACGGCGGGCGGCCGACCAACCCGGTAGCCGGCGGGAATGCCTACACCTACAACCACGACGGCCTCTCGACTACGCCGAACATCGACGTCCCCTACACCGCGGTCACCGAGATCACCGTGGATGGCCTCAAGTTCCGCGACCTCAACAAGAACGGCACGCTGGAGAAGTACGAGGACTGGCGCTATCTCGAGATCTGCCGCGCCAAGGACCTCGCCGCCAGGATGACTGTTC
The DNA here is from genome assembly GCA_031427995.1 of Anaeromyxobacter sp. GTDB lineage: Bacteria > Myxococcota > Myxococcia > Myxococcales > Anaeromyxobacteraceae > JADKCZ01. Next base: position 3,187 of record JANPOM010000143.1, on the reverse strand, counting down.
CGCAGAAGGTCGGCCTCATGTCCGAGGAGAACTCCATCGGCAGCGGAACGCCCAACGGTGACATCAGCCAGGCGGTCGCCACCATCGCCGTCGACAACCGGCGCCAGGCGCTCATCCGCCTCGGCAGCATCACCTCGGCCCAGTGGACGACCTACATCAACAACGTCCAGGCGCTGGCCGAGGGGCTTCCCCTCGCCATCCCGTTCGTCGTCACCGCTGACCCGATCCACTCGATCAGCACCTGCACCAACGGCACCACCGGCGCCCAGACCATGTGCGGCAACAACGGCTCCCGCACCCCGACCACGCAGGTGTCGCACTGGCCGCAGCCCTTCGGCATGGGCGCCATCAACGACACCAACGCCACCTTCGCCTTCGGCAACACCATCCGCGCCGAGTTCATGGCCATGGGCATCCGCTGGCAGCTCGGCCCCATGGCCGACCTGGCCACCGAGCCCCGCTGGTCGCGCGTCCAGAACACCTTCGGTGAGAACGCCCACCACGCCGCCAAGCACGTCAAGGCCGAGATCGAGGGCTTCCAGGGCGCCCGCGGGGGTGGCGGACTGAAGAACGGCATCGCCGCCACCATGAAGCACTTCCCCGGCGCCGGGGCCGACAAGGACGGCATGGACAGCCACTCCGTCTACGGCAAGCTCAACGTCTATCCGGGCGGGATGTTCGAGTACCACCAGATCCCGTTCAAGGCGGCCATCGAGGCCGGCTCGGCTGCGGTCATGCCCTGCTATTCGATCTACGATGTCCCGGCGTGGGATCCCGAGTACGTCGGCGCCGCGCACTCGCCCACGCTCATGAAGACCTACCTCAAGCAGACCCTCGGCTTCGACGGGATGATCACGGGTGACTGGGGTTCGGCAGGAGGCGCAGCGTGGGGCCTGGAGATGTTCACGCCGGCGGAGAAGGCTGCCTCCTTCATCCTGGCCGGCTCGCACCAGCTCGGTCGCGACTCGCACGTCAACGTCCAGGCCGCCTTCGACCAAGGGCTGCTCACGGAGGCGGACATCGACGGCGCTGCGTGGAAGATCCTCGAGATGACCTTCAAGCTCGGCCTCTTCGAGAACCCCTATGCCGACCCGGCCGTGGCCGCTGCGGTGGTCCGCTCGCCTGCTACCATGCAGGCCGGCTTCGACGCCCAGAAGAAGGCGCTGGTGATGCTCCGCAACGCCGGCACCACCAACGCCGGTCGCCTGCCCATCTCCCAGTCGCGCTACATCGACGTCGCGGGCGGCACCGCCGGCGCGCCTGACCTGAACGAGTTCAGCTCGGACGCGAACAAGAACGGCACCATCGAGGTCTACTTCGACGGCGTCACCGATGGCCTGGCGGGGACGGATCAGTACAGCCGCATCCTCTTCGACTACAACTACGCGGCGGCGGGGAGCGGCGTGGCCGGCACCAACGGCTTCACCCTCCCCATCGTCTCCACCAACACGCTGGTCGGCGCCGACATCGCCGTGGTCCGCATCACGGCGCGCAAGGGCGACTACTTCGGTTTCGACGCCGGCGTGCCGCTCTCCTTCGACGGTCCGCTCCCGAGCGGCTCGACTGACAGCACCATCGCACCGGCCATCAAGGACCGGAACCGGGTCATCGACCTGTTCCGCGCCCGTGACGGGTACACCGACTCCACGGGCGCAGTGGTCGCCCCGGTCAACGCGGCGCTCAAGATCGTGCTGGTGGTCCACCTCGACCGCGCGGCCATCCTGAAGCCGTTCATCAACGGGCTCACGACCCTCGACGAGACTCCTGGCGTTCCGGGGAGCTACCCGCTGGTCTCGAACCAGGTCAACGTGAACCAGACCATCGTCACCACCGGGACGCCGACGGCGCACGTGGGCGTGGACACGGTCGTGGGGGACTTCGGCGCGTACGATCGCGCCATCCTCGACTTCGTCTTCAACAGGAGCCCGATTGCCGGCTGGACCTACGGGGCGGCCCGCCTCCCCATCGAGATTCCCAGCTCGGATGCGGCGGTGGAAGCGCAGTTCGAGGACGTCCCGAACGACTCGTCCTTCCCGACCTACGTTATCGGCTCGGGCGGAAACCTGCCGGCCAACTAGCCGGAGGAGCAGCAGGCCGCCGGAGAGGCGGCGCCGTACCGAGGGCTCAGGCCACCGGCACGGAACCTCCTCTCCGCGGTTCCGGGGCCCACCGCGTCCATCGACGCGGCGGGTCGCGGAACCGCTCCCGAGCGCGGGGGCAGCAGGATTGGGTGCAGCTCGGCTGTGGGCAGGGTCCCGACGGCGGGACCGGACGAGAGGGATTGACCATGACGCGCAGACTAGAGCTTCTCCTGGCGGTGGCGGTCGTCGGCCTCATGGCGTGCGGTGGTAGCGGCAGCAGCACGCCACCCCCACCACCGCCCCCCGAGTGCACCACCCACACGGACTGTGTTGCCGGGAAGTACTGCTCCGACGCCGGCGCCTGCGTCGCGCTGGCGGCCGGTACCTGCCGGAAGGTCGCGGACTGCCCTGCGGGGGACAGCTGCACCAGCAACGTCTGCGTCACCACCGTGGCCGAGTGTGACAAGGCGGCCAACACGGCGGAGAAGGCGCGGCTCATCGCGGCGCAGCCGACCTTCGGGGTGCGGTCCAAGACCGTCAAGACCTTCACCACCAGCTTCGCCAGCCTGGGTGGCGATCCGCTGGTCCTGTGCCCGGTGACCCTCCAGTTCAAGGACCTGAACGGTGACAGCGCGCTGCAGCCCTACGAGGACTGGACCCTCACGGCCGACGCCCGCGCGACGGACCTGGTGAGCCGCATGGGCGCCAGCCAGAAGCAGGCCATCCTGCTCCACCCGGCCCTGGCCGACAGCCCCACGCCGGCCAGCCCGAACGTGCTGCCCGCGACCCAGGTCCTCATCACCAGCGGCGTCCGCTTCGGCCAGGTCGGTGCCGCCAGCGCCCAGATCCTCCTGCGCGCCGCCTGGGCCAACGCCGTCCAGGAGGCCAGCGAGGCCTCCGCGCTCGGCATCCCCTTCATGATCTCGAGCGGGCCGGCCCACTCGACCGGCAACGGGCGGGTCAAAGCCAGGGACTTCTCGCAGTGGCCGAACGAGCTCTCCCTCGCCGCCGCCAACGACCTGGCGGTGCTCCAGACCTTCGGCCAGGTGGCCTCCCAGGAGTTCCGCGCCATCGGCATCCGCATGCTGCTGGGGCCCTCGGCCAAC
>JANPOM010000142.1:0-3247 GCA_031427995.1 Anaeromyxobacter sp. | reverse complement strand
CCCCGCCCTCCCCCATGGTGCCGGCCTGCAGGACGAGCTGGCTGGCCTCCGGGATGGTCATGAAGTAGCGCTTCATCTCCGGGTGGGTGACCGTGACCGGCCCGCCGGCACCTGGGAGTGGATGACCCGGTGGCAATTCGGGCAGACCGGCACCAGGTCCGTGGCGGGGTTCAGCTGGTACGGCCCAGTCGTGTCCGACACGGGCCGCAGGTGGTGCACCTCGACGACCTCCCGCGACAGCCCGGTGTAGCGCTCTCGAACTCGCAGGCCGCACACAGCGCACCGAGTACCTTGACCGCGGAGACACGCTCCCCTCGCCGCCGAGCTTCGCTCCACCTGCTCATGAAGAGCGCGGGCCCTGTCGCCCTCCCAGTAGACCGAGCCCGAAACGGACTCCGGCTCCACCAACGTCACGGACACTTGCGGCACCACGGTCTGGCCCCGGCCGCCCGGCCTGCTCTCGATGAATTCTCTCAGCCGTCCGTTCACGAAGTTGACGAGCTGCATGCAGGTTTGGGCGTCGCTGAAGTTGAACACCCATTCGTTCCCCTGCCGGGTGCCCTGGGGAAACTCGGTCTCGACCAGGGTCAAGAGGCCGGGGTGGATCGATAAGAGCGGTGCCCTGAAGTAGCACCGCAAGTCCGAGGCGTTCAAGATGAAGTCGATCGGTGTGCTTATCCGGTTGACTCCACGATGTGACTTCCGTAACTAAGGAAGGGTGCCCCGGCCGACGTTTCCACGATCGCTGTTCGAGTTGCAGCGGCGCTTCCCTGACGAGGCGTCGTGTAGGCGCTACTTGGCCGAGTCGAGATGGCCGGATGGTTTCCGGTGTCCTCGATGCGCTCACCCGGAAGCTACCGAACTCCCCTCGAGGTTCCTTTGGAGGTGCGAGTCCTGTGGTCTGGACACCTCAGTCACGGCCGGAACGGTCCTCCATCGCACCAAGACACCCTTGCCGCAGTGGTTCTGGGCCGCCTATCTGGTTGCCACCCACACACCCGGCCTTTCCGCGGTGCAGCTCCAGCGACAACTCGGCATCCGGCGGTACGAGACGGCCTGGCTGATGCTTCACAAGTTGCGCTGCGCCATGGTTCGTCCAGGGCGGGAACTTCTCACCGGGACAGTCGAGGTAGACGAGGCCTACCTGGGGGGAGCCGTGACGGGCCGGCGGGGGGGGAGAACCCTCGGGGTGAAGGTGGTAGTTGTCGCGGCCGTGGAGGTCCGCGGCGAGGGCTCAGGTCGCGTGCGGCTGCGCGTCATCCCTGATGCCACGGCGGAGTCGCTCGTAGCCTTCATTCGAGACAACGTGGCGCTGGGAGCTACGATCAGAACCGATGGATGGGCCGGTTACACGCACGTGGCTGAAGCCGGCTACCGCCACAAGAGGAGCGTGCAGGGGCTCCCGGAGCGCGCCGGGGTGATCCTTCCTCGCGTCCACCGGGTATTTGGCAACCTTCAGACCTGGCTCCGAGGCACCCACCACGGGGTCGGCGACAAGCATCTCCAAGCCTACCTGGACGAGTTCGCCTTCCGCTTCAACCGGCGCTCGACGCCGATGGCTGCATTCCAGACCCTCCTGGGCCTCGGCGCGACGCACCAAACGGTGACCTACAGGGAACTCGCCGAGATGCCTGGGCGACAGTAGCGCCGGGCCCGACTGCCTTAGAGACCCGGCCCGCCGCGCCCCCGTGGTGGCCGCTGCGGAGCCCGCCCTGGCGGCGCCACTGCCAACTTGTCGAAGAGGGTCCTGGCGAGCTTCTCGGCCCGATCGGTGACCGCCTCCCAGCGATGCCACCGCACGGCCAGGTGCTTGTATTCCGGGAGCTTCGTCTTCGCCAGGTCGAAGGGCAACGGAGTCGCCAACTGGACGTGGAGTTGATGAAGAGCCGACTCGCCCGACGCCTGCGGATAAAGCCGGTCGAACGACCGAAGTGCGTCTGCACTCCGCTCATCCCCAAGGTGATCCGCGATGGCCACGAAGTCGAGGTAGTCCCGCGTGGAGTTTCGCTTGAGAATCAGCACACCCTTGATGCGCAACATCTCGGGCTCTGTGGGAACCCGAACCATTCGCCCCTGGTGCTCGATCTCGGTCGTCTCCAGGGGTTCGGTCCGAAAGAGTTGCCGAACCCCCGTGTCGATCCCGTCCAAACTCCCGAGAATCTGAACGGGCCTCTGAACCCGGGCGGTCTTCCATCCCGCCACGCTCTCGAGTTGCGCCAAGACTTCATCAAAGTGCGAGCGGAGGTCCGTCAGCACGTGGTCGCCATCCACGGAGATGCGATGGCCAACGTGCAGCGCCGCGCCGGTGCCGCCCACGAGCACAGCTTCCGGCAGGATCTCCTGCAAGCGTACCGCGGCCGAGAGGACATCCTCCCAGTCAGGCAAGGTGGGCTTGGGCATAGAGCCTCCAGAAGTGGTGACGCTGGGCGTAGGGGTCTTGGACGCGGGGCTCGCACACCCGCACGATGGTCCTCAGCACCTCGGGCGAGTCGAGCGCCGCCACCCGAAGCTCACCCCAGTCAGCCCATCGGCCGCGGTCGATGATGTCATCGATAGCAGCAGGGGTGAGGTCTTCGTGGTTCAGGTGGCGATGGCGCACGGCAGCGAACCTCCCATGACCCCAGACGGTAGCGGAGCGTGGGCGGTGGAGTCAACCGGATAAGCACACGCTCTCGAACTGAAGGTACACGCCAGGCTTCGCGCCGTGCACCTCGAAGTCCGCGGCAACGCGCTGCCTTTTCGCGTCCCTTGTAGCCAGCCTGAGAGATCTTGCGAGCTTCGCACCGTGCGCCGGCCGGCCCCCCGGGGGCGGCTCCAACTGGTCGCGACCAAAGACGGGGCGGTACGGGGTGTAGGGCTCTACTGCGGGTGCGGTGGGCACCAGGACGTGCCTTCGATTCCGCGGCGCCGTCACGGGTGGGTCTCGCTAGGGACCGTGCGCCGCGCGGCGATCGGCCAGCGCCTCCACCAAGGTGGCGGTGTCGATTCCGCGCTTGTGCGCGAGGAGGACGTTCTTGGCGGCCTGTTCGCAGGCCCGCACCACGTCTCCGTGGCTGAGTCCAGCGGCGGCGGCGGTTGCCTCGCCCCAGCTCACGCTGGTCGTGTCGAGCAGTGCCAGACGGCCCTTCATCACCCGCTCCGCGGAGTCGGCGGCTGGGAGGCGGTATTCGATGGTCTCGTCGAAGCGCCTGAACAGGGCCCGGTCGAGAAGTGCCGGATGATTGGTGGCAGCCAGGATGAGGCTGTC
>JANPOM010000141.1:0-1784 GCA_031427995.1 Anaeromyxobacter sp. | reverse complement strand
GTGCGGCGCAATGGCCGCCGCCACCTCCCGGGCCTCGCGCGACGAGCAACCGAAGAAGCGAGGCAAGACGGCGGAGAAGTTGTCGGAGGTAGCGACGCGGGCCAGCTCCGCAACGCTGGAGAGACAGAGGCGCCCATCCCTCAGCGGAACCAGCGACTCCGGGAAGGCCTGTATGAGCCGGCCCGCGGAAGAGCGGACGAACGCCGCGCCCTTCGACAGACCGAGTTCGACGTTCAGGAACGAGAAGAGGCTGGCGTGGCCGAGCGGCTCCCAACCGCGGCGCCGGTCGAAGTCGGCGAGCGCGATGAGGAAGTCGGCCATGGCGGCCTGTTCCTTGCGGAGGAGGAGCTTGAGCGCATCACGCAGCTGCCGTGCTTCCAGGAGTTCGAGAGAGGGTGTGGCCGCTCCGTGCAACGAAGCCGCGGCCGAGGAAGAGGTCGGGTGCGCGTGGGTTGTCATTCACGCATCGTCTCATGCGGGTCTGACATATTCGGGACCGCGAAGGCGCATCACACCCAAGTGGGACGGGCCACTCCGGAGCCTTCGCCGCGCCACGCTCCCCTGCTTGCGTCGGCGAGGACGGAGGCCGGCGCCGGGACGACGAACGTCGCCGCGCCTCACCTCAGCCCGACTCCGGCCTTTCCAGGATCTCACGCAACCTGGCGCGCGCCACGTGGAGGCGGGACCAGACCGTCCCCTCCGGAACGCCGAGGATCTCGGCGATGGCCGCGTGGCCCAGGCCGTCCAGCGCGAAGAGGGCCAGCACCGACCGGTGCTCGGCCGACAGCTCCCCGAGCGCCGCCAGGACCCGCCGCGCCTCCTCGCGCGCCACCAAGGTCGCTTCGCCGCCGCCCGGGGCCGGCGTCTCCGGGTCGACCTCGACGTGGTCGCGACGGCGGGCCCGGAGCTGGAGTGCGGCCCGCAGGGCGATCCGGAAGACCCAGGTGGAGAGCCCAGACTCGCCGCGGAAGACGTGGAGAGCCCTGTGGACAGCGAGGAAGGTGTCCTGCAAAGCATCCTCAGCGTCGGAGCGGCGGCCAGTGACGTGGAGGCAGAGCCCCAGCACCGGGAGGCGGAGGGCCCGGAAGAGCGCCTCGAAGGCGACGCCTCGACCTTCCCCGCCCCGCCGGACTCCGGCCAGCACCGCCGCCTCGGCGCCGTCAGCGAGCTGGGGAAAGGCGCGGCTCACTTCGCCGGCCGCTCCGACACACCGTCGAAGGCCGCCTGCTCTCGGGCGAGGCGCGGTCGCTTCACGAACCAGATGGCGAGCAACGTGGCGACACAGATGAGGGCCGAGACACCGAACAGCGGACGGCGGCCGGCGTCGGAGCTCACCAGCGCCTCCCAGACGAAGAAGGCGGTGAGCACAGGGAAGAGCACCAGCGACGCCACGATGGCCCGGCGCCGCTCCGCGAGATCGGTCCGGAGCAGGTCGAGGAGCAGGGGCCCCCGGGCCATGCCCGCGATGCGCTTGCGCCGGACCACGTCGACAACCAGCCGGATGACCAGGATCGCCAGGAACAGGCCCACGACCAGATTGGCGTATTCGGCAGGCCCGGGCTCGCCGTGGTGACGCCAGGCCTGTGCCGCCAGGATCAGGCCCAGCACCACCCAGGTTCCCAGCACGACGGTGCTCCGCCGCCGCCACGCCGTGATGGCCCGATCCACCTGTCCCCAATCGACCCTGCCCGCCACCGCCTCTGCCTCGCTCCGCATGACCGCCTCCGTCCGGCGCGCCGTGGCCTCGTAGGCCCGGCAACGCTCGCAGGTGGAGAGGTGGGCCT
>JANPOM010000140.1:0-14968 GCA_031427995.1 Anaeromyxobacter sp. | reverse complement strand
GACGCCAGCCGCATGGAGATCGAGGAAGCCCTGCTCGAGCGGCTGGCCACGCCACTCCAGCAGGCCTTCGCCGCCATGAAGGCGCTCGAGGGCGGCGCCATCGCCAACCCCGACGAGCGGCGCATGGTCGGCCACTACTGGCTGCGGGCCCCGGGGCTGGCACCGAGCGTAGAGCTGCGCCGGGCCATCGAGGGGGCGCTCCTCGACGTCAAGCGCTTCAGCGCCGACCTCCACGCCGGCCGGGTCAAGCCCGAGAAGGCGGCGCGCTTCACGCGGTTGCTCTGCGTCGGCATCGGCGGCTCGGCGCTCGGACCCATGTTCGTGGCCGACGCGCTGGGCGGGCCGGGCACCGACCGGCTCACGCCCTGGTTCCTCGACAACACCGATCCCGATGGCTTCGCCCGGGTGCTGGCCCGGCTTGGGCCCGCGCTCCCCGAGACGCTGGTGCTGGTCACCTCCAAGAGCGGCGGCACGCCCGAGACCCGCAACGGCATGCTGGCGGTCGAGGCGGCCTACCGGCGCGCTGGCCTCGCCTTCGCCCGCCACGCCGTGGCCATCACCCAGGCCGGCTCGTCACTCGACCAGCGCGCCGAAGCCGCCGCCTGGTTGGCCCGCTTCCCCATGTGGGACTGGGTCGGCGGCCGGACCAGCGAGCTCTCGGTGGTCGGGTTGCTTCCGGCCGCGCTGCAGGGGCTCGACGTAGACGGGCTGCTGGCCGGGGCCGCAGCCATGGACGAGGCGACGCGCCTCGAGGATGCGCTGGCCAACCCGGCCGCCCTGCTGGCGCTCTCCTGGTACCAGGCCACCGGCGGCGTGGGCGACAAGGCCATGGTGGTGCTGCCTTACAAGGACTCGCTGCTGCTGCTCTCGCGCTACCTGCAACAGCTCATCATGGAGTCGATCGGCAAGCGGCTCGACCTGCGGGGCCACAGGGTCGACCAGGGGCTGACCGTCTACGGCAACACGGGCTCGACCGACCAGCACGCCTTCGTGCAGCAGCTTCGGGACGGCGTCCCCGACTTCTTCGCCGCCTTCGTGCGCGTGCTCGAGCCGGGCGGCGAGCCGCTCGAGGTCGAGCCCGGGGTCACCGCCGGTGACTACCTGCACGGCCTGCTGCTCGGCACCCGCGCCGCGCTGGCCGAGAACGGCCGGGCCTCGCTGACCATCACGGTGCGGCGGGTAGACGCCCGCACCGTCGGCGCCCTCATCGCCCTCTTCGAGCGGGCGGTCGGGCTCTACGCCTCGCTCATCGGCGTCAACGCCTACCACCAGCCCGGCGTCGAGGCCGGCAAGAAGGCGGCCACCGAACTGCTGGCGCTGCAGGGCAAGCTCCTGGCGGCGCTCACGCCGGAGCAGCGCGGCGCGGGGGCGATGACGTCAGAGGCGGGGGCCGGCGACGTCGTAGAGCCGGTCTTCCAGCTTCTCGAGCTCCTGGCCGCCAGCGGCGGGGCCCGCGCCGAGGGGAGCGGCCCCACGGCGCTGTTCGCGAGGCGCTGACCTCACCGCGCCGGGGAGCAGGGCCACCTCACCCGGACCGCCTACCGCTCCACCAGCACCGCGCCGTTGGAGGCGTTGGTCACCTGGGCCGCGTAGCGGCGGAGCCAGCGCGAGGCGATGGGCTTCTCCGGAAGCTTCCAGGCGGCGCGCCGGGTGGCCAGCTCGGCGTCGGAGACGCCCAGGGTCAAGGCCCGGGTCTCGACGTCGATGGTGATCGGGTCGCCGTCCTGCACCAGGGCGATGGCGCCCCCTTCGGCCGCCTCGGGCGAGACGTGGCCGACGCAGGCGCCGCGGGTGGCGCCGGAGAAGCGGCCGTCGGTGACCAGCCCGACCGAGTCGCCGAGCCCCATCCCCATGATCAGCGCCGTGGGGGAGAGCATCTCCTGCATGCCCGGGCCGCCACGCGGCCCCTCGTAGCGGAACACCACGAAGTCGCCCGGCTTGACCTTGCCGGCCATGATCCCGGCCACCGACTCGTCCTGCGAGTCGAAGCAGACCGCCCTGCCGGTGAACTTCCTCATCCCCGGCTCGATGCCGGCGGTCTTCACGACCGACCCCTCGGTGGCGAGGTTGCCGAAGAGCACGGCGATGCCCCCCACCGGGCTCCAGGCGTGCTCCAGGTCGTGGATGACGGTCCGGTCCTTCACCTCGGCCCCGGCGATCCGCTCCCCGATGGTCTCGCCGGTGACGGTCATGGCGCCGGTGCGGACGGAATCGCCGCGCCGGGCGATCTCCTTCAAGACCGCCGAGACGCCGCCGGCCCGGTGCACGTCCTCGATGTGCACGGTGGAGAGCGATGGCGCGATCTTGGCGATGTGCGCCACCTTGGCGCCCACCGAGTCGATGTCCCTCAGGTCGAGCGGCACGCCCGCCTCGCGGGCGATGGCCAGCAGGTGGAGGATGGTGTTGGTGGAGCCGCCCATGGCCATGTCGACCACTATGGCGTTCTGCACGGCGTCGGCGTTGAGGATGTTGCGCATGCGGAACTCGGGCCGGGTGGCGATCTCGACGGTGCGCCGGGCGGCCCGCCGCAGCAGCGCCTCGCGCTCGGGGGTGAGCGCCAGCACCGTGCCGTTGCCGGGGAGCGCGATCCCCATGGCCTCGCAGAGCACGTTCATCGAGTTGGCCGTGAACATCCCGGAGCAGGAGCCGCCCGAGGGGCAGGCCTTGCACTCGATCTCGTAGAGCTCCTCGTCGGTCATCTTCCCCAGGGCCCGCTTGGCGACCGCCTCGAAGGCGGTGCTCAGGTCGATCGAGGAGCCGTCATTGAGGACGCCGGCCTTCATGGGCCCGCCCGAGCAGAAGACGGTCGGCACGTCGACGCGCAGCGCCCCCATCACCATGCCCGGGACGATCTTGTCGCAGTTGGGGATGCAGAGCAGGGCGTCGAGCTGGTGGGCCTCCATCACCGTCTCGACCGAGTCGGCGATCAGCTCGCGCGAAGGCAGCGAGTACTTCATGCCGCCGTGGCCCATGGCGATGCCGTCGTCCACGCCGATGGTGTTGAACTCGAAGGGGACGCCGCCCGCCTTGCGGATCTCCTCCTTGGCGATGCGGCCGTACTCCTGCAGGAAGAAGTGGCCGGGGATGATGTCGATGTGGCTGTTGGCGATGCCGATGAAGGGCTTGTCGAAGTCCTGGTCCTTGAGGCCGACGGCGCGGAGCAGGCTGCGGTGGGGGGCCCGCTCGAACCCCTTCTTGATCGTGTCGGAGCGCATGGGAAGGTTGTCACTCCACCCGGTGCGGCGAGTCAACTGCCTGGCCCTGATCCGGCGTCGACATTGGTTTAGACTTGGCCGCCCTGCTCCTCGCCCTCCTGCTCTCGGCCACGCTGGCCGCCCCTGCCACCGGCCCCTGCGACAGGTTCACGGCGCTGGGGGCCCCCTCGCCCGAGCGGGCCGACGACGCCACCTGCCTGCGGCTGCTCGATGACGCCTGCGGCGGCAGCGTGGGGCGGGCCTGCGCGGCGCTGGCCGACCTGCTGCTGGCCGGGGAGGGGCTGCCCGCCGACGTGGCGCGGGCCGAGCGCTCCCTCGACCGGGGCTGCCAGGCCGGCCACGGGGAGTCCTGCTACCGGCTGGCGAGCCGGACCATCGACCCGAACCGCCGCCGCCTCCTCCTCGGCGAGGGGTGCGCCGAGCGTTCGGGTGGCGCCTGCCTGGCGCTTTCCGAGTTGACCGGGGAGCCGGCCCGGCGGCGCGGCCTGCTGGAGCGGGCCTGCGACCTCGGCGCCGGAGACGGCTGCCTGGCGCTGGCGCGGCTCGCCGGGAGCGGCGGACCGAAGCGGCTGGCCTGGCTGGAGCGCGGCTGCGCGCTGCACAGCGGCGCGGCCTGCGTCGAGGCCGGTGACCAGCGGCGCACCGAGGCGGCCCACCCCCACGACCTCGGCCGGGCCGCCGAGCGGTATGAGCAGGCCTGCACCCTCGGGTCGAGCGAAGGCTGCGCCCGGCTTGGCGGCGCGCTCTTGCGCGGCGACGGGCTGGTCAGGGATCGGCCGCGAGGGCGCGCCCTCTTGATCGGCTCCTGCGGGGCGCTCGGGCCCGGCCCGTGCCTGGCCGCCGCCGACGACCTGCCGGACGGCCCAGCTGCCCTGCTCGAGGGGTCGCCGACGCTGCCCTTGCTGGAGCTCATCTGCGGGCGCGGGCAGCCCGAGGCCTGCCACCGGGCCGGTCGGGCCTGGCAAGAGGGGCTGGTGATCACCGGTGACGGGGTCCGAGCCGAGGCCTTCTACGAGCGGGCCTGCGCCGCCGGGCAGGCGCGGGCCTGCCACGACCTCGCCATCCTGCTCTGGGCCGGTGGAGGCGTGCCGGTAGACCGTCCCCGCGCCACGGTGCTGCTGCGACGGGCCTGCGACGGCGGCCTGCTCGGCGCCTGTCTCGACCTGGAGCTCTACGGGCTGCGATCGCCACCGGCGCCATGAGGCGCCGTGAGGTTCAGCGCCGCGAGACGGCGCCGTTCTGCGCCCACATGTCGCGCGGGGAGCGCAGGTCTTCCATGATGGCGATGGCGAGCGCGCAGGCGGTGAAGACGGCCAGCGCCAACATCCACGGCTTGAAGGACAGCAGCTCCGCCGGCAACCGGCGGGGCGTCTGGGGCCTCTCTGGGGGAAGCGGCGGCATCAGGAGAGCAGGCTAGATCGCGCAGCGGGGATTGCGCAACAGGCTGGCGCCGATCACCCGCGAGGGGCCCCTGCTCCCAAGGAGGCAGGTCGTGCCCCAGGCCGGGCAAGAGGCCTGCCGCGAGCGCCAATCCTCTCAGCGCGGCAGGCGGGGTCCCGGCGCGGTATGACCGGGTCCCATGCTCGCCCTCCCCGCCCTGGCCGCGTCCCTCGCCTTCGCCCTCGCCCCCGTCCCCGTCCCCTCGACCGGCCCGGCCGGCCCGGCCGCCTCGCCGCGCGCCTTCAGGGTTGACTACTTCCACTCCGGCACCGCCAGCAACGAGCTGTTCTCGCTCGACCGGCTGGTGCTCGAGCCGCTCCCCTTCCCCGGCCGGCCCGACCGGCCCTTCGACGACCTCGGCCTCGGCAAGTACCTCTTCGAGGTCCGCGAGCAGCGCGGCGACGCGCTCCTCTACTCCCGCGGCTTCGCCTCCATTTACGGAGAGTGGGAGACCACCGAGGAGGCGCGCGGCCTGGCCCGCACCTTCTCCGAGTCGATCCGCTTCCCGGCGCCCAGCGTGCCGGTCAAGGTGGTGCTGAAGAAGCGGGGGCCGGACCAGTCCTTCCGTGAGGTCTGGGCCCTCCGCATCGACCCGAAGGACCCGTTCATCGACAGCGCCGCGCCTGCCTCGCCTGGCCCGGTGCTGGCGCTGCAGCGCTCCGGGTCGCCCGGTCAGAAGTTCGACCTGCTGCTGCTCGGCGACGGCTACACCGCGGCCGAGCGCGGCCGGTTCGAGGCCGACGCCCGGCGACTGATGAAGGCGCTCTTCGCCGTCGAGCCCTGGAGGTCGCGGCGCGGCGACCTCAACGTCTGGGGGCTCTGCCCGCCCAGCGAGCAGTCCGGTGTCTCCCGCCCCTCCACCGGCCTCCACCGGCGCAGCCGGATCGGCGCCACCTATGACGCCTTCGGCTCGGAGCGTTACCTGCTCAGCTTCGAGAACCGCTCGCTGCGAGACGTCGCCTCCTTCGCCCCGTATGACGCGGTGGCCATCCTCGTGAACGCCGAGACCTACGGCGGCGGCGGCATCTTCAACCTCTACACCACGGTGGCGGCCCGCTCGGCCTGGGCCGAGTACGTCTTCGTCCACGAGCTGGGCCACTCGGTGGCGGCGCTGGCCGACGAGTACTTCACGAGCGAGACCGCCTACCTCCCGGCCACCGACCGGGTCGAGCCCTGGGAGGCCAACGTCACCAACGACCCCACGGCGGCCAAGTGGGCCGACCTGGTCTCGCCCGGCACGCCGCTCCCCACCCCCTGGCCCAAGGAGCAGTTCACGGCCCGGGCCAGGGAGATCCAGGCCCAGCGCAAGGCGATCCGCAAGCGGAACGGGCCGGAGCGGGAGATGGACGCGCTCTTCAGGCTCCAGCAGAAGGAGGAGACGGCGCTGCTCTCTCCGCTCAACGGGCCGGTCGGCGCCTTCGAGGGGGCCAACTACGAGGCCTCCGGCAGCTACCGGCCGCAGGCCGACTGCGTCATGTTCTCCCGCGATGCGGTCCCCTTCTGCGCCGTCTGCCGCCGCACCCTCGACCGCGTCCTCGATCTCTACGCCGCCCCTACAGCCCCAGCCGCCCCCCGGCAATAGCCGACGGCGCGTTCGCCACCGGCCCACTCGCCGCCGCACCCCCGGAGCACCGCCACCATGCGCGAAGCCTTCACCTTCGACGACATCCTGCTGGTCCCCGCCTACAACCACTACGAGTCGCGGCAGCACGTCGACACCACGGTGACCGACCGGAGCGGCAAGCTCACCCTGGCGCTGCCGGTCATGACCGCCAACATGGACACCGTCACCGAGTCGGCCATGGCCAACTTCATCGGCGGCAAGGGGGGCATCGGCGTGCTCCACCGCTTCATGCCGGTCGACCGCAACGTCGAGGAGTACCGGCGCTGCACCTCCAAGGCCTTCGTCTCGGTCGGCACCTCCGAGGAGGAGCTGCAGCGGGCCGAGGCGCTGCGCGACGCCGGCGCCGATCTCTTCGTGGTCGACGTGGCCCACGGCCACGCCCGCTACATGGGCAAGACCCTCAAGCGCTTGCGCGAGCTGCTCCCCAACGCCTGCCTGATGGCCGGCAACGTGGCCACCTACGCCGGCGCCGACTACCTGGCCTCGGTGGGGGCCGACATCGTCAAGGTCGGCATCGGGCCGGGGAGCGTCTGCACCACCCGCCTCAAGACCGGCCACGGCGTGCCGCAGCTCACCGCCATCCAGGACTGCGCCCGCTGCGATCGCTCCATCGTGGCCGACGGCGGCATCCGCTATGCCGGCGACGTGGTCAAGGCGCTCGCCTTCGGCGCCGACTTCGTGATGATCGGCGGCATGCTGGCAGGCACCCGCCCCACCCCGGGCGAGAGGGTGAAGGACGCCGAGGGGAGCTGGGTGAAGACCTACCGGGGCATGGCCAGCCGCGAGGTGGCCGACGATCACCACGGCGGCATCGCCGAGTGGAAGACCGCCGAGGGAATCTCCACCACCGTCCCCTACCGCGAGGACGAGGACCGGATCGTCGGGGATCTCATCGGCGGGCTGCGCTCCGGCCTCACCTACGCCGGGAGCCAGACCGTCAAGGAACTGCAGCGCAAGCTCAACTACACGGTCATCACGCCGAGCGGCTGGCGCGAGTCGCTGCCACACAAGGCCATGCTGTAGTCCGGCGCGGCGGCCGCGCCCGCGGGGAATCGGGCGCCGAAATCGAAAAACCCCGGCCCCGCCTGAGCGGGACCGGGGCTTCCGTGAAACCGTCGGTCGCCTAGAAGAAGTAGGCGGCGGTGGCGATGACCTGCATGGCGTCGGTGCTGGTCGACGACTTCGCCCCGGTGGGCGTGGTGGCCCAGGTGGTCTTGTTCGCCCAGTACTCGAGGCCGAGCGCATAGCCGCCTTCCTGGTACTTCAGCATGCCGCCCAGGACGGTGTTGTCCAGGCGAGCGCCGGCGCCGTTCGGGTTGGCGGCGGAGCCGTTGGAAACGACGCGGCGGATGTCGGCCTCATCGGGGGTGTTGGCGCCGTAGGCGATGTTGAGCGAGATCTCCTTGGTGAAGTTGCCGCCGAGCTGGACCCAGTAGCCGGTGTCCGCGATGTCGCCGAAGATCAGCTGCGACCCGAGCATGTTGGCGGTGGCGTTGCCCATGTAGTAGTTGAAGGAGAGCGCGACCGGGGTGAAGGTGAGCTTGCCGCCCACTTCGAAGACATTGCCGGAGATGCTCTTCTTGCCAGCGGCCCAGGCCGGGATGGTGTAGGCGCCGCCGAAGCCGGCCAGGTCAACCTGGTGGTAGACGCCGACCAGGTAGCCCATGTAGGTGAGGCCGCCGGCCTTGCCGTCGACCTTGGCGCGGGCCTGGAACATCGGCAGGCCCGAGGCCTCGCCCATGCCGACGCCGGCCGGGGTGGTGCCGAGGTTGGCGGTGCCGTTGCTCCACTTGTTGGCCACGGCCTCGACCGCCAGCTCGAGCTTCATGTCGTCGATGGGGATCGTCTGGGTGAGGCGAATGCCGGGGGTGCGCCAGCCGATGGTGCCGGCGCCGTAAGAGACCGGGTTGGCGATGTGCGAGATCGAGCCGGGGATCTGCACGACCACCAGCTGGTTCTGCTGGCCGACCTGGATGTTGGTGTTGCCGAACTTGAGCTCGGCGAAGCCGACGCGGAGTCGCGGGTGCGGCTGCTCGGCGCCGAAGGCGCCGGCGCTGGCCACGCCGAAGAAGTCGAACTCAAGATATGCGCGCGGCTGGGCGTCGGTGAAGACCTTGGGGCCGGCCATCGTGAAGGAGAAGCGCGAGTTGCGGACGTCGCCGCTCAGCATCGACCCCGACTTGACGGCGCCGCCGCCGCCCGCGGCGGGGGGCGCGCAGACGAACACCCCGGCGACGGTGCAGGGCGCGGAATTGCTCGGCGCCGGCGCCGCGAAGAGCAGCCCCTGGCCCTGACCGAGGAGGAACGCTTGATCCTGGTAGTACATCGAGGCGGTGATCCACCCGTGGAACTCGAACTTCCAGGGATTGGGGGTTTCATCGGCGGCGTGAGCGCTGGGCGCCGCAAAGGCGAGCGCGAGCAGCGTGGCGGACATCAGGGAGCGCAGGTTGTTCACGTCTGTGTTCCTCCGTTGAACTGACTCGCCGGCATCCGCAAAAGGGGCGCGGCGTGGGTGGGCTTCGGGGGGCTTCGCGGGTATCGGTGCAAATCGTTCGTCGAACAGCGATTATTGCGCAAGGCGCGCTGCGTCAGAATCCGCTTTCAGATTGCTCCCGGTAAGGGAATATGTCCCGACTTTCAAGTGCTTGGGCAGAATTGAAAAATCCTTCTCCGAATCGTCACCGTATGAGAGGTCGCGCCGCGCACATTGACCCATACCAGATCCCGGCCGGGTCTCACTGTCCGCCCGCTGAGGTAGGCTCGCACCCACGTGCCGCATCTCCTCGCCGCCCTGCTGCTCGCCGCCGCCCCCCCCATCCGGCTCCAACCGCTGTTGGCCGCCGCGGCGACCGCACCCTGGGGCGGAGCCCGCGCCACCGCCGCCTCGGCGCCGCTGCTCGGGATCCGCTACCGGCTCGACCCGCTCGGCGAGGGGCGCGGCCCGGACCCCGATCCGCGCCTCAGGCTCGACGCCTTCGACTGCGTCACGCTGATCGAGACCGCGCTGGCGCTCGGGGCCGGCCGCGACGAGGACCAGGTGCGCCGTGCCCTCGACGACCTCCGCTACGGCACGACCGTCGAGCTGGCCGACCGCGACCACGAGGTGCTCTCGCAGTGGATTCCGCGCAACGTCGCGAAGGGATGGATCCGCCCCATCTCGCGCCAGCTGGCCGGCGCCAGCGCCGTCGAGGTGGCCACCGTCTACGATCACGCCCGCTGGTCGAAGCTGGCCCGGCGCGGCCGCCGCCTCGCCGGCGTCCCCGACCTGCGGCTGCCGCTCGGCCGCTTCACCGTCGAGGTGGTCCCGCCGCAAGCGCTCGCCGCCATCGAGCCGAGGCTGCCCGACGGCGCGGTGGTCTGGGTGATCCGCGAGGAGCGGCTCGACCAGCTCACCCGCGTCACCCACGGTGGGCTGGTGGTGGTGAAGAACGGGCGTCGCTGGGTCCGCCACGCCAGCTCCCGGCCCGGTGTGATGCGGGTGGTCGAGGAACCGCTGGCCGACTTCGCCGCGCGGCAGAAGCGTGCCTCCAGCCGCCCCTTGACCGGCCTGGCCTTCTTCGAGGTGCCCGACAACCGCGCCCGGCTGGCCAGCCTGCCGCCGCTCGCTCCCTGAATTGCTCGGCTTTTTCCGATGTCACGGGAGGGACCGAGCACCCTCCCTTGTTCTCCGGCAGAACAGCCCGGGAGCGATGCCGCATGGGGCGGCGAAATACCCTCCCCGCACCCACGTAAGGGGCGCACGAGCCCACCATGTCCCGCACCGAACTGAAAGAAGACGGCGCCGCCGCCCTGGCCGTCCTGACCGTCCCGAGCCGCGGCCTCGCGCTCGTCATCGAGCGCCGTCGCAGCCTGACCGTCATCCTCGTCGCCACCGCCGCCTCGCTGCTCTTCGCCGCCGTGGCCGTCCCCCGTCTCGACTTCGAGAAGGCGGCCGCGCGGCAGCTGGAGTCGGCCCCGGGCGGCGCCGAGATGACGCCGTTCCAGCGGGAAGAGGAGGCCGTGAAGGCCCGCAAGGTCGGAAGCGTGGCCGTCTACGCCGCCTCCGCCTTCAGCCCGGCCTTGAGCGTGCTGGCGACCGCGCTCATCCTCTGGCTCGCCTTCAAGGTGGCCGGGACCGCGCCACCCTTCAAGGGGACGCTCGCGGTCGCCGCCCACGGCCTGTTGCCGGTCCTGCTGGCGCCGCTGCTCCTCCTGCCGGCGCTGGTCGCCAAGGCCCCGGTCGATCCGGAGGCGCTGGGGCGCCTGCTGCCCTCCAATCTCGGCGCCTTGCTGCCCGAGAAGGGCTCGCCGATCCTTCTGGCCGTCGCCTCCTCCTTCGACCTCTTCTCCTTCTGGTCGCTGGCGCTGGTGACCGCCGGGATGATCGGCCTCACCGGCGCCTCCAGGCGGCGCGCCGGCACCGTGGTCGGCCTGCTCTGGGTCGCCTACGTCGCCCTCCTCAAGATCGCCCCAGCAGCCGCCATGGCCGCGGCCAAGGGCATGGGCGGGGGCGGGGGCGCGGGATGACCATGCACCGACTCCTGCTCGCCCTCGCCGTCGCCACCCCGCTCGTCGCGGCCGCCGCTCCCATCACCCTCGACGAGGCCCTGGCGCTGGCCGCCCAACAGAGCCGGGACCTCGACATCGCCAAGGCCGACGCCAGGCTGGCCAGCGCCGACGGTCTCGGCTCCTGGCAGGGGGTCTTGCCTCGGCTCGACCTGACCACCTCGGCCGCGCGCCAGTACTTCGGGCCGAGCAAGGTCGGGCGAGTCGACCCGGTCACCGGCGGCATCGTCCCGTCCAACCTCGGCGCCACCGACTACAACGCCTACTCCTTCGGACTCCAGTTCACCCAGCCCATCTTCGACCTCGGCGCCTTCCGCCGCATCTCGCAGGCCCGGGCCTCCGAGCGGGCCGCCGGCCTCGGCTGGGACGAGTCGCGCCTCTCGGTCGCCTTCGACGTCACCCGCCGCTTCTACGAGCTGGTCAAGGCGGAGCGGACGCTGCAGGTGCTGGAGAAGTCGGCGCAGCGGAGCGCCGAACTGGTGGAGCGCTCCGACGCGCTCTACGCCGCCGGCCGTGCCCAGAAGATCGACACCTTCAGCGCCCGCGTCAACCTCGGCAACGACCGGATCCAGGTGGCGCAGGGCCAGACCCGCCTGGTGCTGGCCCGGGCCGACCTGGCGCTGGCGCTCGGCCAGCCGGGCGACACCGATGTCCAGGTGGTCTCCCCGGCCGGGGTCGAGGGGACGGCCCTGCCCTCCGGGGAGCCGCCGCCGCTCGAGGTCTTGATGGCCCGGGCCCGCGAGCGCCGCCCCTCCCTGGCCGCCGCCAGGGCCCAGGTCGAGGCCGCGGAGGCCTCGGTCTCGGCCGCCCGCTCCAGCTACCTGCCGGTCCTGAGCGCGCAGGCCTCCTACAGCCGCTCCGGCCAGGAGGCCCTCGACGGCAACGGCTCCGACGGCGTCTTCGGCGATCCATCGCGCAACTACAGCGCCAGCGCCGGGCTGCTGCTGCGCTGGAACCTCTTCGCTGGCCGCTCCACCGAGGCCGGCCTGGCCCGCGCCGAGGCGAGCGGCGACAGGGTCCGCGCCACCGCCGGCAAGACCAGCGACGCGGTGGCCCGCGAGGTCACCTCGGCCCGCCAGGCGGTGGTGGCGCTCACCTCCCAGGTCACCCTCTCCGCCGACAACTTCTCCGCCGCCGAACAGTCCCTCAAGCTGGCGCGACAGCGGCTCGAGGCCGGGTTGGCCTCGCAGCTCGAGGTCCGCGACGCCTCACTGAAGTTCACCCAGGCCGAGCTCTCGCTGGTGCAAGCTCGCATCGACCACGCCGTCGCCACCGCCGACCTGGCGCGCGCCGTCGGAGGAGCCATCTAGTGCCATGACCACGCCACCGACCCCCACGGCGACCCCGCCCGCCGCCGCCGCAATCGCCATCGTCCGCATGAGCTGGCCCAAGCGCATCTTCGCCGCCCTCTTCGTCCTCGCCATCGCCGGCGTGGTGGCCGCCTCGCTCAGGCCGAAGTCGGAGCCGCCGCTGGCGGTGCAGACCGGCGCCGCCCGCAAGGGGGCGATCACCCGCATCGTCACCGCCGGCGGCAAGCTGCAGGCCGCCACCGAGGTGAAGCTCTCCTCCAACATCACCGGCGACCTGATCGAGCTGCTGATCCGCGAGGGCGACCGGGTCACCAGGGGCCAGGTGCTCGGCCGCATCGACGCCCGCCGCTACGGCGCCCAGCTCAACCAGTCGGAGGCGGCCCGCAACAGCGCCGCCGCCGACGCCGAGGTGCAGAACGTCCGCGTCACCCAGCTCAAGGCCGACCTGGCCCGGGTTGACAGGCTGGTGGCCAGCCAGAACGCCAGCGCCGCCGAGGCCGAGAAGGCCCGCGCCGAACTCGACGGAGCCCGGGCCCAGGCCGCCTCGGCCGGGCAGCGGCTGGCCCAGGCCGATGCCGCGCTGCGCGAGGCCCGCCACCAGTACTCGCTCACCACCCTGACCGCGCCCATGGACGGCATCGTCACCCAGCGGCTCAAGCAGGTGGGCGAGCGGGTTCGCGGCTCCGACTTCTCCGAGGACGTGCTGATGGTCATCTCCACCCTCTCCAAGATGGAGATGAAGATGGAGGTGGGCGAGCACGAGGTGGTCTACGTGAAGGAGGGCGACCCGGCCGAGATCGAGATCGACGCCTTCGCCGACCGCAAGTTCAAGGCCCAGGTGGTCGAGGTGGCGCGCAACGCCACCATCAAGAACCTCGGCACCGAGCAGGAGGTGACCACCTTCGTGGTCCGGCTGGCGCTGGTAGACCAGGTCACCGGCGCGCTGCCGGGCATGAGCGCCCAGGCCTCGGTCTCCACCGACACCCGGGCCGGCGCGGTGGTGGTCCCCATCCAGGCGGTCACGGTCCGCAACGAGAAGGAGCTCGCCACCCCTGGTGGCTCGCCGGAGAAGACCACGCCGCAGCCGCCCCTGGCGCCCGGCAAGAAGGCCAGGAAGGAGAAGCTGCGGAAGGTGGTCTTCGTGGTGGTCGACGGCGCGGCCAAGGCGCGCCCGGTCGAGACCGGGCTGGCCTCCGACACCGAGATCGAGATCGTCTCCGGCGTGGCCGAGGGCGAGGTGGTGGTCGAGGGTCCGTACCGGGTCCTCTCCCGCGACCTGGCCGACGGCAAGAAGGTCAAGGTCGAGACACCCGCGGACAAGAAGGCCGCCGAGCCCGACAAGGCCAAGGCCAAGTGAACCCCATGGGCGAACCGCTCATCTCCATCGACCGGCTGGCCCGCCACTACTCGGTCGGTGGCGAGGTGGTGCGCGCGCTCGACGGGGTCTCGTTCGACATCCAGGCCGGGGAGTGGGTGGCCGTCGTCGGCCAGTCGGGCTCGGGCAAGTCGACGCTCATGAACCTGCTCGGCTGCCTCGACACCGCCACCTCCGGCTCATACCGGCTCAACGGCGCCGATGTCGAGACCCTCAGCGACGACCAGCTGGCCGACCTGCGCAACCGGGAGATCGGCTTCATCTTCCAGACCTTCCAGCTCCTGCCCCGCGCCTCGGCGCTGGCCAACGTCGAGCTGCCGCTGGTCTACCGCGGCGTCTCCCGCAAGGAGCGGCGGGCCATGGCCGAGCAGGCGCTGCGCTCGGTGGGGCTGGCCAACCGCATGCACCACCGGCCCAACGAGCTCTCCGGCGGGCAGCGGCAGCGCGTCGCCATCGCCCGCGCCCTGGTGGGCGAACCTTCCCTGCTGCTGGCCGACGAGCCGACCGGCAACCTCGACTCCCAGACCGGCGAGGAGATCATGCGGCTCTTCGGCGAGCTCAACTCGCGGGGCCACACCATCATCCTGGTGACCCACGAGCCGAGGCTGGCGGCCCGCTGCCCCCGCGCCATCAAGCTGATGGACGGCCGGGTGCTGGGCGACGGCCCCGGGGCCGAGGTGGCGGCGCTGCAGGGACCGCGGGC
The DNA here is from genome assembly GCA_031427995.1 of Anaeromyxobacter sp. Lineage (GTDB taxonomy): Bacteria > Myxococcota > Myxococcia > Myxococcales > Anaeromyxobacteraceae > JADKCZ01. The sequence goes on along the minus strand of JANPOM010000140.1, from coordinate 756 downwards.
GGTGGGGACATGACCACCCTTCCCGCCCTGAGGAAGTCCTGGCAGCGCTCCATCTCGGAGTGGGTCGAGGGGCTTCGCATCGCCCTCTCCTCGCTGGCCGCCAACCAGCTGCGGTCGTTCCTCACCACCCTCGGCATCGTCATCGGGGTGATGACGGTGATCGCCATCGTCGCCATCATCGACGGGCTCAACCAGAGCTTCGCCACCCAGATCGGCAACCTCGGGACCCACACGCTCTACGTTGACAAGTGGCAGTGGCTCAACACCGGCGATGACTGGTGGATGATGCGCAACCGCAAGAACATGGGGCGCCCCGAGTTCGAGGCCGTCGAGCGCGAGGCCATCGAGGCGATGGCGGTCGCCCCCATGGCCGGGAGGCGCACCACCGTGGCCGCCGGCGACTCCGAGCTGACCGGGATCCGCGCCACCGGCACCAACCATCGCTACCTCGAGACCGGCGGCGGCTCGGTGGCGGCCGGCCGCTTCCTCGGCACCTCCGACGTCGAGCTCTCGCGCAGCGTGGTGGTGCTCGGCTCCGACGTGGCCGACCGGCTCTTCCCCAAGGTGGCGCTCGACGAGGTGCTGGGCAAGCGGGTGCGCATCCATGGTGACCCATACACGGTCATCGGGGTGATGGCGCGGCGCGGGCGCATGCTCGGCATGGACCTCGACACCAACGTCACCATCCCCTTCACCACCTTCTTGCGCGACATGGGGGACAAGCGCTCCATCACCATCGCCGTCACCTCGGCACCG
>JANPOM010000139.1:0-4203 GCA_031427995.1 Anaeromyxobacter sp. | reverse complement strand
TGCCATCGATGTTCCACCGCCGACTCCAGCCGCCGACTCGCTCCTTCTTCCTCCTCGGTCCCCGCGCCACGGGGAAGACCACCTGGCTGCGCCAGCACTTCGGAAAGGCTCGCTGGTTCAACCTGCTCCAGGAGAAGGAGTGGTCCCGGCTGCTGCGGGCGCCCGGTCTCTTCCGCCAGGAGGTCGAAGCGCTCCCGGCCGGAACCTGGGTGGTGGTGGACGAGGTGCAGCGCCTCCCGGGGCTCCTCAACGAGGTCCATGACCTGCTCTCCCACGACGCGAAGCGCGTCCGCTTCGCGCTGACCGGCTCGAGCGCCCGGAAGCTCCGCTCCCGCGACGTGAACCTGCTGGCGGGGCGAGCTGCCAGCCGACGCTTCTTTCCACTGGTGGGCTCGGAGCTGCCAGGCGGCACGCAGGTGGACGACCTGCTCAGGTTCGGCGGCCTACCGGCGGTTCGCAGCGAGCCCCAGGTCCGTGGACGGGTCGAGTTGCTGGAGGCCTACCGGGACACCTACCTGGCAGAGGAGATCCGCAATGAGGGGCTGGTCAGGAGCCTGGACGGCTTCTCCCGCTTCTTGGAGGTGGCCGCGTTGCTCAACGGGCAGGTGCTCAACGTGTCCGGCGTCGCTCGGGACGCCGGCGTCTCACGCACCACGGTGCAGGGGTTCTTCGAGGTCCTCAGCGACACCATGCTCGGCAGCCTGCTGCCGGCCTGGCGACCTCGGGCGCGGGTCAAGGAGGTGGCCAACCCGAAGTTCTACCTCTTCGACACCGGCGTGGCCCGGACGCTCTCGGGCAGGCTGCGCGACCCCCTCCACGCCACGGAGCGAGGCCCGCTCCTCGAGACCTGGGTTCTCCACGAGGTCCGGGCACACCTCCACGATCACGATGTCGGCGGAGAGCTGGCCTACTGGCGCCTCCCATCGGGCCTCGAGGTGGATCTCGTCTGGCAGCGAGGGGATCGCCGGGTAGGCATCGAGGTGAAGGGCTCGGAGCGATGGCGGACCGAGGACGGCGCCGGGCTACGGGCGCTCGACGAGGCGGTCGGTCTCGACCGGCGCCTGGTGGTCTACCTCGGCGACCGGCGGCTGAAGGACAAGGAGATCGAGGTGCTGCCGTTCTGGGAGTTCGTCGGGGAGATGGGGAGGCTGTTTCCGGCGTGAGGGCGAGGCGCCGTCGTCTCTGTGGTCGAGTTGCACCCTCCGCCCATGCCCCTCGGTTCCCCTCCAGGAATAGCAACAGAATAGCAGTTGAGATGGCAAGGAATGGCAAGTAGCCGAGCGTCTGTGGCGACCCAGCTTGAACTGCGCCACCGTGGCGGGAACCGGTTCGACGATGTCGATCGGCAGCCCGGCGCGCTGCCAGGACTCGACAACGGCGACCGGCTTGGCCGCGCTCGGTGAGAAGGTTTTGGGGCGCGCCACCATCCGTGGCGAGTAGAAGACCGGCAGGCGGCCACTCATGGTCACCACCCTACCAGCGCCTCGAGCGCTTCCGGTTCACGCCGCGGGTCGCAGGGGGCGTGCCGGGATCCGGCCGGGCCGGCGGCTTGCCGAAGGAGTCGTCCATGTCCTCCTGCGCCTTGGTGGAGAACTTCTTCCCCATCTGCTGGAGCCGCATCTTCGCCTCGCCCTCGAGCGAGCTCGAAGAGCCGCGCTTGAGGCCGGCCTGCATGCTCTTGCGGTGCGACGCGCTGCCTTCGAATAACTCGGCGTTGCGCACTTTCTCGGACATGGCCCGGGCGGCGCTCGCCACCTCGCCGTGCCCGCGGGCGTCAAGGCTCAAGGCGGCCTGGGGGAGGGTGGTCACGGCGCCGCGATAGTCGCCGCGCCGAGCCTGCGTCTCGGCGTCCAGCTGCGCTCGCAGCAGCTGGGCCTGGGCGACGATGACGTCGAGGAGCGGATCGGGGCGGGCCTGAGCCAGCGGCTGCTCGACCCGGTCGACCTGGACTGCGTGGGCGAAGCGGTCGGTCAGCATGACTCCGCCGGCGCGCCGCGCGTAGCTCCCCGCCACCTGGAAGGCCGGAAGCGTGGCCGGCTCCCGGCAGGCCGGCAGCTCGACCTCGAGGACCAGGTGGCGCTCCTCTTCGGCGAGCAGGTCGTCCATGCGCAGGACGAGGACACCGTTCTCCTCCACCGAGTCGACGTCGGAGAGCACCGAGAGCAGGCGGACGCCCGGCGCCGGGATGACGCGAACTTCGATGCCGGTGGCGAAGGTGGAGAGCAGGCCACCGAGCTCACGGGCGAAGGCGCTGGTAGCGTCGTCGGGGTTGGCCACGAAGGCGTAGTTTCCGGCGCCGCGCTTGGCGAGGTCCGAGAGCAGCTCCTGGTCGGCGTCCTCGCCGTAGCCGAAGGCCGAGAGCGTGACGCGGCCGCGGTGGGCGTCGAGCAGCGGCAGCAGCTGCTCGGAGGTGGTGGCGACCCCGGCGTTGGCCTGACCGTCGGTGAAGAGGATGACCCGGACCAGCATCCCCTCGGGCAGGGAGGCCAGGTTGCCGAGCTCGAGCCCGGCCAGCATGCCGCCGGAGAGGTTGGTGTTTCCCTGCACGCGCAGCTCCCCGACCTGCAGCTTGAGCTGGGCCTTGGCGAGCGGCGCCATCTCGACGGGAAGGGAGATGACCTCGACGCCGGAGGAGAAGACCACCACGCCGCAACGGTCCTGCGGGCCGAGGTGGTCGATGAGCTTCATCACCGACTGCCTGGCCTGGTGGAGCTTGGGGCCGGCCATCGAGCCGGAGACGTCGATGACGGGGATGACGCAGACCGGCGGCCGCTTCGCCCGCTGCTCCAGGGGTGGCGCCAGGAGCGAGACGACGAGGTGGGTCTGGACCGGCTGGTCGAAACGGAAGGACTCGTGGGTCAGGCGGGCGGTGGTCTTCATTTCCCTAAGGTACGGGGGGGACGGACACGTCCGACTCGCCGACTCGCCGACTCGCCATTCGCTCGCCAGGTCGGCGTCGTGAAGTGACTGGAATACCTGGGAAAACCTGCCGGGTTCTTGACCCGAATGTCGCTTTGGGTCTTAACCGCAACTCTGGCGCCGGGCGCGGGTTCAAGCGCTTGACTCAGATCAGGCGGGCCGGGCCTCCCTGGCCACGCCAGGAGACAACCATGAAGGCATCCCGCACCAGCCTCGCCGCGCCACTCGCGCTCCTCGTTCTCGCACTGGGCTGCACCGGACAGACCGGCAAGATCACCGTGCTCATGAAGGACGCTCCGGCCAACCTCACCGCGGCGGTCGTGACCATCTCCGAGATCGACCTGGTGGGCTCGAACGGCATCACCGTGCTCAGCACCACCAAGACCACCACCGACCTCCTCACCCTGGCCAACGACACGGCCACGCTGGTCAAGGACGTCGAAGTGCCGGTCGGCACCTACTCCCAGCTGCGCTTCGTCATCACCGGTGGCTACGTCGAGGCCGACGGGGTCATCTACGCCTCCTCGCCCGACTATGAAGGCCTGCCGTCCGAGACCACCGCGGGCGGGACCCTGCGGATGCCGAGCTACGCCCAGTCCGGCCTGAAGGTCGACCTTCCTGCGGGCGCGGCGACGGTCGGGACCGCGACGACGGTGCTGCTCGTCGACTTCGACGTCTCCCAGAGCTTCGGCCACGAGGCGGGCAACTCGGGGGCCTGGGTCATGCACCCGGTCGTGAAGGCCACCGACTTCGAGCTGGCTGGGACCGTCAACGTGACCATGAAGCTCGGCCAAGGCGTCACGCTGCCGTCGCCGACGACCCTCGCCGACTTCAAGGCCGTGCTCACGCCCGCGCCTCCCGCGAGCGGGGGCAACACCATCCTGCCGCTCACCAGCACCGACGCCATCACCTATGGCGCCAGCTTCAAGTACCTCTTCCCCGGCGACTACACGCTGACCTTCAACGGGCCGAGCGCGGTGAACGCCTTCGGGACGACGCCCACGGCTCCGACAACCGTCACGGTGGCCTCGGGACAGGCGACGGCGGCGAGCTTCGTCATGACCTCCGCCCACTGACGTCGCCCCGGTGCAGTGATCACCGGGTCGCTCGAGCCCGGATGTGAGCTTCGCGCCTGGCGACCACGCCAGCGAGGCGTGCGCGCAGGGCCTCGGCAAGGTCGCGGTTCGGGCCGGCGTAGGCCGCGAGCGCCGTATGGAGTTCACTGGCCGACCTCAGGATGGACGGGATCGCCATGTAGGTCATCGGGTACCACCTGCGGCGAAG
>JANPOM010000138.1:0-19025 GCA_031427995.1 Anaeromyxobacter sp. | reverse complement strand
GTGCGGCGCAATGGCCGCCGCCACCTCCCGGGCCTCGCGCGACGAGCAACCGAAGAAGCGAGGCAAGACGGCGGAGAAGTTGTCGGAGGTAGCGACGCGGGCCAGCTCCGCAACGCTGGAGAGACAGAGGCGCCCATCCCTTCTACATTATCGGACTCGAACGGCGGGTTGAATGGCTTACCCCCAGCTGATTTCGTGCGGATGAGGTTTTCGGTAGGCACAGGCATGTGCGGCGGACTACCCAGCGGCGTCAACGCTTCCGAGTGACCGCCCTGAGGCCGGTTACCGGGTCATGCGTTCAGCGATCGGCTTGCTCCGGAATGGGTGATCGGCTTGCTCCGGAATCAGTGATCGGCATGGGCCGGTGCCCGCACGGGACAAATGGAAGCGCATCGAGGCGCTCGGCCGGCTGAAGGCCTTCCTGCGCGACTACCGTGAAGCACTCGCGAAGCTCCGCCAGGGCATCGACGGCGTCGTGTTCCCGCGAGGCACTTACCAGATCCGGGTCCTGCTCGGGGTGCCCTGCGCGGCGGCGGGATAGGCGGCCTTCAGGGACAGCGAGGCCAGGTAGACCGTTCCGCGCTGCGAGGTCCGGGTTGGAGGCGTTCGCCTGTGGGCCGTCGCCGCGCGTTACGGCCACCCTCAAGGCCACTCCAGGCCCCGTTCACCGCTGGCAGTCCACTCCGCAGCCGGGTCCCGTGACTGTGACTACGAGCCGTTGGTGAAGCCAGTGGCCTCCAAGGCCGGGTTTCTCTGGGTCGGGGCCTCGGGCCGCCCGGCAGGGAGGCGCTGGGTCAGGGGTCGGAGTATGATGGGGACCGTATGAAGGCACTCAAGGCACAGGTCAGGGGTGGGCGGCTGGTGCTCGACGAGCCGACCGAGCTTCCTGAAGGCGAGGAAGTGGAACTCGTCCCGCTCGACGAGGTTCTCGCCAACGGCGGGGACTACCTCGACGACGAGGAGCGCGAGCGGCTGCACGAATCGCTGCGCGAGAGCATCAGGCAGATGAAGGCCGGCCAGGTGGTCGACGCGGCGACGGCCCTCTCCGAGCTGCGCGCCCACCGATGACCCTGCGCCTGACGCCCCGCGCACTGGCCGAGGCCAAACGCATCAAGTCGTGGTGGCGCAGGCACCGGCTGGCCGCGCCAGACCTGTTCGAGCAGGAGTTCGTGGCGGCGCTCGACCGAATCGCCCAGTTGCCGGGCGCCGGCAAGCTGTACGAGGAAGGCGACCTCGAAGTTCCGGTCCGGCGCGTGATCCTGCCCAAGACGCTGAACCACGTCTACTACGCGGTCGATGGCCAGGACGTGGTGGTACTTTCGGTCTGGGGGGCTCTGCACGAGCGCGGTCCGAAACTGTAGACGGAAACCGCCACCCGCTCACCTCGCCCCAGGGTAGAATCTGGACCTCGCCGCCGGCACCCGGGGCCCGCTCTTTCACATCCTGATGCACGCGCCTGCGACGCGCCGGTGATCTACCGGTACGACGCCTGGGGGAGCTTCAAGGGGGACGGCGGGCCAGGAGCTGAACCAGTAGCCCCGACTCACCATATTCTACATTATCGGACTCGAACGGCGGGTTGAATGGCTTACCCCCCGCCCAGGCTCGTCGGAGGCGTGCGGTAAGTGAGGGGTTGCATGGGACGTAAGCCCCCAAGGCGAGGCAGCGAACCGGCCTGGAGAGGCTCCTGGCTGGTTCACCTCTTCCAGCGTCACCGAACCGATGACCCGTCAGGCGCAGCCCCGGCCCGCGACTTCCTCGACGGGTGCTCCATTGCCCCCCGCCTCCTGGCCATCGTCAAGGTCGTCGCCGAAACGCCTTCCCCCTCCTTCGCTGGAGGAGGCAAGTGGGAGGCGATGCACGGCGACATGGCCGGCTACTATGAGGTCCGGGCGGACGGTCCGGGCCGCCGCCACTACAGGCTGTTCTGCATCCTGGAGCGCGACGGGGCGGCCGTCGGCCTCGGCGGGCCAAGCATCGTGCTCATCACCGGGATGGAGAAGGGGTTCCGGACCACCTTCTCGGCGCGGGACTACGAGAAGGTCCGACAGCTCGGGGACGAGTACCGAAGTCGGACGCCGCGCAGCGTGGTGCGTTAGTCGTGGAGCAGGACTTGGTGCGCGGCATGCCGGCGCGGCGCAATCCTGCGCGCCCCGCCTTTGCTCCCGTTGGGTACCAACTCCAAGTGGCAACCGAGCGCGGACGCGACCTTGAGGACGGTCTCCATGGTGGGGTTGCCCTTGGCTGCGGTGAGCAGGCGCCGCACCATCTCCGGCTGGGCACCGATCTTGCGCGCCAGCTCGGCCTTGGACAGCCCGCCTATCAGCCTCGCCGCGTCGAGGGCCCGAATGAGCTTGTCGATCGCGTCGATCTCGGCTCGCGCAGCGCGGTACTCCGCCGCGAACGTCGGGTCGTCCAGGCGCTGCTCGAAGTAGCGGTCAAAGCCAGTCTTGGGGCGAGGAGGCATGGCGGAGCTCCGTAGCTTTTATGATACGCCGCACCAAAGGGTTCTGCAAACGGCCGTCCTGTTGCGCTGGTTGCAAGTGTCTTTCCTCGCCTCGCCGTTCCCGATCGTTCCCTTCCGAGTGGCGGGACCCCACCGCTCTCGACGTCTCCTAGTGCTCAAAAGGGCGAAGCGGCGCGGCCCTCTCTGCCAACGTGAGTGAGACAGTTACCCCCACGGAGTTTAGTGTAGTAGGGCGAGCTTGGACTTCCACGTGAGCAGCGCAGAGATGGGTTTGGTTGGGCAGGAGACTGAAGTGACCGCGAAGCCCCGGAGGCGGCAGTTCACTGCCGAGTTCAAGCGGAAGGTGCTGGCCGAGGCCGACGCCTGCAGCAAGGTCGGCGAGATCGGGGCCCTGCTCCGCCGGGAGGGCTTGTACTCGTCCCACCTGGTCGAGTGGCGGCGGGCCCGCGACAGCGGGGCCCTGGCCGGGCTCGCCCCCAGGAAGCGGGGGCCGGCGGCGAAGGTCCCGCACCCGCTCGAGCGCAAGGTGATTGAGCAGCAGCGGTAGCTTGCCCGCCTGCAGCGGCGTGCTGAGCGGGCGGAGGGGCTCGTTGAGCTCCAAAAAAAAGTGTCGGAGTTGCTGGGGATCCAGCTCCCGACGCCCGACGAGGAGCGGTGATGCAGACCGTCATCGACCTGGGCCCGCGCCTCGGCTTAGCCGCGGCCTGGGGGCCGGCCTGCTCGGCGACGCCCGGCTGCCGGAGGCGGAGGCGGAGCGGCTGCTCCACGGCGCCCTCGACCTGGGGGTCACACTGATCGACACGGCGCGGAGCTACGGGCCCTCCGAGGAGCGGATCGGCCGCCACCTGGCCGGGCGGCGCGGGGAGTTCGTGCTCTGCACCAAGGTCGGCTACGGCGTTGAGGGCGAGGCCGACTGGACCGGGGGCTGCGTGCGCCGGGGCATCGACGAGGCGCTGCGCCGGCTGCGCACCGACTTCATCGACGTGGTGCTGCTCCACTCCTGTGGGATCGGCCTGGAGCGCGACGAGCCGATCCTGGCGGCGCTCGACGAGGCGCTCGAGGCGGCGCTCGGCTCGGGCCGCATCGGGGCGGTGGAGTGCTCCGTCAACCTCTGCGACCAGCGGGGGTTCGAGTCGGCGCTGCCGGCAGCCAGAGCGCGGGGCGCCGGGGTGCTGGCCAAGCGGGCGCTGGCCAACTCGCCGTGGCGCCACCAGGAGCGGCCGGCCGGGCAGTACGTCGAACCCTACTGGGAGCGCTGGCAGGCGATGCGGCTCGAGGCCGGCGGGCTCCCCTGGTACGAGGTGGCGCTGCGCTTCACCGCCTGGGCGCCCGGCGTCGACTGCGCGCTGGTCGGGACCACCAGCCTCGACCACCTGCGACGCAACGTCGAACTGGTGGCGCGCGGGCCTCTGCCGGCCGGGCAGGTCGAGGCGATCCACGCCAGCTTCAGGGCGCACGACCAGGGCTGGGTGGGGCAGGTCCGAGGGCGCCACTCAGGTGGCGTGGGCCTCCAGGAACTCGACGGCGCGGCGGGTGGCCTCGGCGGCGGTGCGCGCGCCGGCGTGAGGGCAGTGGCCGGCGTCGAGCAACGCCACCTGCGCGGCCGGGAGCGCCCGCTGCGCCGCCTCGAGCTCGCCGGGCTCGGTGCGCGGGTCGCGCGAGCCGTGCAGGAGGAGCGTCGGCGCGCGCAGCTCACCGAAGCGCCCCTGGTAGAGGTCCGGCTGGCCGGCCCGGCCGGCCGCGATGATGGAGCGCCAGGCGCGCCCGCCGGCGGCGACCACCTCGCGCCAGCCTTCGCCGTGGTCGCGGCGGAGTGCCTCCACCACGGCCGGCCCGAAGCGCTCGGGGGCGTCGATGGCGGTCTGGAAGAACTCGACCGAGGAGGTCTTGGCGGCGAAGAAATGGAGCGCCTCCAGCACCAGCGCCCGGACGCGGGTGGGGGCGAGGAAGCCGATCCAGGCGGCGATGACGGCGCCGTCGCTGTGACCCCAGATGGCGGCACGCTCGATGCCGAGCGCGTCCATCACCGAGAGCGCCTCCTCGGCCATGGCGCGGTGGAAGCCGTCCGGCAGGTCGGCGAGGCGCCCCGAGCCGCCGTAGCCGGTCCGATCCGGCGCGACCACGCGGTGACGCCGCGCCAGGGCGGCGACATCGAACGGGTAGGCCTCCCAGCCCCAGCCGCCGTGGAGGAGGACCACCGCCGGCCCGGCGCCGGCCTCGCGGACCAGGACCCGGGCCGGGGAGCGGGCCGGCGCGAGCGGGGAGGCAGGGAGGGTGAGGGTGCGCCGGGAGGTGGTCACTCGAGCCCCTTATCGCAGAACGGGCGGTCCCGCGGCGAGCTGCCCGGCGGACAGGATCGCCTGGGCCACCGTGCCCAGCTCCTTCACTCCAGCGCCGCCACGACCGCCTCCATCGCCGCGGCGCCGTTCGGCGTTCCCTCATGCGAGACCACCGCCCGCTGGTGGCGCCCGAGCAGCAGGGCCGGCGAGGCGAAGCCGGCGACCACCAGGAGCGGAGCCGGATGGCCCCGCGCCAGTCCCGCTCCGGCTGCCGGAGGTCGAGGTAGAGGAGCGCGCTGACCAGCGCGAGGTCGGCCAGCGTCAAGCCTTCGCCCTCGCACCAGGTCCGCGTCCCGAGCTGGCGCTAGCCGAGCGCTAGCTCGGGACCATCCGCGCTGGGTGGCCGGCGACCGCTACCTGCCGGCCCTGATGGCGACGGTCGAGCGGTAGGGTCGGAGTATGCCCGCTCCTCCCTCGTCGGGCGCCTTCATCGGTCCGCCGCCGCGCCCGCCGCTCCTGCTCCGGCTCGGCAGGCGCCTGCCGGCGAGGGCTCAGTGCGCGCCGGTCTCGGCGGCGATGGTGAACTCCCAGCTGCACCAGCTGTCGTCCGGATGCGGATCGGGCGGACAGGCGAGGCAGCGCGTCTGGAGGCGCGGGTCGACGGCCCTGGCGAACTCGCTGTACTCCACGATGCCCACGCTCTTGCACGGGAAGTCGGGGAGCCCCTTGCGCTTGCGGGCCGACTGCACCCGGCAGTCGCGCATCGTGAAGACGGCCCGGCTGTCGGTCACCTCGGTCGCCTCCTGGATGTTGAGGCGCGCGTAGAGGCGGTGCTGCAGGCACTCGAGGAGCGCCGGGATGCCGCCGCCCGGGCGCAGGCCGAGCCGCTCCATGATCCGCCGCGCCTCGACGACGGTGAATTTCTCCCCGGCGCCGGGCAGTTGCTGCCGATGACTCCTTGAAGCTACCGGGCGCACGGAGGATTCGCCGCGACCCGGAGAAGTCACTCGTTCCGTCGCCCCAGGCCCCGGACCACCGCGGCCTTCCCCCGGTGCAGTGGCCCCTCGTCGAGCTCGATCTCCTCCTCGCGGAGCACCTCCCAGGCGATCCCGGGGAGATCGAGGCGCAGCGCCTCCGGCTCGTAGAGGGCCCCGAGCTGCTTCGGCCCACCGCTCGTGAAGGCGAGCTGGCGTGGCGTGAAGGCCTCCAGGACCACCACGCCGCCGGGCGCCAGGGCCGCCTCGGCCCGGGCGTGGACCAGTGCGCGGAGCGGCGGTGGCAGGTGGAGGAAGATCAGCACCACCGCGTCATAGGCGCCCGGCACGGGCACGAAGGTGGCCAGTTCGGCGACCGTGGCCTGGAGCGTCACCCCCCGTGTCGAGGCCAGCCGCTGGGCCTTGGCGAGCCCGACGCTGGAGCCGTCCACGGCATCGACGCGATGGCCCCGCGAGGCCAGCCAGACGGCGTTGCGCCCCTCGCCCTCGCCGAGCGAGAGGACGCGGCTCCCCGGCTTGAACTGGCTCGCCTGCGCCTCCAGCCAGCCGTTGGGCGCCGTGCCGTACACGTACCCCTCGCCGGCGAATCGCTCGTCCCAGGTGGATGCCATGAGTCCTCGTTCGGGTTGCTGAACCGGGGTTTGAACCAGCAGGTCCGAGTCACCGTAGCTCATTTTGTCGGACTCGAACGGCGGGTTGAATGCCTTTCCCCCGCGGTGACGGGCGGGCGCCTGACCCGGGTCTGGTTGGTCTTCGGGAAGAAGCAACCGGACTCCAGGAAAGAGGCGCCGACCGCGGCGGGATTCGCTATCCGTGCGTGGGCGCCGGTCTCGACCCCGCGCCGAGGAGGCCGAGCTTGCGTCGGGGCGCCGGGACTTCGACGGCGTCGCGGTCAAGGCGGGCCCTACCCGCCGAGCGCCGCCTCGAGCGTCTCCAGCAGCCCCGCCTCCTCGCCGTCCAGCACGGTGCGCGGGTCGAGCAGCACCGCCCCGTCGCCGATGCGGGCCACCACCGGCGTCGGCGCCCGCCGCAGCGCCGCCACCAGCGCGGCCGGGTCGGAGGAGGGGAGGGCCAGCAGCCAGGTCGGCAGGGTCTCGCCCGGCAGCGTCCCGCCCCCGACCGCCGAGCGCCCCGGCCGTACCTCTGCGCGCGGAGCCCGCTCCACCACCCGCGCCAGCCAGCGCCGCGCCGTCGCCTCCAGCTCGCCGAGCGGCCGGGAGATGGCCCGCCAGACCGGGAGCTCGCGGAGCGCCTCGCCGCGCTCGTAGCTGGCCAGCGTGGCCGAGAGCCCGGCCAGCGCCACCTTGTCGAGCCGCAGCGCCCGGAGCAGGGGGTGTCGCTTCACCAGCGCCACCGCCGCGGCGCGCCCCACCAGCAGTCCGGCCTGCGGACCGCCCAGCAGCTTGTCGCCGGAGAAGCAGACCAGGTCGGCGCCGGCCGCGACCCGCTCCTGGACGGTCGGCTCCGGCGCCAGCCCGTGGGCGGCGGTGGAGAGCAGGGTCCCCGAGCCGAGGTCGTCTACTACCCAGAGATCGTGCCGCCGCCCAAGCGCCACCAGCTCGGCCAGCGACGGCTCGGTCACGAAGCCGTCCTGCCGGAAGTTGGAACGGTGGACCGAGAGCAGGGCGCGGGTGCGCGGCGTGAGCGCCTCCTCGACGTCGGCGGCGTAGGTGCGGTTGGTGGTGCCGACCTCGACCAGCGCCGCGCCGGAGCGGCGCAGCACGTCGGGGATGCGGAAACCGCCGCCGATCTCGACCAGCTGCCCGCGGCTCACGATCACCTCCGGCAGGCCAGGCACCTCTGGCAGGCCGGGCACCTCCGGCAGGCCAGGCACCTCGGGAAGGCCAGCCGGCCCTGGCGTGCCCCGGGCGGGCCGCGGACCGGAGGGGCGGGCGATCGAGAGGGCGGCCAGCGAGAGCAGCACGGCGGCGGCGCCGTTGTTGACGGCCACCGCATCCTCCGCGCCGGTGAGCCGGCAGAGCGCCCCGGCGACGTGGTGGTGGCGATCGCCCCGCTCGCCCCGCTCCAGGTCGAACTCGAGCGTCGAGTAGCCCTCGGCGGCGGCCGCCATGGCCGCGGCGGTGGCCGTCGAGAGGGGCGCGCGCCCGAGGTTGGTGTGGATGATCACCCCGGTGGCGTTGACGACCCGCCGCAGCGTACCGGGGAGCTCGGCGGCCAGCCGCGCCAGCAGCGCCCCCTCGATCTCCTCCGCCGGAGGGCAGGGCGCCCCGGAAAGCACCGCGGCCCGGCGCCGCTCCAGCTCGGCGCGGATCGCCTCCATCACCGGCCCGTGGCCAAGCCGCCCGACCAGGCCGGCCCGCTCGGCGGCCGCGAGCAGCCGGTCGGCCCTGGGGAGCTTCCTCGCCTCCTCCGCGGCTGCGGCTCGGTCGTTCGGGCTCATTCCGGATCGCATATCACGCCGCCGGATCATCGACTCGACGGGTAGGCATCCAAGGTGGCCTGCGGGGAAAAGCCACTAGAAGATCGTTGCCTTGGCCTTCCCAAGCGGGTAATCCTTCGCCCCACTCTTATGCCCTTCCTGCCGACTCCCGCCGCGGCCGAGGCGAGCCTCTGGGCCATCATCCTGTTCCCGCTGGCTGGAGCCCTGATCAACGGGCTGGTCGGCCGCCGCATCGGCAAGGCGAACATCACGCTGGTCGCCATCGGCGCCATGGCCGGCTCACTGGTCATCGCCGCCATCGCCTTCTCCTGGGTCCTCACCACCCGCAACCTGCGCTACCTCGGCGACCCCTGGATCAGCGTCACCGGCGGCGACGGCCGTGCGCTCATCACCGTGGCCTGGGGGCTGCTGGTCGACCGGCTCTCCGGCACGCTGCTGCTGGTCATCACCGGCGTCGGCACGCTCATCCACGTCTACTCGGCGTCCTACATGTCGCACGAGGACGACGCCGGCTATGCCCGCTTCTTCACCTACCTGAACCTCTTCGTCGCCGCCATGCTCACGCTGGTGCTGGGCGACTCGCTGCTCCTCACCTTCGTCGGGTGGGAGGGCGTCGGCCTCTGCAGCTACCTGCTGATCGGCTTCTGGTACACCGACGAGCAGAAGGCCCAGGCCGGCAAGAAGGCCTTCATCACCAACCGGGTCGGCGACTTCGGCTTCCTCATCGGGGTCTTCTCGCTGCTGGCCCTCTTCGGCACCACCAGCTATGCCGACCTCGCCAACCTGGCCCGGGTGGTCACCCCCGACGCCACCATCGGCGCCGGCATCTTCGCCGGCTGGACCTGGCAGTCGGCCGTCACCTTCGCGATGCTCTGCCTCTTCGTCGGCGCGGTCGGCAAGTCGGCGCAGCTGCCGCTCCACATCTGGTTGCCCGACGCCATGGCCGGCCCGACCCCGGTCTCGGCCCTCATCCACGCCGCCACCATGGTCACCGCCGGCGTCTACCTGGTGGCCCGCAACTCGATGCTCTTCACGCTGGCCCCGGCCGCCATGGCCACGGTGACCATGGTCGGCGCCGCCACCGCGCTCTTCGGCGCGGTCATCGCCTTCGTCCAGACCGACATCAAGAAGGTGCTGGCCTACTCCACCGTCAGCCAGCTCGGCTTCATGTTCATCGGCGTCGGCTGCGGCGCCTGGTGGGCCGGCGTGCTCCACCTCGTGACCCACGCCTTCTTCAAGGCCTGCCTCTTCCTCGGCGCCGGCTCGGTGATGCACGGCATGGGGGACGAGACCGACATCCGCAAGATGGGCGGGCTGGCCAGGAAGATGCCGCACACCCACTGGACCTTCCTGCTGGCCACCGTCGCCGCCACCGGCATCGTCCCGCTCTCCGGCTTCTGGTCGAAGGACGCCATCCTCGGCAACGCGCTCTTCAGCTCCAACCCGGCCTGGCAGCGGGTCGGCCCCATCGCCTACGCCATCGGCTCGCTGGCGGCGCTCGGCACCGCCTTCTACATGACCCGGCTCTACTGGCTCACCTTCCTGGGGAAGCCGCGCACCCCCGCCGCGGAGCAGGCCCACGAGTCCTCCTTCACCATGACCGTTCCGCTCATGGTGCTGGCGGTGCTGGCCGCGGTGGCCCTGATCCTCGGCCTGCCCGGCCACGGCCCGGTCTCCGAGCTCTTCGCCCGCTACATCGACCCGGTCTTCGCCCCCGGCACCGCACGGCTCCGCGAGGTCGGTCACCTCCACGCCGGCGAGCACCCGGCCTGGCCCTACTTCGCCGCCTGGGCCATCGCCGTGGGCGGCTCGGCGGCAGGCTTCGTCATGTACGGCCGCGGCTGGCTCAAGCTGCCGGCCGCGCTGGCCACCGCGCTGCCCCGCACCTATCGGCTCATGGCCGACAAGTTCCGCGTTGACGAGCTCTACGGCGCGGCGCTGATCCAGCCGCTCCGCGCCACGGCACGGACCCTCTGGCGGGTGGCCGACGTCTTCCTCATCGACGGGCTGGTCGTGAACGGCATCCCCCGCCTCATCGGCTTCCTGGGGTCGGCGCTGCGCCTGGCCCAGAACGGGGATGTGCAGCGGTACGCCGCCTTCATGGCGCTGGCCGCGGTCGCCATCCTCTGGAGCGTCCTCGGCATGGGTGGACAGTGACCATGAACCTCCTCACCGTCGTCACCTTCGTCCCGCTCCTCGGCGCCCTCGCCGCCGCGCTGCTGCCGCGCGACGAGCCCGGCCAGCACCGGGCCCTGGCGCTGTCGGTCTCGCTGCTGACGCTGGCCCTCTCACTCGGCCTCTGGCTCGGCTTCGACGCCTCGGCCGGCGCCGCCGAGTTCCAGTTCGAGGAGAAGCGGGCCTGGATGCAGTCGATCGGCGTCGGCTACCACGTCGGCATCGACGGGGTGGCGCTGCTGCTGGTGATGCTCACCACCGCGCTGGTGCCGGTGGTGATCCTCTCCAGCTGGCAGGCGGTGCAGGACCGGGTCAAGGAGTTCATGATCGCGATCCTGGTGCTCGAGACCGCCATGATCGGCACCTTCGCGGCGCTCGACCTGATCCTCTTCTACGTCTTCTGGGAGCTGATGCTCATCCCCATGTACCTGCTGATCGGGGTCTGGGGCGGCAGCAACCGGCTCTACGCGACCGTGAAGTTCTTCGTCTACACCTTCGCCGCCAGCGTGCTGATGCTGCTGGCCATCCTCTTCGTCTACTTCAACGCCGGCGGGACCTTCGACTACCTGCAGGCGCGCAGCGCGCTGCAGGTGACCACCGAGCAGGGGCGCTGGCTCTTCCTGGCCTTCGCGCTGGCCTTCGCGGTCAAGGTGCCGATGTTCCCGCTCCACACCTGGCTGCCAGACGCCCACACCGAGGCGCCCACCGCCGGCTCGGTGATCCTGGCCGGCGTGATGCTGAAGATGGGGACCTTCGGCTTCTTCCGCTACGCCATGCCGCTCTTCCCCGAGGCGACGCTCCATTTCCGCCCGATCATCTCCACGCTGGCGACCATCGGCATCGTCTACGGCGCGCTGATGTGCTTCGTGCAGACCGACATGAAGCGGCTGGTGGCCTACTCCTCGGTGTCGCACCTCGGCTTCGTCATGCTCGGCCTGATGGCGCTGAGCGCGGAGGGGCTGACCGGCGGCGTCTACCAGATGCTCAACCACGGCGTCTCCACCGGCGGCCTCTTCCTGCTGGTGGGCATGCTCTACGAGCGGCGCCACTCCCGGCTGCTCTCCGACTATGGCGGCATCGCCAAGTCGGTGCCCTGGCTGGCCACCGCCTTCGTGGTGGTGACGCTCTCCTCGATCGGCCTGCCCGGCACCAACGGCTTCGTCGGCGAGTTCCTCATCCTCTCCGGCACCTTCCTGTCGCGGCTCCCCAACGGCCAGCTGCTCTCGGTGGTGGCCACCTCGGGCGTCATCCTCGGCGCCGTCTACATGCTGGTGCTGGTGGAGAAGGTCTTCTACGGCCCCATCCGCCACGAGGAG
The DNA here is from genome assembly GCA_031427995.1 of Anaeromyxobacter sp. Lineage (GTDB taxonomy): Bacteria > Myxococcota > Myxococcia > Myxococcales > Anaeromyxobacteraceae > JADKCZ01. The sequence continues at coordinate 7,392 of JANPOM010000138.1, read as the reverse complement.
AACCGGCGCCTCCCCGACCTCTCGCTGCGCGAGGGGATGGTCATGGCCCCGATCATGGTCTTCATCGTGGTGATGGGGCTCATGCCCGGGCCGTTCCTGGCGCCGGCCAAGCCGGCCGTGGATCGGCTGGTGCAGCGCTTCCAGCAGACCGAGGCGCGGCTCGGCCTCCCGTCGCGGGTCGGCACCGTCAGCACCGCCGTGGCCACGCGCCCTCCCCCGCCGCCCGGAAGGGCAAACTGACATGACCGGCTTCCCGACCCGCGACTTCGTCGCCCTGGTCCCTGTCGCCATCCTCGCCGCCGGGGGATTGGTGCTCCTGCTCACCGAGGTCTTCCTGGCCTCGGGCCGTCGCGGGTACCAGGCCGGCCTCACCGTGGTGACGGCGCTGCTGGCCGCCGCCGCCGCCATCGTCATGCCGCCCTCGGGCGCCGTCTTCGGTGGCCAGGCCACCGTCGACGCCTTCTCGGCCTTCGTCACCGTCATCATCTGCGGTGGCGTGGCGCTCTCGGCGCTGATGAGCGCCGGGTGGCTGCAGGCCCGCAACGCGGAGCGCGGCGAGTACTACGCGCTGACGCTCTTCGCGGCGGCCGGCATGGCGCTGGTCGGCATGGCCACCGACCTGCTGGTGGCCTTCGTGGCCATCGAGATCATGAGCCTCTCGACCTACTCGCTGGCGGCCTACCTGCGGCGCGGCAAGCGGCCGTCCGAGGCCGCCTTCAAGTACATGATCCTCGGCGCCGTCTCCTCGGCGCTGCTGCTCTACGGCAGCGCGCTGATCTTCGGGGCGACCGGGACCACCCTCTTCGCCGCGCTGGGCGGGCCGAAGGGCGCCGGCTCGATGCTGCTGATCGGCGGGCTTGGCCTGGTCGCCTCCGGCCTGGCCTTCAAGATCGCCGCGGTGCCGTTCCACGCCTGGACCCCCGATGTCTACGAGGGGGCCCCCACGCCGGTGACCGCCTTCATGGCGGCCGGGGTCAAGACCGCCGCCTTCGCGCTGCTGGCCCGCATCTTCCTCTTCTCGCAGGGCGGGGCCGAGGTGCAGGACCTCTCCTTCGAGAAGGTCCTCATGGTGCTGGCCGTGCTCACCATGGTCTTCGGCAACCTGCTGGCGCTGCCGCAGCGCAGCGTGAAGCGGATGCTCGCCTACTCCTCGATCGGCCACGCCGGCTACCTGCTGGTGGGCGTGGTCTCGGCCAGGGTCGAGGTGGCGCGCTCCATGGCGCTGGCCGGCTTGCTCTTCTACCTGGCCGCCTACACCGCCACCGTCATCGGCGCCTTCGCGGTGGTCGGCGCCATCGAGGGGCGGACCCGAGGCGACGAGGAGCCCAGGGAGCCCTGGGACCTCTCGCGCTTCTCGGGCCTGGCCAAGCGCCGGCCCGGGCTGGCCTTCGCCATGACCGTCTTCCTGCTCAGCCTGGCTGGCGTGCCGCCCACCGCCGGCTTCGTCGCGAAGCTGTACATCTTCCAGGCCGCGGTCGGCGCCCAGCTCTACCCGCTGGCCATCGTCGGCGTGCTCACCAGCATCCTCGGCGCCTTCTACTACCTGCGGGTGGTGGTCCACATGTACATGAAGCCGGCCGAGGGGACCGAGGAGCCGGCCGCCACGCCGGCCTTGATCTTCGCGCTGGGCCTGGCCGCGCTGGTGGTGATGCTCTTCGGCCTCGCCGCCGATCCGTTCATCCGCCTGGCGCAGGCCGCCACCGCCGTGGCGATGTAGCGCTTCACCGCTCGCGGCGCAGCACCCTGTGGTCGCCGACCCGGAGCGTGACCCGCTCCCGGTCGAAGTACTCGGCCAGCGGGATGACGTGCTTGCGGGTGGCTCCCACCAACTCCTTGAACTCCTGCGTGGTGATCTGCGTTCGCTCGCGGAGCCGCGCCACCAGCCGATCGCGCAGTCCCGTCAGCATCCCGGTATCGTAGTGCAGGTCGGCCGCCACCCGCACCGCGTTCCCCCCGTCGATGAGCAGCTTGAGGACGGCCGCCATCTTCTCCGGCGTGGCCTGGCAGGTCAGCGTCAGCTCGCCGAGCAGCGGTGGGGTGAGGCCGCCACGCTTGAGCTCGGCGGCCACCCGGTCCTTGAGCAGGTCGGCGGCGCCGCCCGCCACGGCGCGGTGGCCAGGCAGGCGCACCAGGCCGGCATCGACCGCCAGCGCACCGGCCTCGACCAGGCGGGAGAGCAGCCGCTGGAAGAGGCGCGGCTCGGCCACCGGCGGGAGCAGCCCGCGCAGCGCCTCTCGCCCCATGCCGGCGTCGAGCGGGTGCTTCCGGTGGTGGGCCTCGACCCCTGCCACCAGGCGGGCCGCCAGGCCGCCAGCCACCGCTCCGCTCACCCAGCGCCGCGCCTCGCGGTCTACCAGCAGCGCCTCGCCGCGGGCCGAGAGCCGGCCCAACGACTCCTCCAGCGCGCGCTGAGAGAGCGCGGTGCGGCCCAGCAGCGCCCCGGCGTCCAGGCCGCCCGGGCCAGCCATGGCCAGCACCGCCGCCACCCTGGCATCGAGCGGCTCACCGGCCAGCGCCGCCAGCTGGGCCAGCGACTCGGCGCGCTTCCGCCGCCGCCGCGGTGCCGCGATGGAGAGGACCCGCCCGCCCGCCAGCGTGGCGCCCCGCCCGTCGAGCTTGGCGAAGCCCCGCAGGATGAAGCGCTGGCCCGGCAGCGCCGCCACCGGCTCGCCGAGCCGCAGCTGCGCCAGCGCCGTGGCGCCGGGGGCCAGCTCGGCGCGATCCTGCAGGCTCACCGTGGCCTGCACCTGCGCGGTGCCGAGGTGGAGCAGGAGGCGAGCCCGGTGGCGGAGCGCTCGCGGCGCCGCCGGCAGCAGGTTCAGCTCGACGTCGAGCAGCGAGGAGGGCGGCACCTCCCCGGCCCGGACCAGCGCCTGGCCACGCGAGATCAGGCCGGCCTCCAGCCCAGGCAGGTTGACGGCGGTGCGCTGTCCGGCCAGCGCCTGCGTCACCGCGGCGCCGTGCACCTGCAGGGTGCGGATACGGAGCGGGTCGCGGCCGGGGGCGTCCGGCTGGAGCGCCAGCGGCTCCCCCTCGCGGAGGGAGCCGGAGAGGAGCGTGCCGGTGACCACCGTGCCGAAGCCCTTGAGCGTGAAGGCCCGGTCGATGGGGAGGAGCAGCGGCCCGTCGGCCGGACGCGGCGTCACCTCGGCGGCCAGCCGGCCCAGCGCCTCGAGCAGCGCCGGCAGCCCCTCGCCGGTGATGGTGGAGCAGGGCAGGGCCGGCGCCCCCTCCAGGAAGGTGCCCGCGGTGGCGGCCCGCAGCTCCTCGAGGAGCAGCGGCCACCACTCGACGCCGAGCCCGGGCAGCAGGTCACTCTTGGTCACCGCCACCAGCCCGCGCTGGACCCCGAGCAGCCGGCAGATGTCGAGGTGCTCGCGGGTCTGGGGCATCACCCCCTCGTCGGCCGCCACCACCAGGATGACCAGGTCGAGGCCGCCGGCGCCGGCCGCCATGGAGCGGACGAAGCGTTCGTGGCCGGGAACGTCGACCACGCCGGCCACGCCTCCGCCGGGCAGGGCCAGGTGCGCGAAGCCGAGCTCGATGGTGATGCCGCGGCGGCGCTCCTCCGCGAGCCGATCGGTGTCGACCCCGGTGAGCGCCTTGACCAGCGCCGTCTTGCCGTGGTCGACGTGGCCCGCGGTGCCGATGACGACCCGGAGCATGTGTGGTCCGGTCCGCGAGGACTGAAGCTAGACGCCGGCTTCGTTCGGATCGAAGTCGACCGAGCCGGTGGCCTGCAGCTCGTAGTCCCAGCCGAAGAGCATCAGCTCGTCGGTCTCGAAGGCGAACCAGTCGGGCTTGGCGCCCGCCGGCCGCTTGACCAGCACGGCCGTTTGCACCTGCCTGGCGCCGGCCTTGCGGGCGGCGGCGCGCCCCTTGGCCAGCGTCGCGCCGCTGGCGCAGACGTCGTCCACGACCAGCACCCTCTTGCCGGTCAGGTCGGGGAGCTGCTCGACCGGCTGGCCCGGCGCGCTGGTGTCGCGGCGCCGCTTCTCGAGCCGGACGGTCTGGAAGTCGGCCTGCAGCGCGGCGGCCAGGGCGCCACCCACGAAGACGCCGCCCTTGACGATGCCTAGCACCACGTCGGGCCGGAAGCGGGCCGAGATGCGGGCGGCCAGCGTCTTGGCCACCTCGCCGAAGGCGGCCCAGCCGAGTTCGCGCACCGCCTTCTTGGGCGTCCGGGAGAGGCGGGCCGGGGCCTTCAGGCGGCGCAGGGCGAAGCCGTCGGCCACTCCCTCGCCGAGCGGGTGGTCGGCCTGGGAGGCGGACCAGGCCGGCCGCCGGGCCTTGACCGGGCGCGACGGCCTGGCCGCGGCGGAGCGCCTGGCGCTGTGAACCGGAACCTTGCGGGCGGCCTTCTTCTTCGAGCTGGCGATGGCGTCCCCTCCTGCAAGTGGCCGAGCGCGCGGCCGGCCGGTGGAATGTACCACGCGGCGCCTGGAGCGCACCCCGTGCCCCCGGCCTCGCTGGCCGCGGCGGGCTGGAGGCTATTGGACGATCCCCGGCGGCGAGCGCCCCGCCCAGGGCCGAGCCGCCTCGAGCTGGGCGGCGACGCGGAAGAGGGTGGCCTCGTCGCCGAAGCGACCCACCAGCTGGGCGCCGAGCGGCAGCCCCTCGGGGGTCCAGCGGATGGGCAGGCTGGCGGCCGGCTGGCCGGTCTGGTTCCAGGGCATGGTGAAGCCGGTCGCCTCGAAGGAGCGGTCGCCGATCTCGGCGAAGAGCAGGTCGAGCAGGCGCCGGCTGCCGAGGGCGGCCGCCAGCCGGATGCCGAGCGCCTCGAGCGGCCTGGGTTGGAGGGCGCCGACCCGGACCGGTGGCTGGCCGACCGTGGGAGTGAGGAGCAGATGGTAGCGCTCGAAGAATGGGCCGATGCGCCGAGCCCAGGCCCGCGTGGCGTCGAGCGCCGCGACGTGTTCGACCGCCGTGAAGGCCCGTCCACCAGCGGCCAGGCCGGCCGTCTCCGGCTCGAGGAGGGACTGATGAACCGGGCGGCCGGTCAGCCGGGAGACGGAATCGACGGCGGCGCTGACGCCGGCTGCCACCACCACCAGGTAGGCCCGGACCATCGGCTCGCGATCGAAGGGCGGCCGGTCCTCGACCAGTTCGTGTCCGAGCCCGGCCAGCGCCCTGGCCGCGTCGCGCACCGCCGCCCGGCACTCCTGGTGGGTGGTGCGGCCGAAGAAGGAGCCCTCGGTGAAGGCGATGCGGAGCCGGCCGGGGGGACGCCCCACCTCCTCGAGCCAGGGGCGGGCCGGCGGGGGCGGCGTGAAGGTGTCGCCGGGGACCGGTCCAGCCAGCACGTCGAGCAGCGCCGCCGAGTCGCGCACGCTCCTGGTCAAGACCCCCTCGCAGGCCATCCCGTCCCAGCCGTCGCTGGACGGGGCGAAGGAGACGCGCCCGCGCGTCGGCTTCAGGCCGAAGAGCCCGCAGTGCGAGGCCGGGATGCGCAGCGAGCCGCCGCCGTCGTTGCCGTGGGCGGCCGGAACGATGCGCGCCGCCACCGCGGCGGCGGAGCCTCCAGAGGAGCCGCCCGGGGTGTGGCCGGTGCTCCACGGGTTGCGGCAGGGTCCATGGAGGCGAGGCTCGGTGTGGGCGAGGATGCCGAACTCCGGGGCGTTGGTGATGCCGAAGAGGTTGAGCCCGGCCGCCTCGAGCCGCCGCACCACCTCGGAGTCGAAGCCGGGCCGGAAGCCGGCGCCGAGCCGCGAGCTGGCGGTCATGGGGTGGCCCCTCCAGGCCGTGAGCAGGTCCTTGATGAGGAAAGGGACGCCGGAGAGCGGACCGTCCGGCAGCGTCCCCGCGGCTCGAGCACGGGCCGCCTCGTCGGCGCGGTGGACGATGGCGTTGAGCGCCGGGTTGCGCGCGTCGGCCCGCTCCAGCGCAGCCTCCAGCAGCTCGGCCGCGCTCACCTGCCCGCTCGCCAGCAACGCCCCCAGCCCGAGCGCGTCGAGCTGGTCGTACTCGGGAAGCCGCATGGAACCTCGGTGGTCCGGTGAGTGTTCCCAATTCTAGACCCAGTCCGCGAAGAGGCGCTCGACTTCCTCGTCGAGTGGGCTTGGGCTAGGGTCGAGGCTCCGGATGGCCCGCGGCACCGTCAGCGCACGCATAGAGGCGAGGCTCGCCCCGCTCCTCGGGCCCAACATGGCCCGCAACGCCACGCGGACTTTCAGCCAGCGCTCCCTCCAGATGGAGCCGGAGGCGCTCACGCCGGAGGACGTCCCGCGGCTGCTGGCGGCGCTGCGCCCGGCGCTCCGGACGCTGCTGGGGGCCGCCACCGCCGAACACCTCATCGAAGAGATCACCGGGGAGTTCCGATGAACCAGCCCAGGCGCCACCTCCGCTTCCAGGCTCTCGCGCTCTGCGCACTTGGCCTCGGCCTGCTCCCGGCCGCTTTCGCCGGCTCCATCGCCGACCCGGTGCGGCTCGCCAGCGCCTACTTCGGCTGGGCCGTCGCCCTCTACCTCTTCGCCGCCGGCGGGACCCTGGTGGCGGCGCTCACCTTCGGGCGGGGCGAGCAGCTCCGGCCGGCGTGGCTGCTGGTCTCCGCCTCCTACCTGGTGCTGGTCCCGGCGCTGATCCGCATCGGCCCCAAGGCGCACGGCCTCTACGTGGAGGCGGTGCGGGCGCCGTGGGTCGACTCGCTCGCCTCCATCGTCTCGGGCGCCCTGGCGGTGACCGGCTTCCTCCTGCTCTCCCGCGCCTGGCGCGCCTCGGGGCTCGACACCACCTCGCGTGCGGCCCATGTGGCGGCCAGGCTGGCTGCGCTGGCGGTGGTCGCGGCCATGGTCGGCCCGGACCTGGTGGAGAAGCTGCCCATCACCCTGGCCGGCGATGTGGGCGCGGCTGGCGACGTAGTCGCCGATCTGCTCGATGGCGTCCTCTTTGTGGTCGCGGTACCGGTGCTGCGCGCCGCGCTGGTGCTGGGCGGTGGGCTGGTGGCCTGGCCCTGGGTCCTGCTCACCGCCAGCTTGGTGGCCTGGCTCGGCTACGACGCCTCGGCGGTCTATGGCGGCGCGGCCGGCATCGACGACCGGACGGTGCGCGTCCTGGAGGAGGTCTGCCGCACCCTCGGGGCTGCCTTCGCCTTCTCGGCCGGGATCGCGCAGCGCTGGGTGATGACCGAGGCCGAGTGACCCCGCAAGAGACCCTGCCGGCCCTCTCCACCTGCGTCGGCGCGGCGCGGGCCGAGGGCTAGTTCTCCCAGCGGAGTTCGTGGACTCCCGCCGCTAACCCTCGCCGCCGCGCTTCGACTAGTGCCCCGACCCAGGCATGATGACCCGACGAGAGCGCCGAGACCGAAGCGAGGCTGGCGCCCGAGGAGGGAGCAGCGGAAGCGTAGCAGCGCTACTCGGAGCAGCGGACCGACGAGGCCGCCTGCCGCAGCGAGAG
>JANPOM010000137.1:0-6861 GCA_031427995.1 Anaeromyxobacter sp. | reverse complement strand
GCGCCGCCCTTTGCGCCGCCCTCGCCGTCCGCTAGCATCCTCCGCATGTGGACCCTGCAGCCGCGCGGTGACGCCGAGCGGGCCCTGGCCCGGCTGGCGCTGCTGGCGGCGGTGGCCGGGGCGGTGCGGCTCGAGGAGTTGGGGGAGTTGCTGCGGCGCGAGGAGCACCGGGCCTGGTGGGCCGGCCACGGCCGGGACGTCATCAACGCCGCGGCGGTGCTGACCCTGGCGGCGGCGCTGACGCTGCTCGGCTTCCCGGCCCCAGCCGCCTTCGTGGCCGGCGGGCTGGTGACCCTGGCACTGACCGGGGTCTCGGCGCTGGAGGCGAAGCTGCCCAAGAGCGTCCACCCGCGCGCCGTGGCCATCGGCTTCGGCCTGCTGCTGGTCTTGCCGCTGCTGCTCTGGCCGGCCGCCGCGGTGGAGGGGTTGGGGAAACTGGCCACCTCGCTCTTCGACCCCCGGAAATGAAGAGGGGCCGCCGGTTTCCCGGCGACCCCGTGAGGCGTCCGCTCCTGGGAGCGGAGGCGGACTACATCATCCCGCCCATGCCGCCCATTCCGCCACCCATGCCGCCGCCCATGCCGCCGCCGCCATCCTTCTCGTCCTTCGGCTTCTCGGCGATCATCACCATGGTGGTGAGCATCAGCGAGGCGACCGACGCGGCGTTCTGCAGCGCCGAGCGGGCAACCTTGGTCGGGTCGATGACGCCGGCTTCGACCAGGTCCTCGTACACGCCCGTGGCGGCGTTGAAGCCGAAGGCGATCTGCCTGGACTCCTTCACCTTGTTGACCACGATCGACGCCTCGTAGCCGCCGTTGGCGGCGATCTGCCGAAGCGGCTCCTCCAGCGCCCGGCGGACGATGTCGAGGCCGAACCGCTCGCCCTCGCTCACCTTCATGTTGTCGAAGGTCTTGAGGCAGCGCAGGTAGGCGACGCCGCCGCCTGGGACGATGCCCTCCTCGACCGCGGCGCGGGTGGCGTGGAGCGCGTCCTCGACGCGGGCCTTCTTCTCCTTCATCTCGACCTCGGTGGCCGCGCCGACGTTGATGACGGCAACGCCGCCGACCAGCTTGGCGAGGCGCTCCTGGAGCTTCTCCTTGTCGTAGTCGGAGGTGGTCTCCTCGATCTGGGCGCGGATGGTCTTGACCCGGGCCGCGATGTCGTCCTTCTTGCCAGCGCCGTCGACGATGGTGGTGTTGTCCTTGTCCACGGTGATGCGCTTGGCGCGGCCGAGCTGCTTCAGGGTCACCTGCTCGAGCTTGATGCCGAGCTCCTCGGCGATGAGCTGGCCGCCGGTGAGGATGGCCACGTCCTCGAGCATCGCCTTGCGGCGATCGCCGAAGCCAGGCGCCTTGACGGCGCAGACGTGCAGCGTGCCGCGCAGCTTGTTGACGACCAGGGTGGCCAGCGCCTCGCCCTCGGTGTCCTCGGAGATGATGAGCAGCGGCTTCCCGGCCCGGGCGATCTGCTCCAGCAGCGGGAGCAGGTCCTTCATGGCCGAGATCTTCTTCTCGTTGATGAGGATGTAGGCGTCCTCGAGGACCGCCTCCATGCGCTCGGCGTCGGTGACGAAGTACGGCGAGAGGTAGCCGCGGTCGAACTGCATGCCCTCGACGATGTCGAGCGTGGTCTCGAGCGTCTTGGCCTCTTCGACCGTGATGACGCCCTCCTTGCCGACCTTCTCCATCGCCTCGGCGATGATGTTGCCGATGGTGGTGTCACCGTTGGCGGAGATGATGCCGACCTGGGCGATCTCCTTGTGATCCTTGGTCGGCTTGGAGAGCTTCTTCAGCTCGCTGGTGACGACCTCGACGGCCTTGTCGATGCCGCGCTTGATCTCCATCGGGTTGTGACCCGCGGCGACCAGCTTCGAGCCCTCGCGGTAGATGGCCTGGGCCAGCACGGTGGCGGTGGTGGTGCCGTCTCCGGCCACGTCGGAGGTCTTGGAGGCGACCTCCTTCACCATCTGGGCGCCCATGTTCTCGAAGCGGTTCTCGAGCTCGATCTCCTTGGCGACGGTGACGCCGTCCTTGGTGATGGTGGGCGAGCCGAAGCTCTTCTCGATGATGACGTTACGGCCCTTGGGGCCGAGGGTGGCCTTGACGGCGTCGGAGAGGGTGTTGACGCCCTTGAGGATCGCCTCGCGAGCGCGCTGGTCGAACAGGATTTCCTTGGAAGCCATGCTGTGTCTCCTTGGTTCGGAAAAGTTGAATGGGACGGACTAGTGGGACGGACTAGCCCTCGACGACCCCGAGGATGTCTTCCTCGCGCATCATCAGCAGATCTTCGCCGTCGACCTTGATCTCGGTGCCCGCGTACTTGGAGAAGAGGATCTTGTCGCCCTTCTTCACGTCGAGGGCGCGGATCTTGCCGTCCTCGAGGATCTTGCCGTTGCCGACGGCGATCACCTTCCCGGCGATCGGCTTCTCCTTGGCCGTCTCGGGGATGATGATGCCCCCCTTGGTCTTCGACTCCTCTTCCTCCCGCTTGACGATCACGCGGTCCTGCAGCGGACGGATCTTCATGGATATCCTCCTGGTGCGTTGGTTCGGCCCGCTTCTTGGGCGGGGCCGTTGCTGAGAGCTAAGGGCCTTGGCAGTCGAGAAGCCCGAGTGCCAAGGACGGGGGCATGGTAATCACCGGCGGGCGGGTGTCAAGCGCTGGGGACGATTATTCAGCCGCCCGTAACAACGGAGGTTTTCGGGTACGGTTGGCAGTCGGAGGGCTTGACTGCCGATTCCGGTGGATCGCCCCGGAACGGCGAAGGGCGCCCGGAGGCGCCCCGTGGATCACCGCGAAGCCGGACGGCGCGCCTACCGCAGGGTGCGGGTCTGGCTCGACGAGATGGTGACCTTCTCGTTGTCGTACTTGCCGGAGAGGGCGTCGCGGACCGGGCGGTCGAAGCGGACCTTGCCAGTGGCGATCTCGCGGAGCGCCAGCACCGGGGACTTGTTCCTGGTGTCGGCCATCAGCGGCCGGGCGCCGGCCATCAGCTGGCGCGCGCGCTTGGTGGCGAGGAGCACGAGGGCGAAGCGGTTATCGACGAGCGGGAGGCAATCTTCGACTGTGACGCGGGCCATGGTGGGGTCCTTTTCTTCGAAGCCGGGGAGATCTAGCCGGGATGGGGGCCGGGGTCAACCCGCCGGAGGGCCAGGCCGTCGCCCACCGGAGGCCCGCCGGCCTGGAGCGGCTCCGCTGCTCCCTCCTCGGGCGCTCGCCTCGCTTCGGTCTCGACGCTCTCGTGACGTCATCTTGCCTGGGTCGGGGCACTAGTGGCACGGTCGCCGCCGGAGGGTGCGCACCATGGCGGTGGTGGTCCAGAAGTACGGCGGCTCCTCGGTGGGCGACGTCGGCAAGCTGAAGCGGGTGGCGGCCAAGGTTGCGGCGCGGCGCCGGGCCGGCGACGCGGTCTGCGTGGTGGTCTCGGCCATGGGCGACGCCACCGACGACCTGCTCAAGCTGGCCAAGCAGGTGTCCGCCGATCCGCCCCGGCGCGAGCTCGACATGTTGCTCACCGCCGGCGAGCGCATCTCCATGGCCCTGCTCTCCATGGCCCTGCAAGAGCAGGGGGTCGAGGCCATCAGCTTCACCGGCAGCCAGGCCGGCATAATCACCACCGACGCGCACGCCACCGCCCGCATCCTCGAGGTGCGGCCGACCCGCGTCCGCGAGGAGCTGGCGCTCGGCAAGGTGGTGATCGTGGCCGGCTTCCAGGGGGTCTCGGCCAGGAAGGAGATCACCACGCTGGGGCGCGGCGGCTCCGACACCACCGCGGTGGCCATGGCGGCGGCGCTCGGCGCCGACTGCGAGATCTACAGCGACGTGGCCGGGGTCTTCACCGCCGACCCGCGGGTGGTGCCCGGGGCTCGCCGCCAGCCCGAGCTCTCCTACCAGGAGATGCAGGCGCTGGCGCAGGCCGGGGCCAAGGTGCTCAACGCCCAGGCGGTCGAGTTCGCGCGCACCACCGGCATCACCATCCGGGCGCGCAGCACCTTCGGCGGCGACGAGGAGACGGTGGTGCGGGCCGGGAGCGGCCTCGAGCGGATCGCCGGCGTGGCGGTCGAGAAGGAGCTGGCGCTGGTCGACGTGCCGGTGGCGGCGGCGGAGCTGGCCCTGGAGCTGCTGGCGGCGGCCCACGCCCCGGCCACCCGCGTCGAGGGGGCGGCGGGGCGGACCGTGCTGGCGGTGGCGCTGGAGAACGTCCACGGCTTCGAGCCGCTGGCGGCGGCGCTGCTGCGCCAGATCGAGGGGGCGCGGATCACCGCCGAGGGGATCGGCGCGGTGACCGTGGTCGGGACCGGCGTGGCGGCGACGGCAAGGGTCCGCCAGGCGCTGGTGGAGGCGCTGGCGGGGCTGGGCGCGGCGCCGCTGGCGCTGCAGAGCGGCCCGCTGGCGGTGACCATCTACACCGAGGCCCGCTGGCTGGCCGACACGGCGCGTGAAGTCCACCGGCGGCTGATCGGGTAGCCGGGGTGGACGATGATGGTGGCGACGTAGCTCGAGGGGCACTAGCGCCAGTAGCCGCCGGCGCCGGCGCCGTGAACGTCCTTGCGCTTGTCGATTCCCGGATCGAGCTTCGCGAAGGTGCACATCTCGCTCAACCGGGAGAAGATCCGGTCCCCGACCCGCTGGGCCAGCGTCATGGCCTCGGCCTCCTGCCTGTACTCGGTGGAGCGCGGATCCTGGCGGCCGCCCTGCTCCTTGAGGGAGGCGCGGGGCTCGAGGAAGTAGTTGGTGGCGAAGAGCGTGGAGAGGCCGCTGTTGAAGCGGCGGCTGATCAGCTCGTCGAGCATCGACTGCTCCCACGGGGTGCCGCGCTCCTTGCCCAGCTCGTCGATGGCCAGCACCGGGACCGAGAGCAGCGGCCGCAGGATCTCCATGTGGCTGCGGCCGGCGCTGAAGCCGTCCTTCATGTCCGAGAGCAGCAGCATGAACTCGACGTAGCGGCTGGCCACCCCCTTCTCCAGCGCCAGCCAGCGCAAGGTCGAGGCCAGCAGATGGGTCTTGCCGCCGCCGGGCCGGCCGTAGAAGAGGTAGCCCCGGGTCGGCTCGTCGCGCCGGAACTTGCGGGCGAAGTCCTCGGCGATCACCTTGGCCGCCGAATGCTCGGGCGTCCAGGCGCCGAAGGTCTCGAAGCTGGCCTTGGCCACCGCCGCCGGGATTCCGATCTGGTTGAAGAGCATGAGCCGCTCGTCGAGGTGCTTGCAGGCGCAGGCCTGGGCCACCGGCCCGCCAGGGGAGGGGACCAGCGCGTAGCCGGTGCCATGGCAGCGGGTGCAGCGGACCTGGCAGTCGCAGCGGCGGGACCGGGCCGGCTTGCCGAGCACCTGTTCGACCAGGTAGCCGGCGCCTCCGCAGGAAGGGCACGACGTGCTCTCGACCGGGGTGACCATCAGGGCGCGGACTCTACACCGTTCCCCGCAGGCAGGTCAGTCCGGCCTCGCGGGCGGCGTCGAGCAGGTGGAGGCGCAGCGTCTCGCGGTGGGCGCGCCGGCTCGCGCCGCGCGAACGGGGGCCGGCCCGGAGCGCGAGGCGCGGGCCGAGCGAGCGGCGGCGCGGTCTGTCGAGCGAGGTGAGCCAGGCGGAGAGGAGGCGGGCGTCAGCGGCGGCGACGGCCGCCTCGACCTGCTGCAGCGCCGAGCCGTGGTAGGGCGCGCCCAGCGCCGAGAGCGCCTCGAGATAGCCGTCGCGCCAGGCGGCCGGAGCGCCGCTGCCGGCCTCGACGAGCCGCTGCCGGGCACCGGCCAACCGGGCCTGGGCGGCGCCGGTCTCGCTCGGGGGCGGGGGCGGGGCGTCGCCGATGGCGCGCGCCCTGAACGCGGTCCACTCGTCCTCGACGCCGAAGCGGAGCGCGCGCAGCGAGCGTGGGGCGGTCGGGCCGGCGCCGGGAGCGCGACGTCGCACCAGGTCCTCCAGTCCGCGGCCGAGGCCGCGGCAGACCACGGCGATCGGCAGCCCGCGCCGCTCCCACTCGGCCACCAGCTCCTGGTCGAGCGGCGAGAGCATGAGCCCGCCGCCGCGGAGGCCGAGGAAGTACTCGGCCACCACCGCCTGGTAGGTGAGGTCGCCCGGGGCGAGGTCCGACATGCGGCCAGTGTAGCGGAGCAGGGTGACGGGGAGCGGGCCGCCACGGGGCTTCGGCAGACCTGATTGGTGGCGGTAGGCGCACCCGCTGAGGACGTGTAGGGAGTCCAAGTGGTTGAGGCGTCGGCCGGTCCTGGCCAGGCGCGTGCACAAATTCGCAGGCCCGTCTCCACTCAGGTACGAAAAAGGCGCGGCGAGTGATCCGATGAGTGATCACCCGCCGCGCAGCTGCACGGGTAGGAGCCCGGCACTGCGTAACAGTGACACCAAGCAGCCAACCCGATCCTACGTGAGGAGATCAATGAGGGAAAGAGCGGTGAGGAGGATGGCGGGGCTGCTCCGGGCGCGGCTGCCGGAGCTGGGCCTGGAGGAGGTGCCCGACCCGAGGGCGCGAGAGGGGCGCTGGAGCCTGGCGCAGATCCTCCAGGCGACGCTGCTCGGCCTCATGGCCGGGAGCCGGAGCCTCTGGGAGGCGGAGCAGTTGACGGCGAACCTGGCCCCGGCGATGCGCCGCCAGCTGGGGCTGCCGCGGCGCTTGGCCGACACCACGGCCCGGGACGCGCTCTGCCGGGTGTCGCTCGACGGGCTGCGGGCGGTGCTGCACCGGGCGGTGCGAGCCGCGTGGCGGCGCAAGGCGCTCAAGCCGGTGGGGCTGCCCTTCGGCGTGGTGACGCTCGACGGCAAGGCGACGGCGCTGCCGTGCCTCAACGGCCAGTTCGCGCAGACCCAGCATCCGGAGCAAGGGCTGCCCTACGGCATCGTCCGGACGGTGACCTG
>JANPOM010000136.1:0-7105 GCA_031427995.1 Anaeromyxobacter sp. | reverse complement strand
GTCGTATTCGCGGGTTCCTCATGTCACTAGACCGCCACCTCGTCGATGCTTTTGGTTCGGCCGCGCCCGAGCATTTTCGATGGCAGACCAAGGCTCCGGTCGTCTCCGACGCCGAGCGCGCACTCGTCCAGGCGGCGTTCCTGCCACTGGGGCGCCGCCTCCTCGACGTGGGCTGCGCCGAGGGGGCTACGCTCCATCACTTGGGCGACCCGTCCGGCGCGGTGGGGCTCGATCTCTTCCCCGCCAAGCTGGCCTTCGCGCGCGGCCAGGTCCGTGCCCAGGTGGTGGCCGGCTCGGCCACCGCCCTCCCGTTCGCGGGCGGCACGTTCGACCAGGTCCTGGTCCGCGACGTCATCCACCACGTGCCCGACGCCGAGGGGCTACTGGCTGAATGCCGCCGGGTGCTGGCCCCGGGCGGACGGATCGACGTGCTCGAGCCCTGCCGGTACAACCCGCTCATCCTGGCGCACGCGCTCTCCCAGCCGGCTGAGCGCGGAGAGCTCCGCTCCAGCCCGGCGTTCCTGGCGCGGCTGGTGGGCCGCCAGTTCCGGCGCTGCACCGTCACGCACCACCAGCCGCTCCCGCTCCACCGGCTGGTCTTCCACCCCCGCTTCGGCGCTCGGGGTGCGGGCCGTCACGCTGGGATGCGGCGGGCCGTAGGGGCGGCCGAGCGGCTGGCGGGCTGGCTGATGCCGAGGGTGGCCTGGGCCTACATCCACGTTCGCGGTGAGGACGCCTCATGAAGACCAAGGCGGAGAAGCGAGCCCACTTCGACCTGATCGCCACCGAGCGGCCTCGCTGGATTGAGCGCAATCGCTACTACCACGACGACGTCCGAGCCCTGCTCTCCTTCATCGTCCCGAGAGGCGCCTCGGTGCTCGAGGTCGGCTGCGGCACCGGAGACCTGTTGGCGGCGCTGGAGCCGGCCCGCGGCCTGGGCGTCGACTTCTCGCCGGGCATGATCCGGGTGGCGAGCGAACGCTTCCCGGCGGCCAGCCACCCCGAGCTCGAGTTCCGCGTCGACGAGGCCGAGGCGCTCGAGACCACCGAGACCTTCGACTACGTTGTGGTAGCCGACCTGCTCGGCGAGCTGACCGACATCTGGGCCGCCTTCCGGTCGCTGCGGCGGGTGACCACGCCACGGTCGCGGGTGGTCATCACCTACTTCAACCCGCTCTGGGAGCCGGTGCTGCGGCTGGGGGAGCGGCTCGGCCTGAAGACGCCCCAGGACCACCAGAACTGGCTGACGCTCGACGACATCGCCCGGCTGCTGGAGCTGAACGGCTTCGAGATCGTCACGCGCGGGCAGCGGCTGCTCTTTCCCAGATACGTGCCGCTCCTCTCCACCTTCCTCAACCGCTTCGTGGCCACGCTGCCGCTGGTCCGGCGGCTCTGCCTCGGCGTCTACCTGGTGGCCCGCCCCAAGGCCGACCCGCCGGCGCTGGTGCCCGAGCCGACGGTTAGCGTCATCATCCCAACCCGAAACGAGCGGGGGAACATCCGCGCCGCGGTGGAGCGGACCCCGGAGATGGGCTCGCACACCGAGCTGCTTTTCGTGGACGGCAACTCCAATGACGGAACCGTCGAGGAGATCGAAAAGCTCATCGAGGAGTTCCGTGGGAGACGAGACGTCAAGCTGCTCCACCAGGTCCCGCCCGGATCGTCCGACGGGGCGGGCCACGGCAAGATGCTCAAGCTGGGAAAGGGCGACGCGGTTCGCAAGGGCTTCGCGGTGGCCAGCGGGGACGTGCTGATGATTCTCGACTCGGACCTGACCGTGCCTCCCGAGGACCTGCCCAAGTTCTACCGGGCGCTGGTGGAGGGGCGCGGCGAGTTCGTCAACGGGACGCGCCTCGTCTACCCCATGGAGAAGGACGCCATGCGCTTCCTCAACAAGCTCGCCAACCGGTTCTTCGGCGCGCTCTTCACCTGGCTCTGCGGCCAGCGGCTGCGCGACACGCTCTGCGGGACCAAGGTGCTCTTCAAGGCCGACTACCAGAAGATCGTGGCCGGCCGGGCCTTCTTCGGCGACTTCGATCCCTTCGGTGACTTCGACCTGCTCTTCGGGGCCACCAAGCAGAATCTCCGCATCGTCGAGGTCCCGGTCCGCTACCGGGAGCGGACCTACGGCGAGGTGAAGATCGAGCGGTTCCGCCATGGCCTGCTGTTGCTCAAGATGAGCGCCATCGCTCTGGTGAAGCTCAAGCTGAGGTGACCGGTGGGGACACACGCAACTAGTGTGACGGGCGCCGGTCCCCGTCCGCCGTCCAGAACGGTCCGAGCGATGAAGCGTTTGTTCCCCTGGTTGCTGTCAGGGTTGCTCCTCGCGCCTAGCGCTTGGTGGATCGCCACGGATCGGTCGGTCTGGTCATGGGACCCCGCCTTCTACGCCATGGATACGACCGACCTCTGGTACCTGCTGGCGAATCATCCACGCCAATGGCCAGATCGGATGATCAGCATCTTCCACGCGAAGGCTCCTGGCATCGGCTGGCTTGGGCAGTTCTTCGTGCCGCTCGGCCGGTGGATGGGGTCCGTCGAGATTGGCCTCCTCACCAGCGTGCTGCTCTGCCAGTTCGTGTCGCTCATGCTCTTGTACCGGCTGTGCCGTCGGCTGGCGCCCTCCTCAGTCCTCCCGGCCGTCGCTGGGACGCTCCTCGTCGCCGCGAGCCCGCTCTTCGTAGCCATGTCGCACCACTTCCTCACCGAGGCGATCCAACTCCTCTCGATCACCTACGTGCTCTGGATCGCGGTCGATGCAACCACCCTGCCTCCGGTTCGGGTCCTGCTCCATATTGTCTTGGCCGTGGTTCTCGGCGTCCTGACCAAGGTCAGCACCCCAGCCTATGTGGTCTTTCCTGCCGGACTGGCCCTGGTTCGAGCCATGGTTGCGCTCCGGGAATCGAAGACCCGGCCCGCTTTCGGCGCTTCAGAGATCGGCCTGGCGGTCACCGGACTGGTCGTCGGCGGCTTTGGCCTCGGCTGGTATCTCAGGAACGGCAGGGCGGTCTTCGCCTTCGCCAAACTGGCCGCTTCGAGTGACATGGCCCTCGACTATGGCAGCCGCCGGCCGTTCCTCGACAAACTGGGCACCTGGCTGGTTGCGGTCTCGAAAACGTTGTTCGTCCCAGCAACAGCATGGGCCTTGCTGTTCTTGGTCGCCGCCGCCGGCGTCGTCATCCTGCGGAGGAACCGCGCCGGGCTGGGTTCCGCGGTGAATCAGCCAGCCGGGGGTCTGATGCTGTTGCTCCTGGCCCAGGTGGTGCTCGTCTTGGCCATGATGTCGACCACCATCAATGAGGAGACCCGCTACCTCCTCCCCCTAGCACCATTCTTCGCCGCCACGTTGACCTGGATCCTGGCGAGACTGCCGAGCCGGCGAGCGGTTGTCCTCGGGCTACTGATTTTCGCCGCGCAGTGGGTCTTCGTCCACGCCCGCCAGTTGGGAAACCTCCCCGCGGAGGAAGGCGGCTATTGGTCACGAGCCCCCGTCGCGGAAGGGGCGAAGATGCGGGATGTCGAGGCCGTGATTCGGGCGACTTGCAACGAGCAAACGGTGGGTCGCTGGAACACGGTTGGCATGAACCTCGACTGGCTCAACCACTTCACCATGATGTTCTACGGTACCAAATACCAACTGGATCACCCGGGCCGTTGCTACTACCAATACCTCGGGCATGCGCCCAAGGACCCCGACGAGGCCATGCGTCTCGTCGGGGCGATGGATGGCGCCTACTTCATCTCGCTGGAAGCGGCGGCCATGCCGAAGCCGCCGGACTTCCTCAACCAGATCTCCGCCGAAGTGGTCCTGCGCGTTGAGCGGGACCCCGGATTCGTGCGCGTACCGTTTGAGTCGTCGTCTGGCATCGCCCTGTACCGGCGCAGGTGAACGGCAGACTGCCTGGGCGTCTCGCCGCCAGCCATGCGCAGTACCTTACCCGGCTCCCGTGGGCGGTAGCGACTCATAGACGCCCCAGATCTCGAGCGGGCGCAGGATCCCGCTCCTGACCGCATGGTCGTCGGCACCGATGAGGAAGTCGAGATACCGCCGTCGCTCAGGATCCCCGGGATCGAACCGCTGGGCCAGCTCGGGATGGGTGCAGATGAATCGCATGAAGGCACCGTGCCAGTGCTCGAAGACGGGACGGAAGGAGCGATACAGGCAGTCGGCGATCGCCTCCTGGCGGACGCCCTCCATGGCGGACTCGTCCGCCTTCACCTCGAGTCTCAGCCCACCCGTGACGGCGGCGGGTAGGAGATCGAGAAGGGCGTTCGCGTAGCGTTCGCTCTCGTCCCAGATGAGCTTCCTGTTCTTGCCGACGACCTCGACGAGGTGGAGAAGACCTCCGGGCGCCAATCCCCGGGTCATCTGATCAAAGAGCCGCTCCACGTTGATGACGTGATGAAGGGATGCGTGGGCGAAGATGAGATCGTACCGTCCAGCTTCCACCTTGAGGAAGTTGAGGTCGGCCTCCGCGAACTCCAGCGACAAGCGGTCGGCCTCGGCGACGGCGCGCGCGCGTTCGAACAAGACGGGGTTGATGTCCGTACAGGTGATCCGGTAGGGAACCCGCATTCCGCGGGCCATCTCGAGTTCGTTGCCGCAGTAGCCGCTCCCGAGGCTGAGGACCTCGACTTTTCTTCCTGTTCCGGCATGGCGCTGGGACAGGACCTGCGGAATGTTCGAGCAGGTGCTCCCCGAGATGACCTGTCCTACGCCTTTCCAGTAGTGCTGCCAGGCGGTGCTGGCGTGGATCCCGCCCTCCTTCAGGTCTTCGGTCACCTCGATGTCATGGAAGTGCTCCTTCTCTTCCTTGACCAACCGCTGATAGTCGAACTGCCGGGTCAAGTCCGACGCTGGGTCGCTCAACTCCCCTTCGGCGGACGGCATCAGCGTCGTCGGAGCGGCGACGTATTCCACCTGGCCTTGGCTTTCCACTGGGAGCGCCTCCCCCACACCTCGCGCCGGGCGCGGAGGAGCGTAACCCACCGGGCCTTGCCGCCGGGGATTGCCGGGGGCGTCGCTCCGCTCCAGGACATAGGGCTGCTCGTTCCACTCCTTCTCGACCCGCTCGCCAATCTTGCGAAAGGCGGTGCTGCGAATGAACTCTGCCTCGACTCGCCACTCCGGCTCGGCCTTGAGGAAGTCGCGCAGGACCTCGCCGGTCCACAGCTGGGTGTCGTCCACGATCACCAGGCCGTTCAACCGGACCCTCGGTGCCGTGAGGTACCAGTCGATGAAGGGCACTGGGAAACCGTGCCCTCCGTCGATGAGGACAAGGTCGAGCGGGCCATCGTTGGCGAGAGCCGGAAGGGCCACTTGCGAGAAGGCCTCGAGAAACCTGATCCGGTCAACCGGCGTACCCCTCGCCCCGCAGTGACTTTTCAGGCGCCGGATCTCGTCGCCGGACGGGGTGACGCAGGTGTGGGCTGCCCCCTTGGCGGCGAAGAGCAGCGTGCTGACTCCAGATCCCGTCTCCAGCGTTCGACTCGCGCCGGTCACATGGACATCGAGGAACCTAAGAGCGTCGTCGGACAGGCCAAACGTGATCGACCCGCCACCGTGAATCCCCGGCAGGTCGACCAATAGCTTCGCGAACTCGGCACTCCATCCACTACCTTCAGCCATGAAACGCTCCTCCCGATTAGGTTTCGATTTCGCTGAAGCGGGCGACCGAACGGCCACCTTCTGCGGGCTGCCTGGTACGGACCCAGACTGTCAGCTCCGCGTACGCTCCTCGAGCTCCACCGCCTTGTCGGCGATCCCCTTCACCTTGCTGGCCCGGAACGCGGTCCAGTAGGCCGCGTGCAGCAACTGGCCATCCAGGTCCTCGGAAGACAGCCCGGCTTCGGCGCGCAGGCGAGCCAATCTGTCGAGTTGGCTACCGGTTCGCATGAGCCGCTCGTAGTGCGGCTCCATCTCTCGCCAGCGGGCCACGGCCCCTTCGACCTCGGTCCATTTCTGGACTGCGGGCTCGGGGTGCAGCCGGCTGAAGACCAGGTTCGACTGCCCCTGCCGGTAGAGTCGGCGACAGAACCCGTCGAAGTCGAATGGCCGAACCATGACACTGACGGCCCGCGGTTCGTAGATGACCTTGAAGTCGTGCTTGGCTAGCCGGTAGGCCAACTCGATGTCCTCGCAACCGAACCGGAACACGGGATTGAATACCCCGTGCTCGATCAGGAAGGCGCGCTTGCAGGAGGAGCGCCCTCCCCAGAAATGGGAGAAGTCGAGGTACTCGCCTTGCTTCACGAACGGGTAGGAGAAGAGGAAGGCGCCGACCTCGGTGACGAAGTGCATGAGGGGATCGGCCGCCAAGGCAGGGGCCATCACCGTATGGCCGAGCACGGCGACGTTCACCGCTGGGTGGCGCCGGTGCGCCTCGACATGGCGCTCCACCAGCTCAGGATCGGCGAGGTCGTCGTCGTCCACCAACAGCGAGATCTCGCCGCTGGAGAGGTAGATGCCGTGGTTCCGCGCCGAAGCCAACCCGGCATTGCGCTGGTAGGAGCCGACCAGAGGCAACCGCCCCTCGAACTCGGCGACCACCTCCCTGGTGTGGTCGCTCGAGCCGTCATCCACCACGACGACCTCGAACTCCTCGGCGGGAAGCGTCTGGCGACAAAGGCTCTCCAGCGTCCCTCGGAGCAGCTCAGCCCGGTCGTAGGTGCAGACCAGGGCGCTCAGCTTCTTCACCTTTGAGCCGATCGGCCTCACGGTCGACCTCCGGCGAAGGCCTGGACGATGCTGAAGGCCTGGTCCCTGCTCAGGTGCGGGTGGGTATCCAGGAAGGCCTGCATAGCGCGGTTGGCGGTTTCGTAGTCGTAATGGGCGACCGGCTTGCGGAGACTGTGGGCGATCGGCGTGGCGTCGACGATACCCATGTGGAGCCCCGCCTCCTCCATCACCACTGGCCAGGCGAAGTCATAGCCCCACCCCATCGGCGACCCCAGGTCGAAGGGGGTCAGCCGGGCCAGGGCGTCCCGTCGCATGGAAAAGAGCGGTCCAATCTCCACGAAGCGGGTCCGACGAGCATCTAGGCCATCGAGCCGCTCGACGAAGTGGTGGTCGATGTAGCTGTCATGGGTCCGGGCCGGCTGCGCC
>JANPOM010000135.1:0-3173 GCA_031427995.1 Anaeromyxobacter sp. | reverse complement strand
CTGGCTCGAGGTCTCCGGCGCCATCGTGGCCGGGGTGGTGCTCGGCTCGCTCTCGGCGAGGACGCGGAGCATCTGGGCCGGCTTCCTGGTCCACGGCACCGTGGCGCTCCTCATGGACCTGCTGGCGCTCCAGGGCCGGGGCGAGCTGCCGGCGCAGCTCTGGCCTGGGAGCGTCGCCAGCTTCACCTTCGGCGGCTGGTCCTACCTGCTCCCCGCGGTCTGGATCGGGGCGCTGGGGTGGCTGGCCTGGGAGGCCTGGCGCCGCTGGCGGCCAAGCCAGGCTGGCTAGTGCCCACCTGCAGCTCCGCGCTCCCCGCGCTGACGTGGCTAAACGTGGCTCCTTTCCGGGGTGAAAGTCATGTCAATCCCTGGCCTTGGGTCAGAGCCAGGGACTTCACCGCCTCGTCCGCTTGACAGGATGTTCGTCCGTTCACTAGCATGCGGCCTCCGTTATGACGGATGTTCAGCCAGACCTCTCCGGTAGCCGTGCGGCCGCGCCGGTCGCCCCGCCCTCGCGCCGGCCCGCGCTCGACCACCTCGACTGGTTGGAGAGCGAGGCCATCCACGTCCTGCGCGAGGTGGCCGGGCAGTGCGCCAATCCGGTGCTCCTCTTCTCTGGCGGCAAGGACTCCGTCTGCCTGCTGCGGCTCTCCGAGAAGGCCTTCCGGCCGGCCCGCTTCCCCTTCCCGCTCCTGCACATCGACACCGGTCACAACTACGCCGAGGTGACCGCCTTCCGCGACCGGCGCGCCGCCGAGCTGGGGGAGCGCCTCCTGGTCCGCTCGGTCGAGGACTCGATCCGGGAGGGCAAGGTGCTCCTGGCCCATCCCCTCGAACCCCGCAACAAGCACCAGTCGGTGACCCTCCTCGACGCCATCACGGAGTTCGGCTTCGACGCCTGCATCGGCGGAGCGCGCCGCGACGAGGAGAAGGCGCGAGCCAAGGAGCGGGTCTTCTCCTTCCGCGACGAGTTCGGCCAGTGGGATCCGAAGAACCAGCGTCCCGAACTCTGGAGCCTCTACAACGCCCGGATTCGCAAGGGCGAGAACATCCGCGCCTTCCCCATCTCCAACTGGACCGAGCTCGACGTCTGGCAGTACATCGCCCGCGAGCAGCTCACCCTCCCCTCCATCTACTTCGCCCACCGGCGCCCGGTGGTTCGGCGCGGCGGCGCGCTGGTCCCGGTCACGGCGGTCACGCCGGCGCGCCCCGGCGAGGCCATCGAGGAGCTCTCGGTCCGCTTCCGGACCGTCGGCGACATCACCTGCACCGCGCCGGTCGAGTCGACCGCCGCCACGCTGGAGGCGATCGTGGCCGAGACCGCCACCACCACCGTCACCGAGCGCGGCGCCACCCGGCTCGACGACCAGACCTCCGATGCCTCGATGGAGCAGCGCAAGAAGGAGGGCTATTTCTAGTGCCCCTACCCAGGCAAGACCACTACTGCGAGAGCCGATCCTCTCGCTGCGGCAGGCGGCCTGGTTACGCCATCTTGCCTGGGGAGGGGCACTGATGTCCGCCGCCGAGCAACTCTCCGCGCCGCCCGACCATGGCCTGCTGCGCTTCCTCACCTGCGGCTCGGTGGACGACGGCAAGAGCACGCTGATCGGGCGGCTGCTGGTCGACACCCGCTCGGTGCTGGCCGACGCCCTCTCGGCCATCGAGCGGACCTCCAGGCGCCGCGGCCTGGCCGCCGTCGATCTCTCCCTGCTCACCGACGGCCTCTCCGCCGAGCGCGAACAGGGGATCACCATCGACGTGGCCTACCGCTACTTCTCCACCGGGACCCGCAAGTACATCATCGCCGACGCCCCGGGCCACGAGCAGTACACCCGCAACATGGTGACGGCCGGCTCCACCGCGCACCTCGCCATCATCCTGGTGGACGCCCGCAAGGGGGTGCTCACCCAGACCAGGCGCCACTCCTGCATCGCCCAGCAGCTCGGAATCCCGCACCTGCTGGTGGCGGTGAACAAGATGGACCTGGTCGGCTGGTCGGAGGAGGTCTTCACCCGCATCCAGGCCGACTACCAGGCCTTCGCCGGGCACATCGGCATCGGCCGGGTCGGATTCATCCCCATGTCCGCGCTCACCGGCGACATGGTGGTGGAGCGCGGTGAGCACCTCGCCTGGTGGCGGGGCCCCACCCTGCTGGAGGTGCTGGAACAGGTCCCGTCGCCGCACGCCGAGGAGGCCGAGCCCTTCCGTTTCCCGGTGCAGTGGGTCTGCCGGCCGCAGACCGAGGCGCACCACGACTTCCGCGGCTTGGCCGGGCGTGTCGAGTCGGGGAGCGTCGCGGTGGGGGACGAGGTCCAGGTCCTCCCCTCCGGCCAGGCCTCGCGCGTCAAGGCGATCTGGCTCGGCGAGGTGGCGCTGCGCGAGGCGTCCGGCGACCAGTCGGTGCTGCTCCAGCTCGAGGACCAGGTCGATGTCTCGCGTGGCGACCTGCTGGTCCGCCCTTCCGAGGCGCCGGCTCTGGCGCCGCGCCGCCAGGTGGAGGCGATGCTCTGCTGGCTCTCCGAGCGGCCGCTCTCGACTACGCGCCGCTACCTGGTCCGGCACACCACCCGGGAGACCAAGGCCCATGTGACCGGCGTGGCCTGGCGGCTCGACCTGGCGACGCTGGCGCGGGTGCCGGCCGACTCGCTGGCCATGAACGACCTGGGCCGGGTCTCGCTCCGCCTGGCGCAGCCCATCGCCGCCGACCGCTACGCCGAGGCCCGCTCCACCGGCGCCTTCATCGTCATCGACGAGGCCAGCAACGACACCGTGGGCGCCGGGATGATCCTGTGAGCGCCCGGCCCGGCGATCTCGAGCGCCTCGCCACGTCGTTGGAGGGGCGCCCCCCGGCCGAGATCCTGGCCGCGGCGGCGGGGCGCCACCCGGGCCGCCTCGCCCTGGCCTGCAGCTTCGGCGCCGAGGACTGCCTGCTGGTCAGCCTGATCGCGCGGGCCGAACTGCGCATCGAGATCTTCACGCTCGACACCGGCTACCTCTTCCCCGAGACCTACGCCCTCTGGCGCGAGCTGGAGGACCGCTACCGGATCACCATCCGGGCCGAGCGGACCGCGCTGCCGCCGCCGGCCTCCGGCCAGCCGCCACCTTGGGAGACCGACCCCGACGCCTGCTGCGAGGCCAGGAAGGTGGTACCTCTTCGCACCGCCCTCTCCCGC
>JANPOM010000134.1:0-1216 GCA_031427995.1 Anaeromyxobacter sp. | reverse complement strand
GGCCGATGGCCGCCACCAGGTGATCCTGCACCTCGTCCTTGTAGGAGCGGATGGTGAGCTGGAGCTTCACCTCTTCGGGGATGATGTTGCTCTTGGTGCCGCCGTGGATCGAGCCGACGGTAACCACCGCCGGATCGAAGGGATCGACCTCGCGGGAGACGATGCTCTGCAGCGTGACCACGATGCGCGCCGCGATCAGGACCGGGTCCACGGCGCGGTGGGGGATTGCGCCGTGGCCGCCGGTCCCGAAGACGGTGAGCTCGGCGGAGTTGACGTTGGCGTAGATGTACCCGGGGACGAGACCCACCTTCCCGCTCGGTACAAAGGCGCTGCCGTGGAGCGCCAGGGCGAAGTCGGGGCGGGGGAAGCGAGTGAGGAGGCCGTCGGTGATCATGGCCCGGGCGCCGCTCCCCAGCTCCTCGGCCGGCTGGCCGACCAGCACCAGCGTGCCGCGCCAGCTGTCCTTCGACCCGGCCAGCAGCGTGGCGGCCCCGACCCAGCTCGCCATGTGCACGTCGTGGCCGCAGGCGTGCATCACCGGCACGGTCTCGCCGCCGGCGTTCTTCACGGTGACGGTGCTGGCGAAGGGCAGGCCGGTCTCCTCCTTGACCGGCAGGGCGTCCATGTCGGTGCGCAGCAGCACGGTCGGCCCGGTGCCGTTTCGGAGCACGCCGACCAGGCCGTGGCCGCCGACGCCGGTGGTCACCTCGAAGCCGAGCGCGCCGAGCCGAACCGCCAGCTTCGCGGCTGTCTCCTTCTCCTGGAGCGACAGCTCGGGGTGCTGGTGCAGGTCGACGTAGAGCGCCTCGAGCGAGGGGTAGATCTCGTCGAGCGGCGTCAGCGCCGGGTGGGCCGCGGCCGCGAGGGCGAGCGCGAGGATGGCGGGGAGGAGGCCCGGAGGCATGACGCTCCCTACTGCGCCGCGCCGGCCCGGGCCAGCACCCTGGCCCGCACCAGCGCGTAGCCGAGGTCGTTCTGGTTCCAGCGGGCCAGGTCGATGAAGGCCTTCCTGGCGCCCGCCGCATCTCCCTTGCGCTCCCTGGCCACGGCCTCGACATAGAGGACCCAGGGGCTGTCGCGCGCGGCCTTGGCGGTGAACTCCAGCGCGGCGTCGGGCTTGCCGGCCTCGAGTTCGGTCCAGGCCTGGATGGCGGCCAGCTCCCTCTTCGCTGCCACGTCCTTCAAGGCCTCGGCCGAGGCACCGTTCTACTGCGCC
>JANPOM010000133.1:0-16253 GCA_031427995.1 Anaeromyxobacter sp. | reverse complement strand
GGGTGGCGCCGTCCTGGTCGAGGAGGGGCAACTCCTCCAGGGTCACCGAGGCGGCAGCCGGCGCCGCCTGGGCCGCCCCGGGCCTGGCCGCCCCGGCGGCGGCCGCCCGGTGCGCGGCGTGAGGGTCGGCCGCGGCCGGGTCGGCCGACCGGGCCGGGAGCGCCAGCAGCAGCCCGGTCAGCGCGGCGGTCATTCGGAGACGGAAGGGGATCGACATGGTGGCTCTCCTGGGTGGACCGATCGACTTCTCAACGAGGACTGGCCTGGTCACCGGCCGGAGCTGGCGGCGCCCCCCTGACCAGCAGCGAGCGGTAGGGGACGTCGCCGGGACCGGCCTTCAGCGAGGGGATGGTCACCTGCACGTACCAGGCGCCTGGCTCCGCGAAGGACAGTTCCACCTCGTAGCTGCCCGGCTCGGTCTCGCGAGCCAGGGCTGCCCTGCGGAGCAACCCCGGCGCCTTGTACCAGGTCACCTGCACGTCGCGCAGCCCGGTGCGCGGAGCCCCGCCGCGAGGGTCGGCGAGCTGCAGGCGCAGCCGGATCGGTCTCCCCGGCTCCGCCGTCGATGGCAGGCCCAGGTACTCGACGTGGACCGCCCCCGGCGCCGAGGCCAGCAGCGGATTGGGCTTCACCTCGGCACCGAAGCAGTGGAGCACCTTGGGGTTGTCGATCAGGAAGGCCACGTCGTAGCGGCCGGCCTCGGGCAGGCGCAGCGTCGCGGCGTAGGTGCCGGGGGCGACCTCCTTCACGCTGCGGTCCACCACCGCCACCGCGACGGTCTTGTGGCCATAGGCGGAGAAGCTGCCCATGGGGGCGTTCATCCCCTCCATGTAGAAGTAGGTCTTCCCCTCCACCGGGTTGTTGACGAACACCGCCGCGTCGGTGGACGCCGGGGCGATGGAGTCGGCGATGGAGAGGTCGCCGGCGTTCCGGGGCGCCCCGTTGCCGGCCGAGAAGGTGGTCACGATGGGTGGCTTCCCCTCCCCCAGCGATAGCAGGTTCACCATGTTCACCTTCTCGGAGTCGAGGAGCCGCAGGTAGGCGAAGGCGCGGGAGAACGTCACCTGGTAGGGCTTGCCGGCCAGTGGCACGGTCTGGACCACCTGGTTCCGGCTGGCGTCGATGACGTGCACGGCGTGCTCCGTGGAGTTCACGACAAAGCCCCAGCGGCCGTCCTCGCTGAAGCGCATGGGGCCCAGGCCTGGCTTGGCGGCGATGCGCGCCACGATCGAGAGGGTGGCGGGATCGACGACCACCACGCGCCCCTCCTTCCCGTCGGCCACGTAGATGAAGCCGGAGAGTGGCGAGAAGGCCAGCGAGATGGGCGCCGACCCGACCCGGAGCTCCTTCACCTTCTCGAGGCGAGCCACGTCGATGACCGTGATGGTCCCGTCGTCGCGGTTGGTGACGAAGGCCTGGCGGCTGTCGGCGCTGAAGGCGATCTCGTGGTGCCCGCGCCCCGTCGGTATGGTGACGACCGGCTTGAGCGCGACGGCGTCCAGCACGGTGACTCCGCTCTCCCCCGGCTTGCGCGAGTCATTCCCAACCCAGAGGTAGCGCTGGTCGGGCTGCAACGCCAGCCGGGTGGGCGCCCCGCCGGCCGCCATCGACTCGATGAGCTTGAAGGACTCGGTGTCCACGGCGGCCACCTGCCCGGCCAGCGGCATGGACACGAAGAGCCGCTTCTGGTTCCTGGTCCGGACCCAGTCGGCGCCGGGGCGCGGGAGGAGCACGCTGGCGTAGAGGCTGGTCCGGCCGGTCATGCTCACCATGGGGTCGATCACCGAGATGCTGCTGTCCCCGTTGAGCACCAGCAGGAAGTAGCTGTTCAGGTCGGCCACCGGCCTGATGCCGACCAGGCCCTTGAGGTAGAGGCCCACCTTCTCCCTGCAGTCGGCGGGACCCCCGGCGCCGCCGGAGAGACCGCCGGCCACGTCCACCCAGGCGGCGGGGTTGAGGCCGCGCACCGGGTCGCCGGTGGTGGCGTCGGTGATGCGGAAGCGGACCTCGGCGTACTCGTCCTCGAGGACCGGTGCACCGGGTGCGGCGCCGGGCGCCTCAAGAGAGAACTCCACCACCACGCCTCCGCGCACCAGGCGGTTGGGCGACTCCTGGGCCGCCGATGCGCCGGCTGGGGCTTCGGCCCGGGCCGGGGAAGCGAAGGCCGCCAGCAAGGCGGCCAGCAGGCCGAGACCTGGGCGTGGCGTGCGGGTCATGGAAATGCGGGACACGAACTTCCCCCTTCCCCAGCGGCAGAACTCAAAGGCGCGGAGCAGAATCTATGGCCGGCCCTTCGAGGGCGCAAGCGGGCCGGACTGCCGAGAGGCGCGGGAGGCGAGATCCGGGGTCTCCCTCCAGACGGGCGGGTGCGCCCCCGGTGGACGCACCCGTCACCCTCTCAGCCGCGCCGGAGCGCCCCGGCTACGGGATCGCCGGCGCAGGCGGCGACCGCACCCGGACCAGGTTCCAGAGACCGCCCATGTTTCCGAAGGAGGCCACGTCTCGGAACAGGTAGTCGCCCGGGATCTGACCGGTGCCCCCCGCGCTCGGCAGGACCATGTCGAAGTGGGAGTATGGAACCACCTGGTCCTGGGCCCCCATGTAGAAGGAGATGGGGCTCTGGCCGATGGAGGACGAGGCGACCTCGGTATTGCCGTTGGGACACAGCCCGACGTCCTTGACGGTGGTACCCGGGCCGCAGCCGTACGGCGACCGCTGCCAGCCGTGGCCATGGAGCGTCATGACCGAGCCGCGCCCTATGCCGGCCGGGTTGAGGAGCCTGATGCGGAACTCGTCGCCCGGCCTGGCCTCGAAGACCGGGGTCGAGGGCTCGCCGAACTCACCGAAGGTCCCGCCGATCCCGAGGAAGTTGGAGTAGGCGTCGCTGGCGTTGGCCACGGCGCCTAGCCCTCCGGGCGTGTTGCCGAACAGCGAGTTGGGCTTCAGCCCGAAGCGGAACCAGAGGGGCTCGGAGCCGTAGTTCATCGACATCTGGCCCGAGTCCTCCGAGTCCTCGGAGAGTGTGCCGCCCTCGGCGGCCAGGCTCTCCACCGCCGTGGCGTCCTGGTAGCGGTGGCTCTGGCCCTTGACGATGACGGCCGCGAAGTCGCGGAAGGAGGTGGTGGCGTCGGCCCGCGTCACGGTCGCCGCGGCGCGGGTCACCCTGGTCCGGGGCTTGGCCGCCACCTGGTGGTCGATGGTCGTCTCGCCGGCGTCAATCCACCTGGAGCCCTTGGGCTCCACGATGATGGCACCGACCAGCCCCTTGGCCGCCTGCTTCAGCTTGTCGGCCGGGCTGATGATGACGCCGCCGAACTCCACCGGCGTGGCCACCAGCCTGCCATCGGGCGCCTTGCTGATGTCGCCCGCGTACCAGAGGTTGGTCCGGGAGGTTCCCGGAGCCCCGATGCCGTTGACCGGGTTGTTGCCCACCAGCGTTCCGTCGCTGTCGTTCACGTCGTAGGCGAGCAGCGCGGTGTGCAGGCCGGCGTAGCTGGAGGGGCGGACCAGGTTGACGTTGAAGCTGGTCATGCCGTTGTTGGCGGCCGGATCGTTCGGGCTGCGTCGCACCAGGCGCAGGTACTCGGAGAAGGAGCCCAGGTCCGGAGGGTTGGCCGGCAGGCGATTCCGGATGGTGACCTTGAGGCACTCGCCGGCGGCGACGCGCAGGACCAGGGGCTCCACCGGCGCAGTGGGCTTGAGCTTCACGGCGCACTTGAAGTTGGCGGCGCCGCCGGCGCAGGTCCCGGCGTCGAGGTCCGAGGTGCGCACGTAC
Organism: Anaeromyxobacter sp.; assembly: GCA_031427995.1. Classification (GTDB taxonomy): domain Bacteria; phylum Myxococcota; class Myxococcia; order Myxococcales; family Anaeromyxobacteraceae; genus JADKCZ01. The sequence continues at coordinate 12,478 of JANPOM010000133.1, read as the reverse complement.
ATCATGGCGGTGGGGTCGTGGAGCGGTCCCTGGGCGGTGAGGGGCGTGGTGGCCGCCACCCCGGCGAGGGTCACCGTGATCGGGGCCGGGTTGTATACCAGCGTGCCCCCGGCGGTCTTGAGCGGGCCGCCGGCGTGGCCGGTGGCCGAGCGGTCGAGCGGGACGATCCTGACGCCCACCCCGTTGACGAGCACGTCGTTGGCGAGCACGGCGGTGATGTCGTAGCTGCGGATGTTGCTGGGGAGGCCGGTGACCGTGTCCTTCGGGCAGACCCCGACGAAGCTCGCCAGGTTGGGGATGGGGGTGCCGGGGGCGTTGTTGGGCAGCTGGAACAGGCTGGCCTTGGCGTCACGGTAGGTGCGGATGATGCCCCAGCTGCCGCTCCACCAGCCGTCCTGCGATGGGTTCACCGAGTAGAGGTAGTCGGCGGCTGCGTCGACGCTCCCGTCCTGCTTGAGCGCCGGCAGGATGGGGACGGAAAGCGTGAACTGCTCGGAGATCCCGGCGTGCTGCGAGTTGCGCCACCCGGAGTTGGGCGCGGCACCGAAGCCCGAGCCGCCCTGCAGCCACTTCATGCCGTGGATGCTGGCCGCGTGGGATTCCTCCTGGCCGCCAGCCTGGATCTTCATCTTGATGGCGTCGCCGTAGTAGGCGCGCGCCATGGGGGTGAAGGGATCACCGGGCCCGACGCCAGCACTGTTGATGGGCGGCGGGAACCTGGTTCCGGAGATGCTGCTCCCGGCCACCGGCTGCAGGTTCATCTGGCCGATGGCCCGGTCGGTCCGGCTCTGCAGCGCGAAGGCCAGGTCCCCGGCCAGGCCGGCGGCCTGGGCACCGAACTTGCCGTCGGAGCCCTTGAGTCTGGGGTCGTAGATCCGCAGTCCGACCGGCTCGTTGCGGTAGTTCACCACCAGCATGCCCGGGTCGTCGGCGCTGATGGCCTCGGGGCAGGGGCGCGGCACGCCGCCCGGGCAGGTGGCCGGGAACTGGCTCACGTTGGGGAAGCGGTTGGCGGCAGCCACCTCCTGGCGGAAGGACGGGTTGATGGAGTCGCGGAAGCTGCTGGCGCTTGGCGGCGCGCCGAGCGAGCCGTCCTGGTTGCGCCCCACGTAGACGCCCGGCTGGTAGGCGTGCTGGAAGTCGGAGAACTCCAGGTAGAACTCGCGGTAGCTCTCGGCGCCGTTGAGGATGGCCGCCTGCCAGCTGGTCGGGCCGCCGTCCTGTCGGACGCCGTCGTAGAGGGGGGCGCCGGTCTCGTTGTGGACCCAGGTCGACCCGGCCGGCTCGCTGAGGACGGTGGCGTAGAGGCCGATCTGCTGGTGGGTCGAGGGGCCGTAGTGGTCATGCGTGAAGATGATGCCCAGGCCGCGGTCCTTGCCATCCACGTTGTAGACCGGGTCGAAGAACCAGCGCTGCAGCGTCACCCGGGCGCCCAGCCACTCGTTGCGCGGGCCGGCGCCGAGGGACGGGTGCGGCTTGGGGTGCAGGGCCGCGCCGGTGCCGGTGCCGACGGCCACGCCCGCAAGGCAGGCCGCCACGTCGCCGTTGAAGCAGTTGAGCGCCTCGATGCGCTCCCGGACCGCGCCGGGGGCGAGCGTGCCGTCCTCGTAGTTGAAGCCGTTGGCGGACCCGTCTGCGGTGGTGAGGTCCCACTTGGGGAGGTGGATGTGCTGCCCGATGATGTCGGTGGGCGTGCGCACCTGGTAGTCATCGAGCTCGAACATCTCGGGTACCAGGTTGGAGTGCTGGAACATGGTGCAGTCGAAGGTGTTGTTCCGCATCACCAGGGGCTCCGGGGGCCTCAGCTTGTTGATGGTGGGGAGCACGTCGTTCCAGAGCGCGAGGATCCGCTGCTGCGGGTAGTGGTAGCCCGCCTTGTTGAAGACCGCGTCGAACTGGAGGGCGGCCGCCTGGTAGAGCCGGGCCTTGCCGGCCTGGTTACCGAAGCTGGTGCCGGCGCCGGAGTCGTAGTAGCCACCGGCGCCCAGGGAGACCGAGGCGGCCTCGCCCTGGCTCTTCCAGAAGAGCCCGTCGGCCAGGGGAGTGCCGTTGTCGTCGATGCAGGGATCGCTGTAGGGGGCGCCGGGGACCGGCTTGGCGCCGTTGAGGCGGAAGCTCGACGGGATGGGCGCGCCGCCGGTGAGCGTGGGCAGCGTGAAGGTGGGCTGGAACTTGGTCGCGTGGTAGGCCATGGCGACCTTCTCCATGTCGGTCCCTTCCTCCGGGTAGAAGACCGCATCGGTCCGGCCGATGGTCTTGGTGAAGTCGAACCGGCTGACGGTGTTCACGGAGGTGGTGCCGCCGGCCGCATAGCCCTTGAGGGCATGGCGCGGCAGGCCGCCGTCGAAGCCGCCGGCCCGCGGGTCCATGTCCATGGGCGGAGTGGGCGGGCGCTGCCCGACGATCTCCTCGATGCCGGCGACCCAGAACGGGTAGCCGGGGTTCTTGAGGCCGGTCGGGTTGAGGGTGCAGAAATCCGAGACCGGGCCGGTGGGCGGGACAGTTGCCGCGGCGTCACGCTCGCCTTGGCAGCGGGTCGCCAGCGCCGGGTCGATGTCGGTCCGGTCCACCTTGGCGAGGCTGCCGACCGGGACGGCCGCGCCCGGAGTGAGTGCATGGGCGGCGGCGGCGGGCTTGGTGAGCGGGTTGGCGACCACCGTCACCTTGCCCGGAACCGGCGCCATGGGCTTGCCGGGCATCGGCACCAGCGCCGGGATGGGCGTGCCGGCCACGATCTCTCCGTCGGGAAGCGCGCGTGCACCGGCGGCCGGGGTGCCGTCCTGCAGGGCGTAGGCGGTGGTGTGGAAGCCGTCCGGCCCGCCGCTGACGGCGAGTTTGCTGCCCGTCTGCAGCGTGTCGTAGTTGCGCCACATGTACCACATGCCCTGGGCGAAGTGCGGGTAGAAGTGGCAGTGGAAGATGGCGTCGCCCGAGCTCTTGTTGCGGTTTCCCGAGCCCCCGTTGGCGATCTCGTAGGTGTACCCCGCGCCCGGCCCAATGGCCTGGGCGTCGATGTAGTTGGAGTTGTCGTCGTTGGGGTTGAAGAGCCACTGGTGGTTGTGCAGGTGGAAGATGTGGTGTTCCTTGCCGGCGTGAAGATTCCTGAACTTCACGAAGTCGCCCGTGTAGCTGTGGTGAAGGTTCGACGGATCGGCCGGGTAGAGCGCCTTGCTGGCCTTGGGGCCCACCGCGCCGGCCGGTGGCACCTGGCCGGGGCCGATGTTCTCGAGGCCGATGTTGGCGGGGACGTCCACCAGCATGGCCGGGTCGCCAACCGTGAAGGCGGTGAGGAAGAACTCCTCGTAGGAGCAGTTCAGGCAGTCGTGCATGGGGCCGACGCCGAGCCGGTTGGCGATGATCTCCGCGCCGACGCCGCCCGACCCGTAGTTGATCATGAAGCTGTCGCGCACGCCGTGGAGGGTGTGCTGCGTGACCGGGTTCAGGAAGTAGCCCGGGAAGGCCTGGCCCACCGGGTTCTCGTCGTGGAACACGGTCGTGAACTCGCGGAAGGGTTCGAGGCGGTTGGGGTAGGCCGGGTTGCGCGCCTTGCCGCCCGGCAGCGCCGGGTAGGTTCCAGGGGGGAAGCTGCCGTTGGCGTTGGGTCCGGCGATGATGGCGTCGAGGTCCGAGTGGACGATCTCGAGGCCCTTCAGGACGTTGAGGATGGGCAGGCCGGCCTTCCCCTCGCGGACCCACACCGAGGCGCCGGGGTAGACGGCCTCGTAGTCGATGATGGGCTGTCCGGCGGCGGTGAGCGCGACCGTGGCGAGGCGCAGCTCCTCCTCGGTCACCGTGCTCCGGTAGAACCGGGCCGCGGTGGGCTCGACGTTGACGACGGCGAACATGCCGCTCCCCATGGTGCCGGCCCCGGCGTCGCCGCCGAAGGTGGCGCCGTTGCTGGTGACGAGGAAGGTGCCTTCCTTGGGAGCGTAGTAATTGTAGGTCGCGGTGCCCCCAGCCGCGGGCGCCAGGCTGCTGGTGTTCATGCCCACGTTGGAGGCGTCGTCGCTGATGCTGGTGGCCAGCTCCAGCCCCTGGACGTGGAAGCCGGCGCGACGCTCGGCCACCTGGTCGTCCACCTGGAACGACGGGTTGGCGCCGTTGATGGCGCCGTTGGGGTTGGCGGCCACCGTGAGCCGGTTCTTGAAGTTCACGGTCAGGCAGTCGCCGGCGGCCACCCGCAGCACCAGCGGCCGTGGCCGCTTGTCGCCGCGGAGGGTGAAGGGGGCGGCGGATCCGACCGCATTGGGGACCAGGTCACGGTCGAGCGCGTAGATCATCCAGTTCGGGTTCTGGGCCCCGAGCCGGTTGAACATGATGGGCAGGTCGATGGCCGAGACGTTGGCGACGATGGTCCTGGCGCAGCTCACCGCGGCGGCGGCCGGCTCGGCTGGCGCCATCACGCCGGCGAGCACCGCCAGGAGCCAGGCTCCCAGCTTGAGGGGTTGGATCACGGCAGCCTGGAGCGTCTTCGACTCGTTTCCGCGATTCATGTGTTCACTCCCGGTCTGGAGCGGGGGCGGTATCCGCACTGGCAACCCCTCGACGATGTGACCGCGACTGCCGCTCCATGACAGGGCCATCGGTATTCCTGCCCAATTGGACTTGCAACCCCACGATCACGGGATGACCCAGGTCAAGACATTCGTTTACAGCCCCGAAGTTACGGCCGGACTCACAGCATCCAGGACCTTGTTTTCTCCACTATAAGTGATAATTCAAACGACCAGGACCCAGCCTGTCCAGACGGATTGGCCCCGCGACGCGATGTCGCATCCCTGCGACACGTGGCCGCATCTTGGAAGATCATGGCGGCTACGGGTGTGGGATGGCCGCCCACCGCGCCGCAATCACCTCCTCGCGTGCCGAGCCGGGCCGGCCAGGCGACCTCGTTCACCCAGAGTCGCAGGTCGGAGGAGGCGCGGCTAGTTTGGGATTCCCGTGTCCAAGTGACACCCGCGCACGGGACTTTCGCTGGCGTTGGGGGACGAGTTGTCCGCCCCGGCCGGCCCCGCCCCGTGGAGGCGCGGGCTCCACCAGGAGAGTGAGCTTCACCCATCGTCACGAGGCGGTGGCGAGCGGACCGCGTTCGCGGCGCCCGAGCACGGCCTCGAAGCCCGCGCGGTGACCGGGCGGTACGGACGGTTCCTGTTCCAGGCCGCCGCGCCGCCTACTTCACCGGGAGTTTCAGCCCCAGCTCGACCATGGCCAGCAGGGCCTCGGCGTTGCCGCGCGCGTCGTCGACCGGGTGGTGGCTGGCCGGCGTCTTGCGCAGGTGCTTCCAGGTGGCGTAGCCGTCCTTGACCATGCCGCAGTAGAGGTCGCCGATGCGGCGGCCGCTCCAGCCGAACGGGTTGCGCCCCAGCGTCTCCTGGAAGTACCAGGCGATGAACATCCAGTCGAAGGCCAGGTTGTCGGAGCAGAAGACCGGCTTCCCCTTGCTGCTGGCCTTGATCCACTGCTCGAAGCGGTCCATCACCACGCCTGGCTCGTCGTGGCGAAGGTGCTGGTCGCGGCTGACGCCGGAGATGGCCAGCGCCTCGGGCAGGAACTTGCCGCTGATGGGGCGCGTCTGGCCGAAGAAGCTCTTGGAGAGCGTCGGCTCGACCACCACCGCGCCGAAGGAGACCATCGAGAAGTGGCCCGGGGTGGGCCCGTCCGCCTCCACGTCCACCACGATCAGCGACATGCGCGGCAGTGAACCACGCGCCGGGCGCGGCGGAAAGCCGCCTCCCTTGGTTCCGGTAACGCCGCGTTTGCGCGTCCTCACAACCCGGGGTCGCGAGGAACCCCTCTCGATCCGGGGCGTGATCGATCCGCGCAGGCACCCTTTTTGGACCTGGATCCAACGGCTTCACCCCCACCAGGAAAAGGATCGTGAGTCCGCGGCGTTGGCACGAATCTTCCATGGTTCATGGCATATGCGTACCGGCGTGGAAGCGGAGCGGCAGGACTCGGGAGGGTCGGTGCAGCAAGCCGCCATGTCGTCCGATGAAGTTCAGCTCTCGGTGGCCGGCCAATTCGACCTGGCGGCCGCGCTCCGGGTCGCCCGCGCCCTGACCGATGCCCCCGAGGAGATGATGGTCCGCATCGATCTGACGAGCGTCAGCCAGTTCGACGACAGCGGCTTGGCGTTGCTGGGGCGGGCGCTGTCCGGCCACCGGCGCGCCGAGGTCCGCGGGCTCCGCCAGCACCAGGTCCGTCTGCTGCGATATCTCGGCGTCGAGGGCGTGGGCGGCACCATGGTCGGCTCCGAGCCGGCCTGGACCTCATAGCTCCGCGGCTTCGCCGACCCAGTCGTCGATCCGCTCGGGACGGGGCGCGCCGGTCGCTTTGGCGTTAGAGTCCGGCGCCCGCCCGCATGAACGACGTCACTGGCCACCTGCTCGGACTCAAGGCTTCCCAGCTCCACGCGCTGGAGCGGACCTGGCGCCGCCGCGTCGACGCCGACCAGGTGGTCTCCCCCGAGCTGGCGCGCCACCTGACGGAGATCTCGCGCGAGATGGGGCGGCAGGTCGGCGTGCTCATCGACCGCAAGGGCGACGTGCAGGCGGTCATGGTCGGCGACGCCCGCACCCTCACCCTCCCCGACATCGGCCGGGCCCGCGCCGGCTCGCACCGCCTGCGCGGCCTGCGCCTGGTCCACACCCACCTCGACGCCGAGCCGCTCACCCGGGACGACCAGACCGACCTGGCGCTGCTGCGGCTCGACCTGGTGGCCGCCATCGAGACCTTGCCCGACGGCCTGCCGGGCCGCGTCCACCTGGCTTGGCTCATCCCGGAGAACCCGGCCGGCGCCCTTTGGCAGGAGGAGACGGTCGGCTCGGTCCACGAGCTGCGCCACGACGCGCTGGCCGGGGCCCTGGCGCTGGAGGAGGAGTTCGCGCGGGCCCGCACGGCGCGCCGCACCGGCGGGAGGGAGCGGGCCATCCTGGTCGGCGTCTCGGGGCGGAACCGGTCGCGTGAGGAGGGCGAGTCCTCGCTGGAGGAGCTGAAAGAGCTGGCGAGGACCGCCGGCGTCGAGGTGGTGGACGCCACCCTGCAGCACCGCAACCAGATCGACCCGCGCACCCTCATCGGCAAGGGGAAGCTGGCCGACATCCTGCTCCGCTCCATGCAGCTGATGGCCGACCTGATCGTCTTCGACGCCGACCTCTCGCCCTCGCAGGCCCGCCACATCGCCGAGGCCACCAGCCTCAAGATCCTCGATCGGACCCAGCTCATCCTCGACATCTTCGCGCAGCGGGCGGCCAGCGCCGATGGCAAGCTGCAGGTGGAGCTGGCCCAGCTCAAGTACATCTACCCGCGCCTGGCCGGGCGCGACGACTCGCTCTCCCGGCTGGCCGGCGGCATCGGCGGCCGCGGACCGGGCGAGACCAAGCTGGAGATCGACCGCCGCCGGGTGCGCGACCGGATCACCGCGCTGGAGCGACGGGTGGCCGGCCTCTCCGAGGACCGCCAGCTGCGCCGGCGGAAGCGCAACGACCGCAACCTGCCGGTCCTCTCCATCGTCGGCTACACCAACGCCGGCAAGTCGACGCTGCTCAACGCCCTCACCCACTCCACCGTGGTGGTCGAGGACAAGCTCTTCGCCACGCTGGACCCGACCAGCCGCCGGCTCCGCTTCCCGCGCGACCGCGAGGTGATCATCACCGACACGGTCGGCTTCATCCGCGACCTCCCTTCAGACCTGGTGGCCGCCTTCAGCGCCACCCTGGAGGAGCTGGCCGACGCCGACCTGCTGCTCCACCTGGTCGACGCCGCCGACCCGCGGCGCGACCAGCAGATCCGCTCGGTCGAGGCGATCCTGGGCGATCTCGACCTGCTCGGGAAGAAGCGGGTGCTGGTCTACAACAAGATCGACCGGCTCCCCCCGGGCGAGGGAGCGGCGCTGGCCCACCAGGCCGGCGGCGTGGCGGTCTCGGCGGCCAGGCGCAACGGCCTCGGCGACCTGCTCCACCGCTGCGACCAGCTGCTCTGGGACGACGGCCGGGTCGCCTTCGCCGAGGTCGAGGCCGGGGCCCCGCCGCCTGGCGGCCTGCCCCAGGGGCCGGGCACCACGGGCCAGTAAGGCTGGAACGGGGCAGAGGTCCGGGCTAGATTCCCGCATCCGCTGACCCCCTCTGCGCCGCACGGAGCCACCATGAGCGCCCCTGCCTCCTCCTCGACCGCCCCGGCCAAGGAGTTCAAGCCGTACATCGCGGCCGAGACCACCCTCGCCGAGCTGACCCCCAAGGCGGTCATCACCGGGGCCATCTTCGGCATCATCTTCGGCGCCTCGACCGTCTACCTGGCCTTGAAGGCCGGGCTGACCGTCTCGGCCTCGATTCCCATCGCCGTCATCGCCATCTCGCTGGGGCGCAAGTTCCTCAAGACCACCATCCTGGAGAACAACATCATCCAGACGGCCGGTTCGGCGGGCGAGTCGATCGCGGCCGGCGTGGTCTTCACCCTGCCTGGCTTCCTCTTCCTCTCCACCGACGCCACCACCGGGGTCTCGGTCGGCGCCGGCTACTTCGCCCCCCTCACCCTCTTCACGCTGGCGGTCATCGGCGGCATCCTCGGCGTGCTGATGATGGTGCCGCTGCGCCGCGCCCTCATCGTCAAGGAGCACGAGGAGCTGAAGTACCCGGAGGGCACCGCCTGCGCCGCCGTGCTGATCGCCGGTGAGAAGGGTGGCGACTTCGCCAAGACCGCCTTCCAGGGGGTCGGCATCGCCATGGCCTACGCCATCCTGCAGAAGGTCTTCCACGTCATCGCCGAGACGCCGGCCTGGGTCACCTCCAGGGCCAGCAAGCTCCTCCCCAACGCCACCGTCAACGGCGAGATCACGCCCGAGTACATGGGCGTCGGCTACATCATCGGGCCGAAGATCGCCGGGGTGCTGGTGGCCGGCGGCGTGCTGGCCTGGCTCGGCCTGATCCCGCTGCTCGGCTTCCTGGTGCCGGGCGACGCGGTCGCCGCCCAGCTCCTCAAGGTGGGCAACACCCCGGCCCAGTTCGGCTGGGATCCGGTCACCCACACCTTCGCCAACACCACCAACGCCATCTACCGCGCCTACGTCCGCCAGATCGGCGCCGGCGCGGTGGCGGCGGGTGGGTTCATCACGCTGATCAAGACCCTTCCAACCATCTACTCCTCGCTGCGCGACTCGATCCGCTCGCTCTCCGACAAGACCGCCGCGGCCGGCGTCAAGCGGACCGACCGCGACCTTTCCTTCGTGACCGTGATCGCGGGCAGCCTGGGGCTGGTGGTGGTGCTGGTGGCCCTCCCCTTCATGCCGGGCAACTCCTTCCTCAACCGGCTGCTGGTGGCGGTGCTGGTCATCGTCTTCGGCTTCATCTTCGTCACCGTCTCCTCGCGCATCGTCGGCCTGATCGGCTCCTCCTCCAACCCCATCTCCGGCATGACCATCGCCACCCTGATGGCCACCGCCATGATCTTCGTCGGGGTGGGCTGGACCGGCTCGGCCTACGAGCCCATGGCGCTGGTGGTGGGCGGCATGGTCTGCATCGCCGCCGCCAACGGCGGCGCCACCTCGCAGGATCTCAAGACCGGCTTCCTCGTCGGCGCCACGCCGCGGGCGCAGCAGATCTCGCTCTTCGTCGGCGCCATCGCCTCGGCGCTGGTGATCGGCTGGACCGTGAACCTGCTCGACCAGCCCTCCGCCGAGCAACTGGCGGCCGGGATCACCCACGTCATCGGCACCGAGAAGTTCCCGGCGCCGCAGGGTACCCTGATGGCGACGCTCATCAAGGGGCTGCTCTCGCTCAACCTCGACTGGGTCTACGTGCTGGTGGGGGTCTCCATCTCCATCACCATGGAGCTCTGCGGCGTCAAGGCGCTCTCCTTCGCCGTCGGCCTCTACCTGCCGCTCTCCACCACCCTCCCCATCTTCGCCGGCGGCGTCGTCAAGGGGCTGGTCGATCTGGTGGCGAAGAAGAGGGGCGGCGCCAGCGAGGACTCCGAGCTGAGCGGCGGCTCGCTCATGGCCACCGGCCTGGTTGCCGGCGGCGCGCTCACCGGCGTGGTGGTGGCGCTGCTCAGCGTCAACGAGGGCGTCTCCAGGCAGCTCGTCAAGCTCAACCTCGAGCCGGCCATCACCGGCGTCATCGGCCACGGCGGCTTCGCCCTGCTCGGCGTGGCCGCCTTCGTCGGCCTCGGCGTGCTGCTGTTCCGCGCCTCGCAGAAGCCGGCCCCCACGGTCTGATGCAGCGCCTCGCCGCCACCGCGCTGGCCTGCGGCGTGGCGCTGTCCGCCTGCTCGCGCGGCGGTCCCGGGAGCGGCTCCAGCGCTGGTGCCGCCAGGGGCGGGCCGGCCGCGGCCGTCGACTGGGAGCAGCCGGCCGCGCTGCTGGCCCTCGACGCCGACGAGGCGGCCCGGCGGCTCGGCTCCTTCGAGTGGACTGGCACCGCCAGCTTCACCGTCACCACCCAGGCCGACGGCACGGCACGAGTCCAGGCCGCCGAGCGTCACCAGGTGCGCCAGTCGGTCACCGGCGAGTTCGCGGCCGACGCCGAGATCGACGAGGGGCGCGGCCCCGGCGGCGAGACCGGCAAGCACGTGGTCTTCGCCGGCGGGCTCACCTACGCCCGCGCCCAGTACGCCCCCTGGCGGGAGCGGCCCACCGATCACGGCCGCGACGCCCGGCGCTTCCGCGACGAGAGCTTCACGATGGCCGGAGACTTGGCGCGGCTCTACGGGGTGGCCCTGCTGCTCTCGCCGTCCGGAGACACCGAGCTGCTCGGCCGCTCCGCCCGCCGCTTCGCGGTGGCGCTGGCGCGCGAGCCCCAAGCCAGCGCCGGTCCCGATCCTCGGCAGTTCCCGGCCGGCGGGCCCGACGAGGAGACCAGGCGCCACCTCGCCTTTCTCGACGGCCGCGTCCCGGTGGCGGCCAGCGGCGAACTGCTCTTCGACGCGGCCACCGGCGTGCCGCTGCGGGTCCTCCTCTCCGCCGCCTTCTCGGTGAAGGACGACCCGCGGGTCCGGGTCCAGGTGGAGCTGGCCGGCGAGGTCAAGGCGCTCGGGCCGAAAGTGGCCGCGGTGGTGGCGCCGAAGAACGCCCTCAAGGACTCGCGCAAGCCGCCCGGCGTGGCGCTGGCGCTGGAGCGGGCCGGCTTCAAGACGCGCGACAAGGCGGCGGCTGCCGAGCCGGCCGAGCCGGCCGACGAGCCCTGATCGCGCGGCCTTCAGGCCGCGCAACCGAGAACGACCTCGCCGAGGGTGCTTGGCGCCGGGCCCGCTGTTGGGGCGACCTGCTACACTCGCTCCCGATGGCCGATCCGGACTCCCTCCCCAGGCTCTGCACAGCACCCCAGCGTGCTGGTGTCCTCGACGAGACGCTGCTCGATCTGCTTCTCCCGCTCACTCCCGAGCAGCGCCTCCGGCTCAACGACCGGATGGCCCGGACCATCCAGGAGCTTCCCGATGGCTTCGCCGCCGCAGAGCTTGACCACGCTGCTCGCCAGGTTGGCGGCTAGCGGGACTGACTTCCTCCTCGTCGGGGGGCTGGCGGCGGTGGCGCAAGGGGCGCCGCTCTCCACCATCGACGTCGACGTGGTCCACCGGCGCGATGACGACAACGTGACGACCCTGCTCGCCTTCCTAAGGAAGAAGATGAGCACTCCATGACGCCTCGAACCAGCCTGCTGTTTCTCCTCGCCGGCGCGGCCTGCGCCTCGGCGCCGGTCCCGCCCGCACCCCCGGCCAACCAGGCGCCGCTGCCGCGCTCCTCGATCGTGGCGGTGCTGGCCCACCGCGGCGAACTCGAGCTTGGCGACGAGCAGGCGGCGGCGCTGGAGCAGGCCGACGCCGAGTTGCAGCAGGTGTTCGATCGGCTGCGCACCGAGGGTGCTGCCCCGACCCAGGCGGGTGGTGGACTGCGCGGCTCGCTCCACGGGGGTCCTCCCCAGCCGTCCGACCCGGGCGCGGGCGGCGTCGGTCCGCCGGCCGGTGCTCCGGGCGCGGGCCCGCCGGGGGCCGGTGGTCCGGGCGGCGGGCGGCCCGGCGGCTTCGGCATGAACACCGGGCCGGGCGGCTTCCAGGTCTCGCCAACCGGCGGGATGAGCGGCGGTGCGACGCCTGGCGGTGGAGGCCACGGCGGCGTCCCCCCCTCGGGCGCGGCGCCGGCCGGGGCGCCCCGACGAGATCCTCGGCGGGAGCAGCAGGCGCTGGAGGCCAGGCTCGACGACGCCGACACCCGCGCCTTCCTGAAGGTGGAGCCGTCGCTCACGCCCGCCCAGCGCGAGCGGGCCCGCGAGATCGCCGGCGGCTACCGCGAGCAGCTCTTCGAGCGGCGCGAGCAGCAGCGCGGACGGTGACGGCGAAGAGGCCGCGTGGCCAGGCCCACCCCCTACCTGTACCTCGCCCACTCCACCTTGAGGCAGCGGTCCTGCACCACCTGGATGCCGGCGCGGGCCAACCGCTCGGCCGCCGCCTGGTTGCGGATGCCGAGTTGGAACCATGCGGCGCGCGGCTG
>JANPOM010000132.1:0-6455 GCA_031427995.1 Anaeromyxobacter sp. | reverse complement strand
CGCCTCCCTCAGGACCCGGTCGAGCTCGCGTTCGACGATGGTGCGCATGCGGCCGGACGGGATGCGGGCCACCCACTTCCGCGCGGCGCGGGAGCTGAAGGCCTTCGGAAGCTCCAGCTCGGGCAGGGCCGCGAACAGGCGGGACCGGGTGGGAGACAGGTAGAGATAGTCCACCAGCGCCTTCTCCGGGGAGGCCAGCTTGATCCCCGATTCCGGATCCTGCCGGGCTCCGCCGAAGAGCTCGGGCCGGATGTGATGCACGCTGTAGGTTCCCAGCCCGGTCCGGACGCGAGCGCTCCGCCCCAGGGAGACCAGGTAGGTCATGGCGGGGATCTGATCGACCATCCCGTGCAGGTAGAGCGCGCTCTGCAGCGACACGTAGCTCGGATACGGTGCCGTGAGGTACTCGGCCAGGGCCAGCGGGTCGGGCCGATCACGCAGTGCCCAGAGCCCCTTGCGGACCGGGCTGAGGAGGCCGGAGGCCCCGAGCCGTCGCAAGGTGTGGCTTGCCGCCTCGACCGAGAGTCCCAGGACGGCCGCGGTGTCCGCCGTGGTCACGGCCGGAACCCGAAGCGCGCGCAGGCGTCCCAGGGCGTCGCGGGCGTTCATGGCTCGACTCCACCTGCGCTCGCCAGCGCCTTGTCGAGGTACTCCACCACCTGCGTCTGGAGGGCGTCCCATGCCTCCGGCGAGCCATAGGCGCCGGCCTGTTCCGGCTGGAGGTACGAGACCACCTGTGCCTTGTAGTCCGCGTAGGAGAGGGTCATCGCCCTTTCCATGGCCGCCTGGATGTCGGCGCGGACCGGGCCCAGCAGGTCCACCCTCCCTCCGGTCCGGGGAATGAGCACGCCACCGAGGTCGAAGACGTCACGGGCCTGGACCACTCGCCGATCGGCCAGCGCCTTGACCTTCTGCCGCAGGGCGGCGCCGAGCGGGTAGTGCGGGGCCAGGAACTGCATGGACTGGTGCTCGGCAACGACGCTTGGCGCGATCGGCTCGAGCACGGCCTCTTCGGTCGTGCTTCGCCGCGAGAACTCGATCTCCTCCGAATACCGCACGCTCTCGAAGAAGAAGCGCAGGTTGCAGCCTCCCTTGATGGCGAAGCAGTCCTTGTCCGGTCCGGCGCAGAGCAGGCGAGCGAACTGGAGGTGGAACGACTCGACGGCCTGGAGGTGCGAGCCCATGCCCGTGGTCACTACTGTGTCCTGCCACGGTTGTCAAGATGGCGTAGTTCTAGCTCGGATCCGGGGAGGCAGGGTGCCGATGATCGAGCAGGAGGTGGAGTAGACGTTCCCGTCGTAGCAGTTCGCAACAGAGTGCACGTCCACGAAGGAGAAACCGTCGAGCCGCGCGCGAAGAGGCCGTTGTTCGTGAAGTCCTCCATGGTGATCCCGCTGATGGTGAGGCCGGCGATCGGGTCCGTGGAGGACGGCGGGCTCGACTTCACGCCGGGTAGGCGCGGGAACGGCGGCGCCAGGCTCGAGTAGCAACCCATGCAGTTGGTCTGGTCGGCGGGCACCGCCACGATGGCGTTCTTCTGGGAGCCGGAGCTCTCCAGCACCACCGGCTTCTCGTGGCTGGAGAGGCCGATTAGGTGAATGCCCTTCGTGATGCTGAGGCCATTGGTGGCGTCGGCCGTTTCACGGTAGACGCCCGGACGGACCATCACCCAGCCGCCGGGTCCGGCCCGGGCGCCGTCCCTCTTGGGTTGGTACTACGATACGCCTGTTCAGCTCGGGCGACTGGTGCTATCGCTGGTCTGCATGCGCAATCCGCACCCATCGGCGGCAGACGCCGACCTCGAAACGCTCTCCAGCGTAGCCCGGACGCTCGAGCCGGTGCAGCCCTGCGAGCGCAAGGCGGTGATGCGCGACGAGGCCGCCTTCCTCCTCGACGGCCTGCTGGTCCGAGTGGCCCGCGGCCGCGGCCGGCTCGATCTGGCCATCGGCGCCGGCCTGGCCACCCTCACGGTCGGCGACCGCCTGCTGCGCCTCGGCTTCTCCTGTCTCGGCGACTACTCGCGCGAGCGGCTCGGCCTCGCCGGCAGCACCGCCGAGAAGCTGGCCCGGCTCGCCCGCAACCTCTCCGAGCGGCCGCTGCTGCGCGCCGCCGTCCAGTCCGGCGCCGTCAGCTGCCGCAAGGCAGAGACCATCGTCGCGCTGGCCCGCGGCGACGCGGAGGCCGCCTGGGTGGAGAAGGCGAAGGTCGAGACGGTCCGGGCGCTGGCCGCCGAGGTCCGGGCCGAGCTCGGTGAAGGCGCCGAGGCCGAGGAGGAGTCCTGGGAGCGGGTCGGCCTTGTCGTGGCTCCGGCCGCTCGCGAGAAGCTTGGCGAAGCCCTCGCGCTCGCCGGCAAGGTCCTCGGCGCCACCGCACCGACGTGGCAGCGGATCGAGGCCATCTGCCAGGAGTATCTCGGCGCCCACCCGCCGCCGATCGCGGATGACGAGCAGGTCGCCAGCCGCCTGCTCGGCCACGCCCGCTCCGGCCAGGATCTCGAGGAGCTCAAGGCCTGGCTGGAGAAGGAGCACCAGCGCTGGGAGTTCCTCACGCAGTTCGACCCGGCGCCGCTGGAGGAGCCGCTCTTGGCCTCCGCGGAGCAGGCATGTGGCGAGACGGCGAGCGGCGGGTCGGGCGGTGCGGCAGGCGGTGCGATAGGCGGTCGGTCGGGCGGCGATGGGCTCGCGGCCGAGGCGGTGGCGGGCGCGCTTGCGACGGGCGGTGCGTTGGCGAGCGCTCCCTCCGTGGACCTCGCCCGGCTCGACGCCGATCTCCGCCGCCTCCGCGAGCTCCGCTCCCGCTGGGACGACCTGCTCGGCCACCTCGCCCTCATCCTTCGCCAGCTCGGCCTCTGGCGCGACATGCGGTTCGTCAGCATTGAGCACTACTTCACCGAGCGGCTCGGCATGTCCGACCGAACCGTCGGGCAGCGCATCGCGCTGGAGCGCCGCCTCTACGACCTCCCACCCCTGCGCGACGCCATGCGCTCCGGCCGCGTCACCTACGAGAAGGCCCGCATCGTCGCCGCCCACGCCACCGAGCGGACGCTCGAGGCCTGGCTCCAGCGCGCCGAGCGGCTCCCCTGCATAGCCCTGGCCCGCGAGGCCGAGGCCGAGGAGGAGCAGCAGACGTGCGCGGGGGGAGAGGTCTCCTGGCGGCTCCCCGCCCGGGTCGTCTCGCTCCTCGAGTCGGCGCTCCGAGCCGCTCGCGAGGCTGCCGGACGCTTCCTCACCCCCTCCGAGGCCCTCCAGCTCATCGCCGAGCACTTCATCGACACCAACCGGGACCAGCTCGCCGAGCGGAACACCGTCCAGAAGCGCGTCCTGGCCCGCGATCGCGACCGCTGCCAGGTCCCCGGCTGCAGCCGCGCCGCGCTCCAGGCCCACCACGTCAAGTTCCGCTCGCATCTCGGCGGTGACGCGGAGGAGAACCTCACCGGGATCTGTGCCTCCCACCACCTCCACGGCATCCACGCCGGCTACCTCGGCGTCACCGGTGTGGCGCCGCATCGGCTCCGCTGGAGCTTCCCCCCCGGGGGCGGGCCGGCGGGCCTCGCCCACCAGCACCTTGGCCTGCTCGGTGGCGCATGAGCGCGTCGAGTGCGGGAAAACGGCGCGGAAGGACCGCGACTTCGACGACTGCTGCCTCGAGCCGCGCCGCGCCGCCAACCGGCTGACCTAGGAGAAGCTGGCCGCCTACCCAAGCCTCTTCGACGTGCTCACCTACGACGCCGGGGCGCTCTCGGAGGCCAACGCCAAAGCCGTGGTGGACGCGGGCAAGGACTACCCCTTCGCGCTCAAGGGATCTGGGAATCGCTGCCCCGCGACCGGCGCCGGCCGGCCGTGGCCGCCGCGTGCCCCGAGGTCCGGCAGAAACCGCTCCCCGGCCACCCCGGAGGCACCCCTGACCTCGGCTTACGCCTGGCCGATCAGTCCTGGTCGTGGTGCGGATTTCCGGTGTCAATGTCAGCCCTCTTGAGTAGGGTTCGCCGTCGTCCACTTCCAACCGAGGAACGCATGCCCCTCCATCGAGTGAAGTCCTCCGCCGTCCGCCTGCTGGCCGCCCTCTCCCTCGCCGCGCTGCTCGCACCCGTCGCCGCGCGCGCCGAGTTCGGGACCACCAACTTCCAGCTCCTGCAGGGGTACAACTTCAACGACAACCTGCTCGGCTACAACACGGCCGGCGGCGGGATGACCACCGTCACGGTCAACCACTTCAGCACCTGGGGCTACGGCGACAACTTCGTCTTCGTCGACTTCTACCGCGGCAAGTTCCTCAACGCCGACGACTCGAAGAATGGCAACCGCTCGCTCCTCTACTCGGAGTGGCACCCGCGCCTCTTCCTCAACAAGCTCGGCGCGCCGACGGCCGGCATCATCAGGAACTGGGGCGTCGCCGCTGAGCTCAACGCCACCGCCGGCTTCTACGCCCTGCTGGGCGGCCTCGGTCTCGACCTGGCCATCCCGGGATTCCAGGTGGCCGGCCTCAACCTCTACTTCCGCTCCGACTTCGTGGCTACTCCCTTCGGTCCCATCTACACCAACACCTGGCAGATCTCGCCGTTCTGGGACGTCCCCTTCAAGATCGGCCCCACCGCCTGGAACTTCACCGGCTTCGTGGACATCACCACCAACCACGACAAGAAGATCGACCTGCTGGCGCAGCCGCAGCTGCTGCTCGACGTCGGCAACTTCGGCGGCGCACCGGGCAAGCTCTCGGTGGGCGTGGAATGGTACGTGCACCGTTACGAGAACCTGGCCTTCCTGGGCGGCGGCACCAAGACGGTCTCCGCTCCGCAGGTCATGATCCAGTGGACGCCCTTCACCCAGTTCGTCCCGTAGCCGGCCGTCACTCCTGAACTCCTCGGGCGACCATCGGGCAGACCGGTGGTCGCCTCTTCACATCCACGCCTCCACGCAGCCAGGGACGAAACCATGACCACTCCGCGGACCATCCAGATCGAGGAGCGCGTACCGCTCCTGCAGGCCATCCCGCTCTCGCTCCAGCACCTCTTCGCCATGTTCGGCGCCACCGTGCTGGTGCCGCTGCTGGTCGGCCTGCACCCCTCGGTGACCCTCTTCACCAGCGGCGTCGGGACGCTGCTCTACATCCTCATCACCAAGGGGAAGATCCCGGCCTACCTCGGCTCCTCCTTCGCCTTCATCGCCGCCATCGCCTCGATCACCCACGCCTCCTTCGGCGTGCCGTCGAGCGATGAGGCCATCGCCCTGGCCATGGGCGGCTGCGTGGTGGTCGGCCTCATCTTCGTCGCGGTGGCCGCCGCCATCGGCGCCTTCGGCTCGGGCTGGATCAACAAGCTCCTGCCCCCGGTCGTGATCGGCCCGGTGGTGATGGTGATCGGCCTCGGCCTGGCGCAGGTGGCCGTGGCCATGGCCACCACCGGCAGCGGCGTCCCCTCCAACGTCTTCAATCCGAAGCTCTTCCGCGGCGACTACTTCGCGGTGGCGCTCTCGGCGCTCGCCATCGCCATCCTGGCGGCCCAGTTCCTCACCGGCTTCCTCGGCGTCATCCCCATCCTCATCGGCATCATCGGCGGCTATCTGGTGGCGGCCCTGGCCGGTCAGGTCAACCTGGGCGGCGTGGCCAGCGCCGGGGTCTTCGCGGTGCCGCACTTCGTGTTGCCGAAGTTCGACCTGGGGGTCATCATCCTGCTGGCGCCCATCTCGCTGGTGGTCATCACCGAGCACATCGGCCACTTGATCGTGACCAACAACGTGGTCGGCCGCGACCTGATCAAGGACCCGGGGCTGCACCGCTCCCTGGCCGGCGACGGTGTGGCCACCATGTTCTCCGGCCTGCTGGGCGGCCCACCCAACACCACCTACGGCGAGAACATCGGCGTGATGGCGGTGACCCGGGTCTTCTCGGTCTGGGTCATCGGCGGCGCGGCGGTGATGGCCATCCTGATGTCCTTCCTCCCCAAGGTCGGCGCGCTCATCGCCTCGATCCCGGTCCACGTCATGGGAGGCATCTGCATCCTGCTCTTCGGGATCATCGCCTCGGCCGGCGTGCGCATGATGGTCGAGGACAAGACCGACTTCTCGCAGAAGCGGAACCTGATCATCGCCTCGGTGATCCTGGTGATCGGCGTCGGCGGCGCCAGGATCCACATCGGCGGCACCGAGATCGGCGAGATGTCGCTGGCCACCTACGTCGGCGTGCTGCTCAACCTGATCCTGCCGAAGCATGATCGTGCTGGGGCCTAATCGTGCTGGCGCTGGCTTCTAGAGCGCCAGCGCAAGACACGTCAGTATCTCACGCACATGACACGGCCCGCGTTCCCACCTCGGGGGACGCGGGCCATCGTCTGTCCGTTGACGGCGCTTGGCGGGGACCGGAAGACCCGAGACCCTCCTCAAGGTTTGCGGCGGGGCCGCTAGAAGCCGGCCCCGTCGCGATTAGACAAACGCGTTGTTCATGATCTCCCCGAACCCACC
>JANPOM010000131.1:0-1049 GCA_031427995.1 Anaeromyxobacter sp. | reverse complement strand
GCTCCCCGTGCACGACCCGGACGCCCGCGACGCCGAGCAGATGGTGGCGCGGGCCGACGAGGTGCTCTACCGGGCCAAGTCGGCGGGGCGGAACCGGGTCGAGCTGGGGTGAGGGGGCAGGCGGGCGATGAGCAGGTCCTGCCAGCGCCCCAGCGTCAGCTGCGCCAGCAGCGCGCCGCAGAGGGCCATGAACATGTCCGACTGCGTGTCCCAGGGGTCGCCCTGGCTGCCGAGGAAGGCGTCGGCCCCCTGGCCGAGCAGCAGCGCCGCCCACCACTCGATGAACTCGTAGCAGGCGGAGACGCCGAGGATGGAGAGCGTCACCAGCGCCAGCAGCCACCCGCCGCGGCGCAAGGGCGAGGTGCGCAGCAGCAGCTCGCGGGCCACCAGCGCCGGCACGAACCCCTGGGCGAGGTGGCCGAGCCGGTCGTAGTGGTTGCGCGCGAGGCCGAAGGCGTCGCGGACCCAGAAGCCGAGCGGCACGTCGGCGTAGGTCCAGTGGGCGCCGGTGGCGAGGATGGCGGCGTGGATCGCCAGCGCCACGTAGACCAGCGGGGTGAAGCGGAAGCGGCGATAGCTGGCGACCAGCAGCGGCAGGGCGATGAGCGTCGGTGCCACCTCCATGAGCCAGGTGGAGGGATCGCGGGCGCCGATCCGCGACAGCGCGGTGACGGCGAGGGCGGCGAGCAGGCAGGCGAGCGGGAGGCGGTCGGAGGGGCGCATGGGGGTGGGCCTGGAGCTAGAGCAGCCGGAGCTGCACGTCGGGCTTCGGCGGGGCGAGGCAGTCGGCGTCGTCGTGGGCGATCGAGTTGACCCGCGCCGAGACCGGCCGCGCGACGAGCAGGCCCGGCACCGGGGGAGGGAAGGGCGGCGCGGCGCCGGTCGCCAGCCAGGCCGCCACCTGCCCGGGCGGCAGGATGATCGGCATCCGGTCGTGGAGCCGAGTCACCGGCTCGACGGCGGCCGTGGTCAGGATCGAGAAGCCGAGCCGGCCGTCCGTCCCCGGGGCGGCCACCGCCGCCAGCAGCAGCGGCGCTCCGCCCTCGCGG
>JANPOM010000130.1:0-11973 GCA_031427995.1 Anaeromyxobacter sp. | reverse complement strand
CATTCCTGGGCGGCCAGCACCAGCGCCGACGAGCGCTGCGCCAGCTTGCCGTCGAGGTCGCGGTTGAGCCTCTCCAGCTCGTCGTTTCGCAGCGAGAGCAGCGCCTCGAGCCGGGCGTTCTGCTCGACGATCCAGAACTGGTCGATGGCGCTCTGGATGGTGATGATTAGGTGGGTGTCGTCCCAGGGCTTCCAGATCAAGCGGAAGATCTCCAACTGGTTGACGGCCTCCTCGATGGCGGTCGAGTCGGCTTGGCCGATCAGCATCACGCGCTGGATGCGCGGCCAGCGCTCCTTGACGGCGCGGAGGAACTCGACGCCGCTCAGCCCCGGCATGCGGTAGTCGGAGACCACCACCTGCACCGGCTCCTGGGCCAGCAACCGCAGCCCCACCGAGGCGTCGGGCGCGTCGATGATCTTGCAGCGGGCCCGGCGCAGCACGCGGCGCAGCGCGCGCCGGACCTGCTCGTCGTCGACGACGATCAGGATGGTCGACGGACTGGCCCCGTCCAGCCGGGTCGGCCCCTGTTCCGCTGTAGTCGCCTGGTCCACCTTGGCCCCCATTGACGCACGGGTCGGTCCAGACACGCTGAACGCTGATGGGCCGGATTCCAGGAAGATGGTATCGATCAGACTCGGGTTGGATCGACCCCGGGGTCACTCTACACCCGGTGGGAGGCCCCGGTGGTTGACCGACCCGATCAGGCGTGGTCGGCGTCGTACCGGTAGTTCTGCACCTGGTAGAGGCAGATGTTGTTCCGCCCCGAGCGCTTGGCCTGATAGAGCGCCTCGTCGGCGAACTTCACGAGCAGCTCGGCCGAGGTGATGTCCTTCGAGGGGAAGAAGGCCAGCCCGAGCGAGGCGGTCACCCGCACTTCGACCATCCCGGCCTGCCCCACCGCCGGGACCTCCTGCCGGTAGACCTTCTCCTTCAGCCCGCGCCAGACCCGCTCGGCCACGGTGAGCGCGCCACTGAGGTGGGTCTTGGGAAGGATGACGGCGAACTCCTCGCCACCGTAGCGAGCGCAGATGTCCGGGTCGCGCACCGAGGCCTTGATCACCTGGGCGGCGTCGCGCAGCACCACGTCGCCCATCTGGTGGCCGAACTGGTCGTTGACCTGCTTGAAGTGGTCGAGGTCGATCATCATCAACGAGACCGGATCGCCGTAGCGCTGGGCCCGGCGGAACTCCTCGGGGAACCGCTCGTCGAAGAAGCGCCGGTTCTTCAGGCCGGTCAGGGCGTCGGTGACCGACTGCTCCTCGAGGCTGCGCCGGGTGGAGCGGAGCTGGTCCTGCAGCTTCTTGATGCGCAGCATGGCCGCGCAGCGAGCCAGGATCTCCTGCTCGGCGAACGGCTTGGAGATGAAGTCGTCGGCGCCGATGCGAAGCCCGGCCACCTTGGAGTCGACGTCGCTCTTCACCGAGAGGATTATGACCGGCAGGAAGCGCTCGTCGGGGCGCGCCTTCACGAGCCGCAGCACCTCCAGCCCGTCCATGTCGGGCAGGATCATGTCGAGCAGCACCAGGTCCGGCGCTAGCGTGCGCGCCTTGACGATGGCCTCACGACCGGTGGCGGCGGTGACCACGTCGTAGCCGTCGCGCAGCAGCACCTGCACCAGCCAGTCGAGCTGGGTGCGGCTGTCGTCGACGACGAGGATGCGGGGAGGCGGGGCGGTCACGGGCTCCGAGTATCACCGGAACGGCGCCGCGACTCCACTCGGGGCGGTCGGGAGGCCTGAGGCCGCTGGAGGCAGTCCTGTCATTCTCGGATTGCGCCGCACAACCGCTGCGCGATTACCGCAGCCGCTCGTACACACTGGACGGGATGACCGGCGCCAGCCCGCCCCCGCCGAGGATGTTGACGATGGGCGAGGCGGCGGCCCGCACCACCGAGCCGCCCGGACGCGACGGCCCCAGGCCGCAGAAGGTGGAGAGGTCGCGATAGAGGTTGCCGCGGGTCTCCTCGTCGCTGGCGATCCGGGTGGCCGGCCTTCGCGCCGCGAAGATCCGCTCCTGCGCGACGAACCCGCCGCCACGCTGGTCGGCCAGCGAATCGTCGACCACCCGCTCCCAGGCCGCCTGGTCCAGCTCGGCGCCGAGGTGGACCGACTTGCCGCCGTAGTCCCAGCTCCGCTTCAGCACGAAGCCGCGCCGCTCCGCCTTGACCCGCGGGGCCAGCGCCGCGGTGAGCCGCCGGGTCCAGGGGAGCCGCGCCGCCGCCCCCCGCTCGGCCTCGTCGAGCCCGGCCCGCACCGCCAGCGCGCCGTCCTCGGCGCACTCGGAGAGCCGGGCGAAGAGCGCCTTGGCCTCGAGCAGCCCGTTGACCGGGTTGTAGAGCGGGTACCTGCCGGGGGCCAGCAGGGCCCGGGCGAAAGGGGCCTCCCGGGGCACGTGGTGGGCCCAGACGTGGCGGTAGAGCAGGTCCCACTCCTCCGGCACGCACTCGGTGGGGAGCAGGTTCCTCACCTCGTGCCCCTGCGCCCGGAAGTGGGCCTCGAGCCGGCGCAGCTCGCCGATCTGCGAGTCGCCGGGCCGAGCCACGATGGCGATCGACGGCCGCGACCGGCTCCCGCCGCGGGCCCGGTAGACCGCCACCAGCGCTTCGCGCAGCCGCTCCATGTGGCTGCCGCAGGCCGCCACCAGCTCGCCGGCCTCCCGCCCGGTCCGGCCGCGAGCCCTGGCCGCGGCGCGCAGCCAGGAGTGCGCCGCCAGGTCGGCATAGGCCGGCATGGCCGGGATGGTGGCGTTGAGCTCGAGCGCCCGCGGCGCGCCGCCGTCCGCCGGGATCAGGTAGTCGACCCGCGCCACCATCACCGGCAGCGGCGCCTCCTCGAAGAGCCTACCCATGGCCTCGGCTTCGAGGCCGGAGAAAGGCTCGATGAGCGCCGCCCGATCGCGCTGATCGCCGCCCTGGAGCAGGGCCCGGGCCAGCTTCACCGAGCCGGAGAGGATCAGCTCCGCCTCGAGGGCCGCCGCCTCCAGCTCGGCCTGGGCCAGGACCTCCGGCTCCGCCAGCAGCGGGATCGGCACCACCGTGCCGTCCGGCCTGCGGACCGTCATGCCACCTTCCCAGGCCAGCCGTGCCGCGGCCCGGCCGACCCGCAGCAGCGCTTCTCCCTCGAAGATCGGCTCCATCGCTCTCCCTGGTGCCCGCCTGTCCCGTGATCCGGTCGCCGTGCCCACCTGTCCCACGGCCCCCGCGTTGCGGTGGCACCAGCCCGGTGATAGGCACAGCCTCGATGAAGATCTACACGAAGAGCGGGGACGGTGGAGAGACCGGCCTGTTCGGCGGCGACCGGGTGCGCAAGAGCGATCCCCGCGTCGAGGCCTACGGCGAGGTCGACGAGGCCAACGCCAGCATCGGGACGGCCCGCGCCGCGCTCACCGACCCCGAGCTGGACGCCGAGCTGGGGCGCATCCAGTCGGAGCTCTTCGCGATCGGCGCCGAGCTGGCCAGCCCGCACGGCGCCAAGTCGCGGGGCGCGCTGCCGGCCATCGAACCGGCCTGGGCCATCCGGCTCGAGCAGGCCATGGATGGCTGGGACGCCACCCTCCCCGAGCTGCGGGCCTTCGTGCTGCCGGGCGGCACCCCGGGGGCCGCCGCTCTCCACCAGGCCCGCTGCGTCTGCCGCCGCGCCGAGCGGCAGGTGGTGGCGCTCGCGGCTCAGGTCGAGGTCGACCCCCAGGCGCTGGTCTACCTGAACCGGCTCTCCGATCTGCTCTTCGTGGCGGCGCGGATCGCCAACCTCCGTGCCGGCCGGGCCGAGACCTGCTGGGTACCGAAGGGATCCGGGAGCTGATGCCCGGGGTGGGGCACTGACCATGGCCGCACCCCGCCGAGTCGCGTTGGTGACCGGAGCTGGCCTGCGCGTCGGCGAGGCGATCGCGCGCCACCTGGCCCGGCACGGTTACGCGGTGGCGGCCCACTACCGCTCGCACCGGCCGCGCGGCTTCGCGGCGGCGCTACAGGGCGATCTGACCGCGCCGGACGGACCGGACGCGCTGGCGGCCGCCTTCCTCGAGCGCTTCTCCCGCCTCGACCTGCTCGTCAACTCGGCGGCCGGCTTTCAGCCCGGCGCGCTGGAGGCGACCGACGCCGCCGCCTTCGACGCCCAGATGGACCTCAACGCCCGGGCGCCCCTGCTGCTGATCCGGGCGCTGCTGCCGCTCTTGCGCCGGGCCAGTGGCAGCGTCGTCAACGTCACCGACGTGGGCGGCGGGCTGGTGGCCTGGCGCGGCTACGCCGCCTACTGCGCCTCCAAGGCGGCGCTGGCACGGCTCACCGAGTGCCTGGCACTGGAGCTGGCGCCGCGCGTCCGGGTCAACGCCGTGGCGCCCGGAACGGTGCTCTGGCCGGAGGCGTACAGCGCGGCCCAGCGGCGGCAGCTAGCGGCGCGCATCCCGCTGGGACGGGCCGGCCGGCCCCTCGACGTGGCCGAGGCGGTCCGCTTCCTGGCCGAGGCCCCCTTCATCACCGGCGCCATCCTGCCGGTCGACGGCGGGCGGCGGCTCAACGGGAAGACCGGGGGCTGAGGAAAGTGAACGTTGACGGGCGCTGGCTCCGCCAGGGGGCGGCTGCGCTGGCCCGGCGCCGGTTCCGTTGAAGCGCCATTCCCGCCCTGTTAGACTGGTGGCGTTCAATCAAGTCCGGGTTCGGTCCGGAAAGAAACGGAAGACACATGGAAGCGACGACGGCGGTGGCGGTTCCGAAGGCGGCTGACCTGGGCATGGAGAACCTCGTCAACTTCACGGAGAAGGCCGTGGAGATGGTGAAGGACGCGATGCAGCGCGAAGGGCTGGCCGGCTACGGCGTCCGCATCGGCGTCATGGGGGGCGGCTGCTCGGGCTTCCAGTACTCGATGGACTTCGAGAACGCGCCCAAGGACGGCGACATCACCCTCGAGCAGGACGATCTCAAGCTCTACGTCGACGCCATGAGCTCGATGTACCTGCAGGGCGTGACCGTCGACTACGTGGTTGGGCTGCAGGGCGCCGGGTTCAAGTTCATCAACCCGAACGCCAAGAGCACCTGCGGCTGCGGGTCGTCGTTCCAGGCTTAGGACCCAGTAGGGCGTAGCACTCCGCTGGTGATGGTCGGGCCGGTGGGGCATCCCCTCCGGCCCGTGGTCTTTTCGAGAGGGGGAGTCGCCTCCATGCTAATCGTCCGGAGTGTCGTGGTCGGGCCCTTCACGATGAACGCCTATCTGGCAGCCTGCTCGGAGACCGGGGAGGCGGTCCTCATCGACCCGGGCGCCGAGCTCCCGCGGGTGCTGGCCATGCGCCAGCCCGAGGGGTTCAAGGTGAAGCGGATCCTGCTGACCCACGGCCACGTCGATCATGCCTCGGGCGCGGCCGAGGCCCGCGAGGCGACCGGAGCGCCGGTCTCGATCCACGCCGGCGATCTCCCCCTGCTCGAGGTGCTGCCGCGCCAGGCGGCCATGTTCGGCCTCGACCAGGCCCGTCCGCTCACTCCCGACGCCACCCTGGCCGACGGCGAGACGGTGCTGGTCGGGAAGCAGCCGGCCACCGTCATCCACACCCCGGGCCACTGCCAGGGATCGGTCAGCCTCTACTTCAAGGAGGCCGGGGTGGTCTTCACCGGCGACACGCTCTTCGCCGGGTCGGTGGGACGCACCGACCTGCCGGGCGGCGACTTCGATCAACTGGCCGAGTCGATCCTGAAGCGGCTATTCACGCTGGGTGACGAAGTCCGTTTCCTGCCCGGTCACGGCCCGGGCGGGACCATCGGCGAGGAGCGGCTGAAGAACCCGTTCGTGGGGGCGGCTTCCAGGCCGGGGCGGTTCGTCTAGCCAGACGGCCGACCCGGCGCCGCTAACGCATCGACACCACGCCCATGATGTTCTGGCCGGCGTCGACGTGGAGCACCTCTCCGGTGACGTTCTTGCCGAGTTCGGAGCAGAGGTAAAGCGCGGCCCGGGCCACGTCCTCGTGGCCGATGTTGCGCCGCAGCGGCGTCTTCTCGGCGTTCTCGCCGAGCATGGTCCGCATCCCCTTGATGCCGGCGGCGGCCAGGGTCTTGAGCGGCCCGGCGCTGATGGCGTTGACGCGGATGTTGTCCGGGCCGAGGTCCTCGGCGAGGTAGCGCATGGAGGCCTCGAGCGCCGCCTTGGCGACGCCGGCCACGTTGTAGTTCGGGACCACCTTCTCCGAGCCGTAGTAGCTCAGGCAGACCACGCTGCCGCCCCCGGTCATGAAGGGCTTGGAGGCGCGGGTCAGCGCGATGAGCGAGTAGGCGGAGACGTCGAGGCTGATCCGGAAGGCCTCGCGCGACGTCACCTCGGTGAAGCGGCCGTCCAGCGCCTCGCGCGGCGTGTAGGCGATGCAGTGGATCAGGATGTCGAACCTGTCCCACCTCTTCTTCAGCTCGACGAAGGCCCGGTCGATCTCGTCGTCCTTGGCGACGTCGCAGTCGAGGACCGCCACCGGGTTGAGCTGCTCCACCACCGGGATGACCCGCCGGCCCATGGCCTCGCCCGGGTAGGTGAAGGCCAGCTCGGCCCCCCTCGGCGTGGAAGGCCTCGGCGATGGCCCAGGCGATCGAGCGGTCGTTGGCCACCCCGGTGATGAGGGCGCGCCTGCCCTTCAGGAGGCCACCGAGCGACCGGTGAGGGTAGGTCGGGGTGTAGGTGTTGCTCATGGTCTTCCTCGATCCGACTGTTCGGTTGATCGCGAGTGGAGGGCTTCGAGGGCCGTCTCCAGCTCGCCGCGTGCGTGGAGATCTCCCTTGAGGGTCGCGGCGGCCATGCCGGCCCGGTAGGCCGTGGCCGCCTCGCCGTCTCGCCCGGCCGCCTCCAGCGTCTGACCGAGCATCAGCCAGGTCGGGATGTAGTCGGAGCAGCGGGTGGAGAGCTCGGTGAAGGCCTGCACGGCCTCGGCGAGCCGGCCCATGGACCTGAGGTGCATGGCCAGCGCGTACCGGGTGAAGGGATCGTCGGGCCTGGCCAGCACGAACTTCTGGAAGGCCTCGAGCCGCTGCTCGGGGGTCATCGAGCGGCCTTCCATACACGATTCGGCCGCTTGGGTCTACGACGCGGGGTGGTAGGCTCGCCCCCGTGAAGGTCCCCTACCCGGAGATCACCGGAGCGCTGATCGCCGGTGGCCGCGCCTCGCGGATGGGCGGCGCCGCCAAGGGGCTGCTCTCGCTCGACGGCCAGCACCTGCTGGCCCGTTCGCTCGATCTCTTCGGGCGGCTCTTCGGCGCCTCCCTGCTGGTGGTCAACGATCCGGAGCCGTACCGGCGCTTCGACGTGGCGCAGGTGGCGGACCTGATTCCGGGCCGGGGCGCCCCGGGCGGCCTGCACGCCGCCCTCTCGGCCGCCACCACGCCCTGGGTCTTCGCCGCCGGCTGCGACATGCCCTTCATCTCGGCCGGCGGGATCGCCCTGCTGGCGGCGCGGCGGAGCGGTGCGCTGGCGGTGGTGCCGCGCTGGGACGGCCGGTTCGAGCCGCTCCACGCGCTCTGGTCCCGGGACGCCCTCCCGCTGGTGGCGCAGGCCCTGGTCGAGGGCCACCTCAGCATGCAGCGGCTGGCGACGCTGGTCGGGGCGGTCGTGGTCGAGGACGAAGCCTGGGCCAGGATCGACCCGGCGGGGCGGGCCTTCGAGAACGCCAACACGCCGGAGGAGGCGGCGCGGCTGGGTCTCACAAGGTAGACGGCGTCGCACATGGCAGACCGCTCGACGACCCATTACATGGGGGCCATGCCGCTCAAGGTCACTCTCTACTCCGACATCGTCTGCCCCTTCTGCTACATCGCGGAAGTGAGCAGCCTGCGCCGGCTGCAGGAGGAGTTTGAGCTCGATTTCGACTGGCGCGGCTTCGAACTCCACCCCAACACGCCCCCCGGCGGCCGCCGGCTCGACGAGGTCTTCGGGCCGGAGCGGACGCTGGCCATGCGGGACTACCTGGCCCGCTTCGCCGCCGACTTCGGCGTCACCGGCATGACCATCCGCGACGTCATGCCGAGCACGCGCCGGGCCCTGGCGGTGGCCGAGTACGCCCGCGAGCAGGGAAGGCTCCACCCCTTCCGCACCGCGGCCATGGAGGCGGCCTGGCGTCACGGGCAGGACGTCGAGGATCCGGAGGTGCTGGCCCACTGCGCCCGTGCCGCCGGGCTCGACCCGGTGGCGGCGGTGGAGGCCTTCGACGAGCCGAAGTACCTGGCCCGCGTCATGACCATGGGGGCCGAGGCGCGGCGGACCGGCGTCACCGGCATCCCCACCGTACTGGTCGGGAGCCAGCGCGTGGTCGGCTGCCAGCCCTACCAGGTGCTGGCGGCGGCGGCCGTGGCCGAAGGGGCGAGGCGCAAAAGCTAGCCCTCGCGAGGACCGCGCTTGACCGAGTGACCGTTGCCACTCAGGGCGCGCGGCTTGTGCGGACCGGGCTTGAAGCCGCCCGGCTTGGGCGGACCGGGCTTGAAGGGGCTCGGCTTGGACGCGCCCGGCTTGGACGACGCCGGCTTGTGCGACGCCGGCTTGTGCGACGCCGGCTTGACGGGACGCTCCTCGGTGGCGATCGGCTCGGCCGGCCGTTGCTCGACAGGGCGCGGAGCGCTGAGCGGCCGGCTGGCCAGCGCCTCTCCGGGTGGGCGCGCCGGCTCGATTCGGACCCCCGGCGCCCGCGGGTCAGGGACGCGCGCGGCGGTGGCGAACCCGGCAGCGGCCACCTTGGCCACCTCGAAGCGGGTCTCGGCGGCGAGGATGACGATCTTGCCGATCTCGTCGCGGGTGACGCCGCCGCGCCGGCAGAGGAGCGGGAGGAGCCACTTCGGGTCGGCCTGCTTCTCCCGCCCGATGGAGATGCGGAACCAGACCGCCTCGACCGGCGGACCCTTGCGCACCGGCTTCGGACCGCGCGGCGCCTCGGTGGCCACGCGGGTCGTCTCGGGGAGCTCTTCGGGCGCCGGCAGCGCCGCCCGGGCCCGGCGCAGCAACGCCACCGCCAGCGCCAGCGGATCGCGCCCCGCCAGCAGCGCACGGGCCGCGGTCAGCTCGTCCTCGGGGGCCTCGACCGTCGCGGCGGTCACCTCGGCCGCCAGGCGGGCCTCGTCCTGCCGCCGGATCAGGTCGGCGGTCGGCACCGGCGCCCACTCCGGCGTCACGCCCGCCTCGCGCATCATCCTCTCCAGCTTGTAGCGCTCCTGCGGCGTCGCCAGCAGCACCGCCTGGCCCTTCCGCCCGGCCCGGCCGGTCCGGCCGCTGCGGTGCTGCAGCGCCGAGGCGTCCTGAGGCAGGTCGGCGTGGAGCACCAGCTCGATGCCGGGAAGGTCGAGGCCGCGCGCCGCCACGTCGGTGGCCACCAGCACGCGGGCCCGTCCGTCGCGCAGCGACTTCAGGGCCCGCAGCCGCTCCGACTGGGTCAGCTCGCCCGAGATGGCCACGGTCTCGAAGCCGCGCTCGCCCAACGAGGTGGCGGTGTGCGTTACCAGGTCGCGCCGGGCGCGGAAGACCAGCGCGCTGGCCGGCTCGAGCGCCCGCAGCACGTTGACGATGGCGTGCTCCCGCTCGCGCTGCGCCACCACGTGAGCCCGGTAGGTGATGTCCTCGTGGGCCTGCCTGGGTGGCGTGGCCGTGACCCGCACCGGCTCGCGGGTGTAGGTCCGGGCCAGCTCGACGATCGGCTTCGGCAAGGTGGCCGAGAAGAGGATGGTGCGCCGCTCTCTCGGCGCGGCCTTCAGGATCGCCTCGAGCTCCTCGCGGAAGCCCATGTCGAGCATCTCGTCGGCCTCGTCGAGCACCAGGGCTCCGAGCGCCGAGAGGTCGAGCACCTTGCGCTCGATGTGGTCGACGAGGCGGCCCGGGGTGCCGACCACGATGTGGACGCCGGCCTTGAGGGCCTGGGCTTCGCGGCGCGGGTCGAGCCCGCCGACGCAGGCGATGACGACGCCGCCGGCCGGGCCGAAGAGCCATGAGAGCTCGCGCTGCACCTGCACCGCCAGTTCGCGAGTCGGGGCGATCACCAGCCCGAGCGGCGGGCCTCCGCGACCGAAGGTGGGGGCCTCGCCGAGCAGCGTCTCGGCCAGCACCAGGCCGAAGGCGACGGTCTTTCCGGAGCCGGTGCGCGAGGAGACCAGCAGGTCCTTGCCCCGAAGCGCCGCATCGAGCACGCCGGCCTGCACCGGCGTCGGCTCGGCGTAGCCGTGGGCGGCGAGCGCGCGCTGGAGGGCCGGATGTGCGGCGAGGGAGGCGAAGTCGGGAGCGCTCACGGCGCCGTTGTAGCAGAGGCGAGGCTTGACCGCACCGCCCGCCCCCACCACCATCTGTCGCCTGCGCCCCGCCGACCCCTACGCCTCGCTCCGCTTCGTCTTCGCCCTGCCCATCCTGCGCGGCGTGGTCCCGTCGATGCTCTTCGGCGGGGCCCTGAGGCTGGTGACGGTGGCGCTGGTGGCCTGGCGCTGGCCGGCGCCGCGGCGCCTCGCCCGCCTGGCGCCGGAGGGGGCCGATGGCGACACGCACACTGCGTGAGTGGCTGGCCGCTGGCCCCTACACGCTGGCCATGTCGTCCGGCTTCTTCGGCTTCTTCGCCCACGCCGGCGTCCTCTCGGTGCTGGAGCAGGAGGGGCTGCTCCCGGATCGGCTCTGCGGCTCCTCGGCCGGGGCGCTGGTGGGCGGCCTCTTCGCGGCCGGCCTGCCGGCGCCCCGTATCTGCGATGAGTTGCTGGGGCTGCGTCGGGCCGATTTCTGGGATCCGCGGCCGGGCCTGGGCTTCTTGCGCGGCGCCCGCTTCCGCGCCCGGCTCGAGGCGCTGCTGCCGGTGAGCAGCTTCGAGGACTGCCCGCGCCCGCTGGCGGTCTCGGCCTGGGATCCGCTGGCGTGTCAGGTGGTGGTGCTGCGGAGCGGGCCGCTGGCCCTGGCCATCCAGGCCTCCAGCTCGGTCCCCTTCCTCTTCCACCCGGTCCGCCTCGGCGGGCGCTGGCTGCTCGACGGCGGCGTGGCCGACCGCCACGGGCTGGCCGGCGCCCCTCCGCCCACGGCCTCCGACCCGGCGCCGCGCCTCCTCTATCACCACCTCACCTCGCGCTCTCCCTGGCGGCGGGCCAACAGCCCGGCGCTGGCCGTGCCGGACCGCCCCGGACTGGTGGCCGTGGCGCTCCACGGCCTGCCGCGGGCCGGTCCCTTCAAGCTCGAGCGTGGCGCCGAGGCCATGGCGCAGGCCGCCGCCGGGATGCGCGCCGCCCTGGCTGGCCCCGCGCCAGGGCGAACTGTCTGGTCGGGTTGAGGTGGAGCAGCAGCGGCACCGCGGTCACCATGCCGGTCAGTACCAGCACCGTGAAGGCGATGGCGTCGAAGGCCACGGGGGCGGCGTGGTAGCCGAGCGCAGCGGAAAGGTCGAGTCGGAACGGACCCTCCCTGGTCCGTCGAGGCAGCGCTGGCCTCACGGCTTGCAGCGGCCCCGGCGCTGCGCCAAGCTCGCGGCATGAACGGCCTCCCCGACCAGCTTCACCGCCGCATCCTCGATGATTCTCCCGACGCCGTGCTGATCTCGGGTCGCGACGGCAAGGTGGCCGGCTGGAACCGGGCGGCCGAGCGGGTCTTCGGCTTCGCGGCCGGGGAGGTGATCGGCGCCTCGATGGACCTGATCATCCCCGAGCGGCTGCGGGGCCGGCACTGGGGCGGCTGGGACCAGGTGATGGCGAGCGGCGTGACGCGCTACGGGGCCGGGGAATTGCTCTCGGTGCCAGCGCTCCACAAGGACGGCCGGCAGCTCTCGGTCGAGTTCTCCATCCAGCTCCTCGCCGGCGAGGCCGGGCAGGTCGAGTGGGTGGTGGCAGTCTTCCGTGACGTGACCGAGCGCTTCCAGCGCGACAAGGCGCTGCGGCTCCGGCTCAAGGAGCTGGAGGGGAAGGCCGGCGGGGCCTGAGAGAAGGCCCTCGGGAACTCCGGCGAAGCCGCAAGAGGAAACCCCCGGCAACTCAGAGAGTTACCGGGGGCGAACTGGAGCGGGAAGACGGATC
>JANPOM010000129.1:0-8414 GCA_031427995.1 Anaeromyxobacter sp. | reverse complement strand
ACGTCGAGACCGCCAACGCCATCGCCCAGCCTGCGCCAGCCTTGGAGCTGAAGGGCACCTCGGCCTTCGCCACGGGCCAGGCGGCCACGCCGCTCGTCGCGACCGCCGAGACCGCCGTTGAGCCGGGAGCCGGCTTTCGTGTCGAGCTTCCTCAGGCGCTGGCGGACGCCCGACTCTCGCTGCTCGACGCAGGAGACGCCATGGTCCCGGCCACCGGCACCCGCGAGGTCGGCCAGGCGACCCTGCTCACGCTCCGCCCCGCCGTCGCGCTGCTCCCCGGCGCCCGGCTCCGGCTCAGGGTCGACGGCGCCGCCACCCGCGAGCTGCACCACGCCGATGGCCGCCGCTTCGCTCCGCTGGAGTGGCCGGTGCTGGTGGCCGGCGATCCCGAGCCGAGGAAGTCCCCGGCTCGCAAGGCCCGGAAAAAGTAGCGGTCCGCCTGGCGCGGTCGGCCAGCCTGCGCCGCGCGGTCGGCCAGCCTGCGCCGCGCGGTCGGCCAGCCTGCGCCGCGCGGCGGGTAGAGGGGCACCATCAGCCGTGCGCCGAGGCCTCGATGGCAGGGAGCACCGGCAGGTCGGCCTCGCAGAAGTCGTAGCTGGCAAGCGTTCCCGGCCGCGCCCACTCCAGCGCCGCCACGCCGAGCGCCCGAGGTTCAGCCCCGGCCGCCAGCCTGCAGTCGTAGAAGGCCAACTCGACCTCCAGCTCGGGATACCGGTGCCGGTGACGCGCCAGCAGCGCGCCGACCTCGACGGCGCAGCCGAGCTCCTCGGCGATCTCCCGCACCAGCGCGGCCGGCTCGTCCTCGCCCGCCTCCACCTTGCCACCGGGAAATTCCCACTGCCCGCCCCGCTCGGCGCCCGGCCCACGGCGGCTGATGAGGATGCCGCCTGGACCGCGGATCACCGCCGCGACCACGCGGACGGAGCGCACCGGCTGGCTACTCCAGGTCGAGCGCCAGCAATGTGCCGGCGTTGGAGAGGACGTAGGCGTGACCCTGGAAGACTCCGGGCGTCGAGGAGATGCCCGATCCCGGGTCGAGCACCCGCAGCAGCCGCCCGCTGGCCGCCTCGAAGAAGCGCAGCCCACCGTCGCCGGCCGGCACCAGCAGCCAGCGCCCAGCGACCCGGAGCGCCCCAGCGGCGCCTCCCTGGACCAGCGGCACCCTCCAGTTGACGCGCCCGTCCTGGGGCGAGAGCGAGAGCACCTCGGTGGCGGTCACCGCATGCACCGCACCCCGGTCGGCCAGCACGCGAGAGGCGCCGGCGAAGGGGTGGTTCCAGAGCGTCTTCCCGGTGGCGGAATCGACCGCCAGGATGGCGCCGGAGTAGGCGGCCGCATAGAGGCGGCCGCCGGCCAGCGAGATCGAGTCGATGTCCTGGTATGCCCCGGCGGGCGCCAGGTGGTGCTCCCAGCGCACCTGCCCGCTTCCCGCCTCGATGGCGGCGATGGTCCCGTCGGAGTAGGCGGCGAAGATGGTGGCCCCGTCCGAGACCACGGCGGCGGAGCCGTGGATCGTGAATCCCTCGTGCAGATCGCGACGGTGGTGCCACTTCCAGGCGCCGGTGGCGGCGTCGACGGCGAAGATGGTGTCCTGCAGGCTCGCCACCACCACCAGACCGCTCACCAGCTTCGGCTCGGTCCCGAGCTGCTCGCGGGAATCGTACTTCCAGCGCAGCGCTCCGGTGGCCAGGTCGAGGGCGTAGAGGTTGCCGTCGTGGCAGCCGGCGTAGACCGTCCCCGAGACGATCAGCGGCGTGGCGGCGAAAGGTGCCTGGGCCTGGAACTCCCAGGCGATGACACCGTCGCGGCGCAGGGCGTGGAGCCAGCCATCGCGGGTCCCGACCACAACCCACTGGCCGGTGGCGTCGATGGCGGCGCCGCCCATCTCGTGGACCTGGTAGTCGCCGAACTCGGGGGCCGCCAGCGCCCGCTTCCAGTCGATGCGGAAGAGTTCGCGCGGGGCCGGCGGCAAGCGCCCGGCCTCGGCCGGCGCCGCCGAGAGCGCCAGTGCGGCCAGCGCGGCGGTCAGCATCTACTTGCCGCCCAGCCTGGCGAGCCGCTCGGCCGCTTCGCCGGTCAGCATCGATCCCTTGTGGGCGTCGCTGAAGGAGGCCAGCAGCGCGCGAGCTTCGTCGGTCCTGCCCGAGGCGGCCAGCACCCGGGCCCGCTCCAGATCGGCCCGATCCGCCTGCGCCGGCACCTCGCCGCCGAGCCTGACCCAGCCGGCCAGGGCGCCCTCCGTGTCGCCCTTCCCTTCGGCCGCCAGCGCCAGCCCCTCGAGCGCCGAGAAGCGGAA
This sequence comes from Anaeromyxobacter sp., assembly GCA_031427995.1. Classification (GTDB taxonomy): domain Bacteria; phylum Myxococcota; class Myxococcia; order Myxococcales; family Anaeromyxobacteraceae; genus JADKCZ01. The sequence goes on along the minus strand of JANPOM010000129.1, from coordinate 6,118 downwards.
GGAGTCTTTCCGGTCGGCGATGGAGAGGTAGAGCTGGTAGGCGACCGCGGCCGGGTCGAACTGGCCGAGCCGGAGCAGTGCATCGCCCTTGGCCAGGGCCGCCAGCGCGGCCTGGGAGCTCCCCGGGTACTCGGCCAGCACCTGCTCGGCCGCCTGGGCCACCGCCTTCTGCCGCGCCTGGTCGCTCGGGTAGAACGGCCCGGGCAGGCCGGGCAGCGGAACCGAGCTGATCTCGGCGCCCGCGGTCCGGTAGAGTTCGGAGAGTAGCGCGGCCGCCCCGGCGGAGCGCCGATCGCGGACCGCGAGGAATACCAGCGCGGTCGCCAGCACCACCACCACGCTGCCACCGACCAGCAGGGACTGCCGCCGGTGGCCGGTGAGCCACGAGGCGGCCTCCCCGGCCACCACCTGGAACTGGTCCGGCTGCTTGATCTCCTTGCGGCTCAGTTCGGTGCTCTTCGACATGTGACCTCGCGGGGCGGCAAGCGCACCCAAGCGTTGGAAAAGTCGCAGCAATCTAGGTGGGAGCCCCGCCAGCGTCAAGCCTCGAACTCGCCCCTGGAGAACCGCCCCGGCGCCAGGTCATTCCTGGAGCGAAGCACTACTTTCGCCGCGGTCGCTTGCGCCGCTTCCGCTCCCGGAAGATCAGGCGCATGGGCACTTCGAGGCCGAAGGCCTTGCGGATACGGTTCTCGACGTAGCGGCGGTAGCTCTCGCCGATCGCCTCTGGCCGGCCGCAGTTGATGACGAAGGTGGGCGGGGCGTAGGCCACCTGGGCGATGTAGAAGAGCTTGACCGGACGTCCACCGGAGGTCGGCGCCGGGTGCTCCTCCTGAACCTGCTCCAGCAGTTCGTTGAGCTGTGGCGTGGGGAAACGCGCCCGGTACTGCTCCACCAGCCGGGCCGCCTTCTCGAGCACCTTGCCGACCCCGGTCCCGTCCTTGGCGGAGACGAAGACCATGGGGGCGAAGGCCACGAACGGCAGCCGCTTCCCCAGCTCGTCGCGGTACCAGTCCTGAGTGGCCCCTTCCTTCTCGGCGATGTCCCACTTGTTGACGACCACCACCAGCGCCTTGGCCTTCTCCAGCACCAACGCCAGCAGCTTGGCGTCCTGGTCGACACCGGCCTCGGTGGCATCGAGCATCACCGCCACCACCTCGGCGTCGTCCATGGCCTTCATGGAGCGCACCACCGAGTAGCTCTCGACGGTGGTGGAGATGGTGGCCTTGCGCCGGATCCCGGCGGTGTCGGTGACCACGAAGCGCTGGCCGCCGTGGACCACCAGCGAATCGATGGCGTCGCGGGTGGTGCCGGCCACCTCCGAGACCACGAACCTCTCGGTGCCGAGCAGCGTGTTGACGAAGGTCGACTTGCCGACGTTGGGCCGGCCCACCATGGCGAGGCGGATGTCGCCGCTGGGTCGCTGATGCTCGCTGACCTCTTCCGGCTCCGTCTCCTCCTCGTCGAAGGGCTTGAACTCGGGCGGGGGCGGCGCCGGCTGCAAGCCGATGGCGGCCACGATGGCCTCCAGCAGGTCCTCGGTGCCGCGGCCGTGCTCGGCCGAGAGCGCGAAGACCTCGCCGAAGCCGAGCTCGTAGAACTCGGCCAGCGGGATCTCCCCCTCGGTCTTGGAGGTGTCGACCTTGTTGACGGCGACGAAGAGCGGCTTCTTCCCGCGGCGCAGCAGGTCGGCCAGCGACCGGTCGACGTTGGTGAGCCCCTCGCGGCCGTCTACCACCAGCACCACGGCGGCCGCCTCTTCGGTGGCGAGCTGTGCCTGCTGGCGGACCTGCTGCATGAGCCGGTCGCGCGACTCGGGCTCGAAGCCGCCGGTGTCGACCAGCGAGAGCGAGCGCCCCTGCCAGGTCAGGTCGGCGTAGTTCCGATCCCGGGTCACGCCGGGAACGTCCTGCACGATGGCGAGGCGGCGCCCCACCAGCCGGTTGAAGAGCGTCGACTTGCCGACGTTGGGCCGGCCCACCAAGGCGATGACGGGACGCGAACTCACGGCAGCAGCCTCCGGACCGCGGCGTCCTTCTCGGTCCAGCGGTCATCGACCTTGACGGTGAGGGCCAGGAAGACCTTGGCCCCCAGCAGCCGCTCCAGCCGCAGCCGGGCGGCGGTGCCGATCTCCTTGAGCATCGCCCCCTTCTTGCCGATGACGATGGCCTTCTGCGAGTCCCGCTCCACCCTGATCAGGGCGGAGATGCGGACCAGCCCGCCGTCCTCGCGGCGGCCCGACTCGTCGAACTCCTCGACCTCGACCGCCGCCGAGTAGGGCAGCTCCTGGCGGGTCTTGAGCATGATCTGCTCTCGGACGTACTCGGCCGCCAGCTGGCGCTCGGCCTGGTCGGTGAGCTGGTCGGCCGGGAAGAGCGGCGCCGCGCTCTCCGGCATGAGCTCGGCCAGCGTGGCCACCAGATCGTCGAGGTTCTCTCCCTTGAGGGCGGAGAACGGCACGATCGATGACCAGGAGTGGAGGTCCTTGTAGGCCTCGATGACCGGCAGCAGCGTCTCCTTGGGCCCCCGGTCGGCCTTGTTGATGCCGAGGACCGCCGGCTTGCGGCTGCGCGCCACCTCGGCGATGACGGCACGGGTCCCCTCCCCGATCTCGACCCGCCCGCCCGGCCCGGTGCCGGCCTCGATCATCAGCAGCGCGGCGTCCACCTCCTGAAGCGTGGTCAGGGCGGTGTTGACCATGCGCCGGTTGAGCGCCCCCTTGGCCTGGTGGACTCCCGGGGTGTCGAAGAAGGCGAGCTGGTACTGCTCCCCGTTGACGACGCCGAGGATGCGGGTCCGGGTGGTCTGGGGCCGCGGGGTGACGATGGCGATGTGCTCGCCGAGCAACCGGTTGAGGAGCGTGGACTTGCCGACGTTGGGGCGGCCGATGAGGGCGACGAAACCGGCGCGGAAGGGGGGATGCTTGCTGGGCACGCCCCTGCTTAGCACGCGCAGGCCCGGCCAGGCGCCCCGCCTCGGGCTCCCGGCCGGGCCTGCGCTTTCGGGGCGGCTACGGCACGTTGCCGCGGGTGATGGTCACCTTCTCCAGGGCCACCTTCTTGTTGCCGGCCCGGCCGATCTTCGGCACCAGCTCGCCGCCCTTGACCACCTCGCCGAAGATGGTGTGGCCCCGGTTGAGGTGCGGGGTCGGGACCTCGGTGATGAAGAACTGGCAGCCGTTGGTGTTGGGACCGGAGTTGGCCATGGCCAGCAGTCCAGGGCGATCGAACTTGTTGTCGGGTCCGATCTCGTCCGCGAACCGGTAGCCAGGTCCGCCGGTGCCGGTGGCGGTCGGATCGCCCCCCTGGATCATGAACTCGGGGATGACCCGGTGGAAGACGGTCCCGTCGTAGAGCGGCGCCGTGCCCTTCTTGCCGGTCCCGGGGTGAGTCCACTCCTTGGTCCCCTCGGCCAGGCCGAGGAAGTTCTCCACCGTCTTGGGCGCCTTGTCCGGGAGCAGGCGGATGACGATGTCACCGAGTGAGGTCTTGAAGGTGGCGTGCAGCGGGTCGGCCATGGTGGATCGCTCCATTCACTTGCAGGTGGGCGGGGTGGCTCTGACCACCACCTTGTCGAGCCGGGTCACGCCGTTTCCGGCCCGGGCGATACGCGAGACCAGGTCGAGGCCGCAGACCACCTCGCCGAAGATGGTGTGCTTGCCGTTGAGGTGGGAGGTGGCCACCTCGGTGATGAAGAACTGGCTGCCGTTGGTGTTGGGGCCGGAGTTGGCCATGGCGAGGTGGCCCGGCTTGAAGGCGTCGTCGGGGTGGAACTCGTCGGCGAACTTGTAGCCGGGGTCGCCGGTGCCGGTCCCGGTCGGATCGCCACCCTGGATCATGAAGCTCGGGATGACGCGGTGGAAGACGGTGCCGTCGTAGAAGGGCCTCTTCCCCTTCTGGTGGGTGCGCGGGTCGGTCGACTCCTTGGTGCCGGTGGCGAGGCCGATGAAGTTCGCCACCGTCTTGGGGGCGCGGCCGGCGTAGAACCTGACGCCGATCTTGCCGGCCGAGGTCTCGAAGGTGGCGTAGTCGCCGCTGCTGACCGGCGCGGCGGGAGCCGCCGCGGGGGCCGGGGTGGCGGCCTTGACGGCGAGCGGGTTGGCGGTGAGGTCGGGCTTGGAGGACTGGGCGAAGGCGGGCGCCGCGAGCAGCGCGGCGAGCGCGAAGGCGATTGGCTTGGTCATGGGCCGTGATGCTAACGGTCGATCGCCGGGGCGGCAAGCGTCTCGAGCGCCAACCTGGCGGCGGCCTGCTCGGCGTCCTTCTTGGAGCGTCCGCTGGCCCGGCCCACCACCTCGCCGCGCAGCTCCACCTCGACCTCGAAGCTCTTGGCGTGGTCGGGGCCGATCTCGGCCACCACCTGGTAGCGGGGGGCCAGGCGGAAGCGTGCCTGGGCAGCCTCCTGCAACTGGGTCTTGTAGTCGCGATCGAGGGTCCCGGCGGTGGCCCGTTCGAAGACCTCGACGAGTGAGCGGTCCACCAGGCCGAGCACCGCCGGCAGGCCACCCTCCAGGTAGACGGCCGCCACCACCGCCTCCATGGCGTCGGCCAGCAGCGAGGGCTTCTCCCTTCCCCCGGTCAGCTCCTCGCCGCGCCCCAGCCGCAGCAGCGGGCCGAGGTCGAAGGAGCGGGCCAGCCCGGCCAGCCCCGGCTCGTCGACCACCGCCGCCCGCATCTTGGAGAGTTCCCCCTCCCGGGCCGCCGGGAACCGCTCCATGAGCCGGTGCGAGATGGCCAGGTCGATGACCGCGTCGCCGAGGAACTCGAGCCGCTCGTTGTCCTCGAGCGGCTCTCCCGGGTGCTCGTTGAGGTAGGAGCGGTGGGTGACGGCGGCCAGCGCCGTGCGCGGGGCCAGGAAGGTCACGCCGAGCCGCTGCTCGAGCGCCGAGACCAGCTCGCGATCCGGGGGCGAGAGCGCCACGTCGGGGCCGGGTCCGGTCATGTCCGTCATCAGTGGAGACGCGCCGCCAGCTCGGCCGCCAGGGCGTAGGGGTCGGCCTCGCGGTTGGCGATGCGGGCCGCCACCGCGTCGAGACGCCCCAGCTCCGACTCGAGCCGGCTCAGGGCGCCGGCCAGCAGCCGCTCGCGCAGCAGGGCGATGAAGCCGGCCCGGGCCCGGGCCACCTCGCGGACCCGCTTCTCGCCGCTCACCTCCATCCAGGCGAGGTGGCGCTGCAGGGCCTCGCCGAGGGCGCCGATCCCCTCCCCGTTCACGGCCACGGTCCGCACGATGGGCGGCTCCCAGCCGAAGTCGGGCTGGTTGGCCGCCTCGGGCGGGGCGCCGGCCACGCGGTGGTGCTGGTCGTGGTCGAGCGGTGGGGCCTGGATGATTCGGCGCACCTCGAGCATCCCTTGCAGGTCGCGGATGGTCCGGTCGGCCCCTTCGCGATCGGCCTTGTTGACGCAGAAGACGTCGGCGATCTCCAGCACCCCGGCCTTGATGGCCTGGACGTCGTCGCCCATGCCCGGCACCGCCACCACCACCACGGTGTGGGCCAGCGAGGCGATCTCGACCTCGTCCTGGCCAACACCGACCGTCTCCACCAGGATGACCTCCTTCCCCATGGCGTCGAGCACCTGCACCAGCTCGGAGGTGGAGCGGGAGAGCCCGCCGAGGTGGCCGCGCGTGCCGAGCGAGCGGATGAAGACGCCCGGGTCGGTGGCGTGGTCCTGCATGCGGATCCGGTCGCCGAGAATGGCCCCGCCCGAGAACGGGCTGGTCGGGTCGACGGCGATGACCCCCACCGTCCGCCCGGCCTTGCGGTAGTAGCCGATGAGCTGATCGGTGAGCGTCGACTTGCCGGCCCCCGGCGAGCCGGTGATGCCGATCACCCTGGCGCGCCCGGTCTTCGGGAGCAGCGCCCGCAGCGTGGCCTCGCTCTCGCCGTAGCGGTCGTCGAGGTCGCGCATGAGCCTGGCGGTGGCCCGCACGTCGCCCGCCACTATTCGTTCCGCCAGCGTGCCGATCGTCATAAGTGCCCCGACCCAGGCAAGCTGACTACTGCGAGCGCCGATCCTCTCGCTGCGGCAGGCGGCCTCGTCGGTCCGCTGCTCAGCGTAGATCTACTACGCTTCCGCTGCTCCCTCCTCGGGCGCCAGCCTCGCTTCGGTCTCGGCGC
>JANPOM010000128.1:0-1597 GCA_031427995.1 Anaeromyxobacter sp. | reverse complement strand
TGGCCGCCGATGCGCACCGTCTGCCGCCGCTGCCAGCGACCTGAGAACTTCTGTGTCTGCGAGCACCTGCCGACCCTGACCCCGCGGATCCGCGTCGACATCCTGCAGCACCCGCGCGAGGCCAGGCTGGCGATCTGCTCGGCCTGGCTCACCCACGTGGCATTGGCCGGCTCCGAGCTTCACGAGGGCGTCCGCTTCGAGGACCACCCGCGCGTCGGTGCGCTCTGCGCCTCGCCCGGCACGGCGCTGCTCTTCCCTGGCGAGGGGGCGAGCCCGGCCGGCCAGCTCGCCGCCGCGCCGCCGGCCACGCTGATCGTCGTCGACGGCACCTGGCCCCAGGCCCTGAAGATGCTGCGGGCCAACCCAGCCGTCGCCGCGCTCCCGCGCGTCTCGATCGTGGCCGCGGCGCCGAGCGGCTACGGGGGGCTGCGCCGCGAGCCGGAGCAGGGGCACCTGGCCACCATCGACGCGGTGGCCGAGGCGCTCGGCGCGCTGGAGGGCGACCCGGGCCGCTACGCGCCCATGCGAGCCGCCTTCCGAATCGCGGTGGCGCTTCAACTGGAGTGCAGCACCGACGCGAGGCGGAGCCCGCGGCATCGGCCAGGCTGGAAGCCGCCCGCCGAAAGCCGGTAGTCCGTACTAGTGCCCCGACCCAGGCAAGATGACTACTGCGAGCGCCGATTCTCTCGCTGCGCCAGGCGGCCTCGTCGGTCCGCTGCTCAGAGTAGCGCGGCTACGCTTCCGCTGCTCCCTCCTCGGGCGCCAGTCTCGCTTCGGTCTCGGCGCTCTCGTCACATCATCATGCCTGGGTCGGGGCACTACGACGGCTCGGCCGGGGCCAGGACGTACCACTGTCCCTTGGCCCCTTGCTCCCGCCGCAGCAGCCCGGCCGCCTCCATGGCCTCGAGCAGGCGCGAGAAGGAGGAGAAGCCGTGGTCGCGCTCGTCGAAGTCGGGCTCGCGCCGGACGATGGCGGCCTTGATGGCCGAGGGGTTGATGGGCGCGGTGGCCTTGGAGAGGAGCGCGGCGGTCGCCTCCTTGGCGATCTCCGGGATGACCTTCTCCTTGGGCGGCGCCTTCTCGCGCGGCGCCGCCGGCTCCGAGGCCTCGCGGCGCCGGGCCGGGGCCCGCAGGTAGATGAACTCGTCGCAGGCCTTGACGAAGAGCGGGCTGGTGGCCTCCTTCACGGCCATGCCGATCACGGTCCGGTCGTTCTCGCGCAGCTTGTAGGCGAGCGGGCAGAAATCGGAGTCACCCGAGGCGAGCACGAAGGTGTCGATGTGCTCGCGCAGGTAGCAGAGTTCGAGCGCGTCGATCACCAGCCGCACGTCGGCGCCGTTCTTGCCGGCCCGGGTCGAGGGGGGCACGTCGATCAACTCCACGCCCTTGTCGTGGAGCCGCTGGGTGGCGGCGGCGAAGCGGGTCCAGTCGGCGTAGGCCCGACGGAAGACCACCTTGCCCTTCTCCAGCAGGGTGTCGAGCGCCGGCTGCAGGTCGAAGTTGTCGGCCGAGTGGCCGGTGCGGGTGACGAGGTTCTCGAAGTCGATGAACAGGGCGATGCGCTGGTCGTGGCTCTCACGTTTCATATGGGCCGCAC
>JANPOM010000127.1:0-11249 GCA_031427995.1 Anaeromyxobacter sp. | reverse complement strand
CTCCCAGGCCGTGGCCACCGCCCCCATCCTCTGCGATCTGCTCCCAGGGCCGATCGAGGTGGCGCCCGAGGAGCTGGCCGGCGCGCCGGCCGGAGCCCAGGGGCCGGTTTTCGAGGCGCTGGTCGCCATCGGCCAGCCGGCCGTCCCGCCCCTGCTCAGCGTCCTGACCGCCCCGGAGGGCCCGCGGCGCCGCGCCGCCGTGGTGCTGCTCGGCGCCATCGGCGACCCGGCCACGCTGGCGTCCCTGGCCGACCGCTGCCTCGACTCCGACGCCTCGGTGGCCGAGGCGGCCCGCGAGGCGCTCGCGGCCCACCAGGGCACGGCGGCGATGCGCCCCATCCCGGAGCGCCTGCGCCGGGCGCTCGCCTCCGGCCTCGGGACCCGCGCCGCCGCGGCGGCCCGGGCGCTGTCCGCGCTGCGCGACGTGGAGTCGATCCCCAACCTGATCCAGGCGCTGGAGGGGACCGACCCGCCCACCGCGGAGGCCGCCTCGGCGGCGCTCGCCGCCATCACCCTGCAGCGCCACGGCGCGGCGGCGCGCAAGTGGCTGCTCTGGTGGAAGGAGAACCGGGGACGTGGGCGGGCCGAGTGGCTCTTCAGTGGCCTGACCGCCGAGGACCGCGAGGTGCGGGCCGCCGCCGCCGCCGAGCTGGAGCGGATCGCCCCGCCTCCGGTCAGCTACTCACCCGACCAGGCCTCCGAGGAGCGCGAGCAGGCGGCCCGGGCCTGGGCCAGCTGGTTCACCAGGAGCGGCTACCGTCTGTAGTGCATCGACTCGGCCAGCCTCGGCCGTGCTATCTGGACAGCGGAGGTACCATGGCCAGCCTCACCGACTCCGATCCGCGCCGGTCCCACCTCGAGCAGCTCGACGCCGTTGCCGAGCAGGGCGGCGGCGCCGAGCGCATCGAGCGGCAGCACCGCGAGGGGAAGCTCACGGCGCGCGAGCGGCTCGACCTGCTGCTCGACCCCGGCAGCTTCGTCGAGGTCGACAAGTTCAAGACCCACCGCTGCGCCGACTTCGCCATGGCCGGCCAGCGCATTCCCGGCGACGGGGTGGTGACCGGTTACGGCCTGGTCGAGGGGCGGCAGGTCTTCGTCTTCGCCGAGGACTTCACGGTCTTCGGCGGCTCCGTCTCCGGCGCCTTCGCCGAGAAGATCTGCAAGGTGATGGACCTGGCCCTCGAGGTCGGCTGTCCCATCATCGGCCTCAACGACTCGGGCGGTGCCCGCATCCAGGAAGGGGTGGTGGCGCTGGCCGGCTACGCCGACATCTTCCTGCGCAACACCCTGGCCTCAGGGGTGGTCCCGCAGCTCTCGGCCATCCTCGGCCCCTGCGCCGGCAGCGCCGTCTACAGCCCGGCCATCACCGACTTCATCTTCATGGTGAAGGGCAGCTCCTCGATGTTCGTCAACGGACCGGCCGCGGTCGAGGCCACCACCCGTGAGCAGGTGACGCGCGAGGAGCTGGGCGGCGCCCAGGTCCACGCCGTCAAGTCGGGCGTGGCCCAGTTCGCCCACGACACCGAGGAGGCGACCCTGCGGGCGGTCCGAGACCTGCTTGGTTTCCTCCCGCTCAACAACGCCGACGACCCGCCGGCCCGCCCCTGCGGCGACGATCCGGGCCGGCGCGACGACGCCTTGAAGACGCTGGTTCCGGAGAACCCGGCCACGCCCTACGACATCCGTGGCGTCATCCGCGCCGTCGCCGACGACCGCCACTTCTTCGAGGTGGCCGAGCTCTTCGCCCCCAACCTGGTGATCGGACTGGCCCGTCTCGATGGCCGGCCGGTCGGGGTGGTGGCCAACCAGCCGGCGGTGCTGGCCGGGGTGCTCGACGCCGATGCCTCCGTCAAGGCGGCCCGCTTCGTCCGCTTCTGCGACGCCTTCAACCTGCCGCTCTGCACCTTCGTCGACGTCCCCGGCTTCCTGCCCGGCACGGCACAGGAGTGGGGCGGGCTCATCCATCACGCCGCCAAGCTGCTCTACGCCTTCGCCGAGGCGACCGTCCCCAAGGTCACGGTCATCACCCGCAAGGCCTACGGCGGCGCCTACGCGCTGATGGCTTCCAAGCACCTGCGCGCCGACGTCAACCTGGCCTACCCGGGCGCCGAGATCGCGGTCATGCCGCCCGAAGGGGCGGTCGAGGTCATCTTCCGCAAGGAGCTGGCCGCTGCCAGGGACCCGGTGGTGGAGCGGGCCCGGCTGGTGGCCGAGTACCGCGAGCGGTTCGCCACCCCGTTCCAGGCGGCGGCGCTCGGCTACGTCGACGAGGTGATCAGGCCGGAGCAGACGCGCCCCCGGCTCATCCGCGCGCTGGCCATGCTCCGCACCAAGCGGCCGCAGCGCCCCAGCCGCAAGCACGGCAACATCCCGCTGTAACCCGAGGTGAACGTGGGCACGGTCGAGATCGAGGAGCAGCAGGTGGGGACGGGCGCCGAGGCCAAGGACGGACTGAAGGTCGAGGTCCACTACACCGGCTGGCTGTTCGACGGGAAGCAGTTCGACTCCTCGCGTGGCGGCTCGCCCTTCGGCTTCAAGCTCGGCGCCGGCCAGGTGATCAAGGGCTGGGACCAGGGCGTGGCCGGCATGAAGGTGGGTGGGAAGCGCAAGCTGACCATCCCGCCCGAGCTCGGCTACGGGATGCGCGGCTTCCCCGGGGTGATCCCTCCGCAGGCGACGCTGGTCTTCGAGGTCGAGCTGCTCGGCGTTGGCTAGGCCAACTGGACCAAGCCTTCTTCGCCATCCGCCGCGATGCCGACCGACCTCATGCCCGCCCCGCCAACGCCTCTCGTCATCGCGGTCGAGATGGGCTACGGCCACCTTCGCGCCGCCACCCCCCTGGCCGAGGGTCTGGGGACGCAGGTGACCCATGTCGACCGGCCGCCGCTGGTGGACCCGGGGGAGGAGAAGCTCTGGGCACGCGTCAGGGGGGCCTACGAACTGGTCTCACGGCTCTCCCAGGTGCCGATCATCGGGGGCCCGCTCCGGCTTCTGCTCGACGGCATCACCGACATCCCCCGCCTCCACCCGTACCGCGATCTCTCGGCGCCGACTCGCTCGGTGGTCACGCTGGAGCGGCTCATCCGGCGCAACCTCGGCGCCGGGCTGGTGGCCAGGCTGCGCGAGACCCGGGCGCCGCTGCTCACCACCTTCTACTCGCCGGCCATCGTGGCCGACCGGGCCGGTCACGACCGGATCTTCTGCGTGGTGACCGACTCGGACATCAACCGGATCTGGGTTCCGGCGGTGCCGGAGCAGACCCGCATCCAGTACCTGGTGCCGACCCGTCGCGCCGCCCGGCGGCTGCGGTCGTACGGGGTGCCCGAGGGGCGCATCACCTTCACCGGCTTCCCGCTCCCGCACCAGCTGCTGGGAGGCCCGACCCTGCCGGCGCTGAAGCGAAACCTGGCGGCGCGGCTGGTCCGTCTCGACCCCTCGGGCGAGTTCCGCCGCGAGCTGCCGGAGGAGCTGGCCCACTTCCTCGGCGTGCCGCTGCCGGCCGAGGAGCAGGGGAGGCCGCCGCTGCTCACCTTCGCGGTCGGCGGCGCCGGCGCCCAGGCCGAGCTGGCCCACCTGTTCCTCCCCGGCTTCCGGCCGCTGCTCGACGCCGGCCGAATCCGCATCGCCCTGGTGGCCGGTGTTCGCCCCGAGGTCGAGGCCCGCTTCCGGGAGTCGATCAAGGCGGCGCGGCTCGAGCACCACCTCGGCGGCGCGCTCGAGCTGCTGCGAGCCCCCGGCTTCGCCGGGTACTACGCCCAGTTCAACGCGCTGCTGGCCCGCACCGACGTGCTCTGGACCAAGCCCTCCGAGCTGACCTTCTACGCCGCGCTCGGCCTCCCGCTCATCTTGGCGCCACCGGTCGGCGTCCACGAGCGCTACAACCGCCGCTGGGCCCGCGAGGGCGGCGCGGCGCTCAAGCAGCGCGACGCCCGTTTCGCCTCCGAGTGGTTCTCCGACTGGCTGGCCGATGGCCTGCTGGCCTCGGCGGCCTGGGCCGGCTACATGCGGCTCCCCAAGTTCGGCACCTATCGCATCCTCGAGGCGGTGGCCTCCTCCTCCGGCGCCGGCGGGCCGGCTGAACCCTGACCACGGCTCCCTCCATGGCGCTCTTCTCGATCTTCTACTGGCTCTTCTTCCTGGTCTCGCTGCCGCCGCTGCTGCTGCTGCAGCTCGCCATCTTCCTGGTCACGGCGCCGTTCGATCGCCGCCGCACCTGGGTCCACCTCTTCGGCTGCGTCCAGGGGATGCTCTACGTATGGGCCAATCCCCTCTGGCGGCTGCGCGTGGTGGGGCGCGAGAAGCTGCCGTGGAACGGGCCGGCGGTGATCACCGCCAACCACCTCTCCATCCTCGACATCCTGGTGCTCTACGGCCTCTTCGCGCCGTTCAAGTGGGTGGCCAAGGGGGAACTCTTCCGCGTGCCGTTCGTGGGCTGGAACATGCGCCTCGCCGACTACGTGCCCATCTGGCGCGGTGACCGCGAGTCGGTGCGGACCATGATGGCCCGCTGCCGCGCCCACCTCGACCGCGGCGTGCCGGTGCTCATCTTCCCGGAGGGGACCCGCTCGCGGGATGGCGAGATGCTGCCTTTCAAGGAAGGCGCCTTCAGGTTGGCCTGTGACGCCAACTGCCCGGTCTTCCCGGTGGCCGTCTCCGGCACCGGCGACGCCCTCCCCAAGCACGGCATCCTCTTCCGCAACTCGATGAGGGCCAAGGTCGAGGTGCTCGATCCCCTCTACCCCTCGCAGTTCGGTGGCGACGCGTCGGCGCTGCGCGACGCCACCCGGGCCGCCATCCGGGCCGCCCTGCCCAAGGGCTAGGGGACCCTCGGCGCCGCGGCGAAGTGGAGTCATCTCGGCGACTTTGACGCGATGACCGGTGGACTGATCCGCGCCCGCGCGGGTATCGTCCCAGCCCCGCGTGACCCCACCGAAACCCATCCGGAAGGTCCTGATCGCCAACCGCGGCGAGATCGCGGTGCGGGTGATCCGGACCTGCCGCGAGATGGGCATCGCCACCGTGGCGGTCTACTCCGACGCCGATCGCGGCGCGCTCCACGTCCGCAAGGCCGACGAGGCGGTCCACCTCGGCGGCTCGCCGGCAAGCCAGAGCTACCTCGCCATCGAGAAGCTGCTCGACGCCGCCCGTCTCACCGGCGCCGACGCCGTCCACCCCGGTTACGGCTTCCTCTCCGAGAAGGCCGAGTTCGCCCGCGCCCTGGCCCGGGCCGGGCTGACCTTCATCGGCCCGCGCCCCGAGTCGATGGACGCCATGGGCGTGAAGACCACCGCCCGCAAGAACATGCAGGCGGCCGGGGTGCCGACCGTGCCCGGCTCCCCGGAGCCGCTCGCGGACGAGCCCACGGCCCGGGCCTGCGCCGATGGTCTCGGCTACCCGGTCATGATCAAGGCGGCGGCCGGCGGGGGCGGCAAGGGGATGAAGAAGTGCGAGCGCGCCGCCGACTTCAGCGGGCTCTGGGCCTCGGCCAGGCGGGAGGCCGCCAGCGCCTTCGGCGACGACCGGCTCTACCTCGAGAAGTTCCTCGACCAGCCTCGCCACGTGGAGATCCAGGTCTTCTGCGACGATCACGGCAACGCCGTCTGGCTTGGCGAGCGCGAGTGCTCGGTGCAGCGCCGCCAGCAGAAGGTGATCGAGGAGAGCCCGAGCTGCCTGCTCGACGAGCCGCTGCGCCAGGCCATGGGCGAGGTGGCGGTCCGGGCCGCCCGCGCCGTCGACTACCGCGGCGCCGGCACCGTCGAGTTCCTCCTCGACGCGGGGCGCAACTTCTACTTCCTGGAGATGAACACCAGGCTGCAGGTGGAGCACCCGGTAACCGAGCTCTGCACCGGGCTCGACCTGGTCCGCATGCAGCTCGAGGTGGCGCAGGGCCTGCCCATCCTGGCGCAGTCGGAGGTGGTGCGGCGCGGCCACGCCATCGAGGCCCGCATCTACGCCGAGGACGCCGCGCGCGGCTTCCTCCCCAGCCCCGGCAAGATCACCTACCTGCGGCTGCCGGGCGGGCCGGGCGTCCGCGACGACGGCGGTGTCTACGCCGGCTGGACCGTCTCGCCCTACTACGATCCCCTGCTCTCCAAGCTGGTGGCCTGGGCCCCGACCCGCCAGCAGGCCATCGCCCGGCTGATCCGGGCGCTGGGGGAATACGTGGTCCACGGCATCACCACCAACGTCGCCTGGCTGGCGGCGGCGCTCGACCACCCGGCCTTCCGCGCCGGCGACTACGACACCGGCTTCTGCGCCCGCTACGCCAAGGCGCTGCTGCCGGCCCCGGGCCAGGCGCTGGAGGAGGTGGCGCTCATCGCCGCGGCGCTCGAGGCTCACCGGCGGGAGCGCGAGCAGGCCGAGGGGTTCGCGGGCCGCGCCGAGACCCCGGCGCCCGCATCGGCCTGGGCTCGGCCAGGCCGCGGCTGGGCGCGGCGGGGAGGGCGGGCATGAGCCGGTACGTGGCCATCCTCGATGGCGGCAAGCGCGAGGTGGCGATCGAGGTGGAGGACGACGGGCCGGGCTGCTTCCGGGTCCGGCTCGGCGACCAGGTCCACAGCGTCGACGCCTTCCGCCACGACCACGGCACGCTCTCCTTCATCGTCGACACCGCCAGCCACACCGCCACCTTCGACGACCGCGGCGCCCAGCTCCGGGTCCGGGTGCGCGATGCCGTCTTCCCGCTCGAGATCCTCCCGGAGCAGCGGCTGCGGATGCGGCGCGCGCTCGGGACGCTCACCGTGGAGGGGCGGCAGCCGCTCCGGGCGCCGCTGCCGGGGCGGGTGCTCAGGGTGCTGGTCAAGCAGGGCGACCTGGTCGCGCAGGGGCAGCCGCTGGTGGTGCTGGAGGCGCTGCGGATGGAGAACGAGCTCCGCAGCCCGCGTGGCGGCACCGTCGTGGAGCTCCAGGTCCTGGCCGGACAGGACGTGGCGAGCGGCGCGACGCTGCTCGCCGTCGAGTAGCGGGAGAACACCGAAGCGACAGGAGCGAGGACCCCATGGCCGACGATCGCGAGCAGAGCCGCACCGAGAAGGAGCGCTGGCTGAAGGGGCCCTACGGCAAGGCGGTGGCCAGGTCGCCGGAGCGGCGGCCCGGCTTCGAGACCACCAGCGGGATCCCGCAGCAGCCCGTCTACGTGGCGGCCGATGTCAAGCCCGGCCTGGAGGCGCGGCTCGGCCTGCCCGGCGAGTACCCCTTCACCCGAGGCGTGCAGCCGACCATGTACCGGGCCCGCTTCTGGACCATGCGCCAGTACGCCGGCTTCGGCACCGCCGCCGAGTCGAACCAGCGGTACAAGTACCTGCTCAAGTCGGGGCAGACCGGCCTCTCGGTCGCCTTCGACCTGCCCACGCAGATGGGGCGCGACTCGGACCACCCGCGCGCCCAGGGCGAGGTGGGCAAGGTGGGCGTGGCCATCGACTCGATCGACGACATGGCGACGCTGCTCGACGGCATCCCGCTCGGGACCGTCTCCAGCTCGATGACCATCAACTCGACGGCCGCGGTGCTGCTCTCCATGTACCAGGCCATCGGCGAGCGGCAGGGCGTGGCCCCGGGAGAGCTGCAGGGGACCATCCAGAACGACCTGCTCAAGGAGTACGCCGCCCGCGGCACCTACATCTACCCGCCGGTGCCGTCGCTGCGGCTCATCACCGACATCTTCGCCTACACCGCCAAGGTGATGCCGAAGTGGAACCCCATCTCCATCTCCGGCTACCACATCCGCGAAGCCGGCTCGACGGCGGTGCAGGAGGTGGCCTTCACGCTGGCCGACGGCATCCAGTACGTCGACGCCGCCGTCAAGGCCGGGCTCGACGTCGACGCCTTCGCCGGCCGGCTCTCCTTCTTCTTCAACGGCCACAACAACCTGCTGGAGGAGGTGGCCAAGTACCGCGCCGCCCGCCGCCTCTGGGCCCGCATCATGAAGGAGCGCTTCAAGGCCAGGGACCCGCGCTCCTGGATGCTCCGCTTCCACACCCAGACCGCCGGCTCCATGCTGACCGCGCAGCAGCCCGACAACAACATCGTCCGCGTCACCATCCAGGCGCTGGCGGCGGTGCTGGGTGGCACCCAGTCGCTCCACACCAACTCGCGCGACGAGGCGCTCGGCCTCCCCACCGAGGTGTCGGCCGGCATCGCACTGCGCACCCAGCAGATCATCGCCAACGAGTCGGGGGTGGCCGACGTCATCGACCCCTTCGGCGGCAGCTACGTGGTCGAGTCGATGACCGACGAGATCGAGGCCCGCGCCGAGGTCTACATCAAGAAGATCGACGACCTCGGTGGCATGGTCCACGCCATCTCCAAGGGCTACGTGCAGCGGGAGATCCAGGACGCCGCCTACGCCTGGCAGAAGCAGGTGGAGCAGAAGCAGCAGGTGGTGGTCGGGGTCAACGCCTACAAGGCCGCCGACCCGCCGGTCACCATCATGAGGGTCGATCCGGCCCTCGAGGAGCAGCAGGTGGCCCGGCTCAAGGCCTTCCGGGCCCGCCGCGACGCCAGCGCCTGCAAGCAGGCGCTCGACGCGGTCCGCGACGGGGCCAAGGGGACCGCCAACCTGATGCCGCTGATCCTGGCCGCCGTGAAGGCCGACGCCACCCTCGGTGAGGTCTCCGACGCGCTCCGGGAGGTCTTCGGCGAGTACCGGGAGACGGTGGTACTCTGAGCCGGTCGTGGCTGAACCGCCCAAGCCCCGCCAGACCCAGCTGCCGGCCGCGCCCCCGCGGCTCGAGCGGCGACCGCCGCCGGGCGTCGCCGTGGCGCCAGGGGCGAGCTACGGCCTGCGAGCGCCCGAGGTGGGCGCCGACGCCGCCTTCGCCGCCAGCCTTCCCAGGGAGGGCGACCTCACCGAGGTGAGCGCCCTGCGGCTCTTCGCGCTGGCGGCCTCCACCGGCGCGAGCGGGCGGCTCACCGTGGCCCCGGACGGCGCCACCTTCTCGCTCACCTTCCGCAAGGGGACGCTGGAGCACGTCGGCACCTCCAGCCACGACGATGACCTGCCCGGCTTCCTCCTCTTCCGCGGGGTCATCCAGCCGGAGCAGGTGGCCGAGGCGGCCAACGCCGCCGGTGCCGGGGGCGACCTGGTCGGTGCGCTGGTGATGCTGAGGATGGTCAACGGTTCCGACCTGGTCCGCTCCATGGGCGAGCACGCCGGCCAGCTGGTGACCCGGGTGCTGAGCGTCGAGGCCGGGACCTGGCGGTGGGAGCCGGGGGTGGCGCCGCCACCCAGCGCCTTCCCGCTCGGCTCACCATGGCTGATGCTGGGCGCGGCGGTCCGCGCCCTCGATCCGGTCGCGGTGGTGCGACGGCTGGGTGAACGCGAGCAGCTGGGAGTGACCCGCATCGCTGGCCGCTTCAAGCTGGAGGACCTTCGGCTCGGTCCGGTCGAGGCCCGCATCGCCGCCAGCTTCGACGGGACGCGCCTCTCCGACCTGGCGCGGAGCCGCGGCCCCGAAGCCACCACCGTGCTGCGCGTGGCGCTCTTGCTGGCCGAGGTCGACCTGGTCACCTTCGGCACGCCCCATCCCGCCACCGCGGCCGCGACCCCAACCACGGCCCCGAACCAGGCCGCGGCTCCGAACCAGGCCGCGGCTCCGAACCCGACCGCGGCCCCGAACCAGGCCACGGCCGCAGCATCGACAGCGGCCCCGACTCCGACCGCGGCCCCGAACCAGGCCACGGCCGCAGCATCGACAGCGGCCCCTGGCGCGTCCCCGTCCCCCGCGCCGCCGAAGCGAACCGCGCCGCCGCCCGCCGCTCCACCGCCCCGGGCCGCCCCACCACTCGACGAGCGCACGCTCAAGGCGCTCCTCGCCAGCCAGGCCGACGCCGACCATTTCAAGGTCCTCGGGGTGGCCCGCGACGCCACCCCGGCCCAGGTCAAGATCGCCTATTTCCAGCTGGCCAAGATCTACCACCCCGACACCGTGGCGGTGGAGGCTTCACCTCCCGTCAAGAGGCTCTGCGCCGACCTCTTCTCGCGCATCGGCGAGGCCTGGGCCGTGATCGGCGACGAGGCGAGGCGCGCCCAGTACCTCGATGACCTGGCCACCGGGGCCGGCGTCGCGGTCGACGTCATGGGGATCCTGAAGGCCGAGACGGTCTTCCAGACCGGCACGCTGCTGGTCAAGGCTCGCCAGTACCAGGAGGCGGCCGCCAGGTTCGCCGAAGCCATCAAGCTCGACGCCGAGGAGCCGGAGTATGGGGTGTGGCTGGCCTGGTGCGAGTTCGTCGGCGCCGCGGAGAAGAAGAAGGTCCACGCCCGCGCTGTCGACGCCATCGAGGCCGGGCTGAAGAAGAGCCCGCGCTGCGTGGCCGGATACCTGTTCCTCGGCCAGATGGCCAAGATCGTCGGCGACCTCGCGCTCGCCGAGAAGCAGCTCAAGCGTGGCCTGGGCATCGCGCCCGACCACGTCGATCTCCAACGCGAGCTCAAGTACCTGAGGAAGTGACCGTGCCCAGCCCCGTCAACCCGAAGAAGCAGTCGCTCATGCCCGCCGGCAAGCTCCGCAAGGCGCTGCGCGCCGCCGGCCACCGCCTCTCCCCGGTGGTCCAGGTCGGCAAGGAGGGGGTGACGCCGGCGGTCCTCGCCCAGCTCGACGAGGCGCTGCTGGCCCACGAGCTGGTCAAGGTGAAGGTGGGGAGCGAGAGCCCGGAGGATCGCTTCGAGGCGGCGTCGCGGCTGGCCGGCCTGCCGGGGGCGCTGGTGGCGCAGGTGCTGGGCCGGACCGCGCTGGTCTACCGGAAGCACCCGAAGAAGCCGAAGTTCGAGAAGGGGCCGCGAGTGGCGTTGGAGAAGTCGCCGCCGGCTCGGCGCACGCCGCCGAAGCCGAGAAGGGCGTCGGGGACGACGAGGCGGTCGCCGGCCACGACGAGGCGGTCGCCGGGGACGAGGCAGGCGCGGACGAAGCGGTCGCCGGGGACGAAGCAGCCGCGGAGGGGATGACAGGAGTAGCGGCCACCGGACCCGCGTCATGGAGTGTTCGGATTGCGCCGCCTGAAGGCGGCGCGATTGGGCGGCGCGACTGGGATTGCGCAGCGCAAGCGCGGCGCGATTAGTGAATCGCGTCGCGGTCGCCGGGGGCGCCGCCGTCGGCGACTAGGCGGCGGCGCATGTCCTCCACCTCGTCGGCGTCGGCGATCCCCTTCTCCAGCAGCAGCCCTTCGGCCACGCCGGTCTGCGACAGCGCCATGGCGAGGTCCTGCTCGGTCGACTCGAGCCGGGCCTGGAGCTGATCGAGCCGCTCGCC
>JANPOM010000126.1:0-19201 GCA_031427995.1 Anaeromyxobacter sp. | reverse complement strand
GATCTGCGCGGTGCTGGCCGAGACCGACGTCATCAACATGGTCTCGCGCGGCATCTCGGCCGCCAACATCCTCAAGGGCATCCACGTCTCCATGGCGCAGCGGCTGCTCGCCCTGGTGAGGGGGATCGGCGCGCTCGAGGGAACGGTGCTGGTCACCGGAGGGCTGGGGCTCGACGGCGGCCTGGTCACCGCCATCCAGGAGGCGGGCCTGGAGGCGCGCCTGCCGGTCCAGGTGAAGGCGCACCCCGACGCCATCTACGCCGGGGCCATAGGCGCCGCCCACTGGGGCGCCTTCCGTCACCAGAAGCTGGCGGCCCAGGCCGCCGCCTCGCCGGCCGCCTAGGGAGGAGCCCATGACCGCTCCAGGCACGACCCGCGCCCTCTCCGCCGCAGACCTCGAGGCCGTGGTGGCCATCGACCGCGAGCGCAGCGGCCGGACCCGGACCGAGTTCTATGCCCGCCGGGTCCGAAGCCTCGCCGACGAGCCGGAAAGCGGGGTGGGGGTGGTGGCCGAGCGGGCTGGCCGGGTCGCCGCCTTCGCCTTCGCCAGGGTCCTCGACGGCGAGTTCGGCGGGGAGGCGCCGGTCGGCGTCCTCGACGCCATTGGCGTGGACTCGCGGGCGAGCGGCCGGGGATTGGCCAGCGCAGTCCTGGGCGGCCTCGACGGCGCGCTGCTGTCGAAGCGAGCCAGTGAGCTGCGGACCCAGGTGGAGTGGGCGGATCACGGGCTGGCCGCATTCTTCGCCCGCGCCGGGTTCCGCCTGGCGCCCCGGCTGGTGCTGGAGCGGGCCATCGAGCGGCTCCCCGGCGACGAGACGGCCGGCGACGAGCTCCCGGTCCGCTCCATGACCGAGCAGGACCTCCAGACCATCGTCCGCCTCGACCGAAAGGTCACCGGCCGCGACCGGTCCGCCTACTACGCCCGCAAGGTCGGCGAGGCGCTGCGCGGCTCGGCCATCCGCATGGGCCTGGTGGCCGAGCACGAGGGGCGGCTCACCGGCTTCCTCATGGCCCGGGTCGACTTCGGCGAGTTCGGCCGCACCGAGCCGACCGCGGTCCTCGACACCATCGCCGTCGATCCGGACGACGCCGGCCAGGGCATCGGCCGGGCCCTGCTGGAGCAGCTGCTCCTCAACCTGGTCGGGCTCCGGGCCGAGCGGGTGGTGACCGAGGCCGACTGGCGGGAGATCACGCTGGTCGCCTTCCTGGCGCGAACCGGCTTCGTCCATTCCCAGCGCGTCGCCTTGACCCGGCCCATCGCCGGCTGAGTCAACCCGAGGCCCACCACATGACCGAGCCCACCCCACCCACCGCCGGCCGCTTCGACGGCCGCTGCGCCCTGGTCACCGGGGGAGCGCGAGGCATCGGCCGCGCCATCGCCGAGCGGCTGGCCGATCTCGGCGCCGAGGTCCACGTGCTCGACCGGGAGCCGGCGGCCGGCGGCGGCGCCATCCGGTTCCACCCCGTCGACATCACCGACGCCCGGGCGGTGGAGGCAGCCATCGGCGCCATGGTCCGCCCCCCGCTCCTGCTCGTCAACAACGCCGGCATCACCCGCGACCGCAGCCTGCTCAAGATGAGCGACGAGGAGTGGGACTCGGTGATCGGCGTGAACCTCACCGGCGCCTTCCACGTCCTGCGCGCCGCCGCCCCGGGCATGGTGGCGGCCGGCTACGGCCGGGTCGTCAACGTGGTCTCCATCAACGGCCTGCGCGGCAAGTTCGGCCAGGCCAACTACAGCGCCTCCAAGGCCGGGCTGATCGGGCTCACCAAGACCGCGGCCCGCGAGCTGGGGCCGAAGGGGGTCACCGTCAACGCCGTGGCGCCCGGGATGGTCCTCACCGAGCTGACCCTGGCGCTGGCGCCCGAGCACCGGCAGAAGGCGCTCGACGAGACCCTGCTGCAGCGTCTCCCTGAAGTGGGCGACGTGGCCGCCGCGGTCCTCTTCCTGCTCTCCGACGACGCCCGCATGATCACCGGCGAGGTGATCCGGGTGGACGCCGGGCAGTACGTGTAAGCGCGTCGTCGGCGGCCTCTGGTGCCGCCGACGCTAGACTTGAGTAGCGCCTCCTGACGGCGCTTGCCCAATCGCGACGCCGCCGGCTTCTGGTGGCGGCGCCGCAAGCCTCGAGCAGGAACTCCCTGCTGACGGTGACGTGGAGCCGGCGTAGGTTGCCCGTCAGCGCCTGCCCATCCACCACGCCACGACCCAGGCCCACCGACAGGAGCAGACCTGAATGAGTGACGACTTCGCCGCTGCGATGAACCAGATGCCGGGCTGGGTCAAGGAGATGGGGGTCACCATCCTGGCGGCGAACGCCGACGAGGTGACCTGCGCCTGGGAGGTCGCCGGGAAGCACCATCAGGGCTACGGGATCGTCCACGGCGGCGTGCACTGCGGCGTCATCGAGACGCTGGCCTCCATCGGGGCGGCCCTGGTGGCGCTCCCGCGCGGCCAGCGGGTGGTCGGCCTGGAGAACACCACCTCGTTCATCCGGGCAGTCCGGTCCGGGCGGCTGACCGGCCTGGCCCGCCCGGTGACCCGCGGCCGCACCACCCAGGTCTGGGAGGCCTGGATCCGGGACGAGCATGAGCAGCTGGTGGCGCAGGGGCGCGTCCGGCTGCTCTGCATCGCGCAGGAGCAGCAGCTCGGTTGACGACCAGCACCCTGCTCAGGACCGTTGGGTGGTGGTCCGCGGCCTCTTCACCAGCCCCCGCGCCCGGGCTTGCTTCTCCAACAAGAGCCGGAGCGCGGCCTGGAGCACCTGCCCGGTCGTTGCGTTCGGGATGGCGTGCGAGAGGCCGTCCCTGGCCTGCTCCAGCTCCCGAAGGAACTCCCGGCTGACCGTGAAGTGGAGCCGGCGCAGGTCGGCAGTGAGCGGCTCGACCTCGTCGCGGGGAGGAGGAAAGGAGATCCGGGTGGGTTGGGCTGGCAGCAGTCCAAACGTTTGGACTGGCTCCCCAGCTGGAGTCGCCGTCGCGGGCGGGGTTGCCTCGAACAAGCGCTCAGGCGCCGATGCGGGTGGGGCTGCCGCCAACTGGCGCTCGAACGCTGATGCGGGCGGCTCCACCAGCCGAACCACCCGGTCCTTCTCCACCCTGGTCACGAGGTCACGGGTGGGCGGGTCCTGCCTGGGGGCCAGCTCGGCCGTGACCTCCTGGGCCTCTCGCGCCGAGAGGCCGAAGTACCTGGGCAGCACCACGTCCCGGTTCTCCTTCGTGAGCACCTTGGCCAGCTCGGCGGTGGTCGACATGCAGAGCTGGCCGTCGCGCAGGGGCGCGATGACCTCGGGGAAGCGCTGGACCAGCCGCGCCGCGCTGAGCCGCCAGTAGGCCCCGCTCCTCGAGAGACCAAGCTCGACTCGCACGAAGGAGAAGAGGTTGGCATGGCCCAGCGCCTCCCAGCCGCGGCGCTTGTCGAAGTCGGCCAGGGCGATGAGGAAGTCGGCCATGGCCGACTGCTCCTTGCGGAGGAGGAGCTGGAGGGTGTCGCGGAGCTGTCGTGCTTCGAGGAGTTCGAGGGAGGGGGTGGCCGCTCCGTGAATCGAAGCCGCGGCCGAGGGAAGGGTCTGGTGCGCGAGGGAGTTCATGCGGAAATCGTCTCACGAGAATTTCGGGCCTCGCCAAACGCACACAATCGCACCGGGCGCGACGTTCGCGACCGACCCCTCGCGACCCTGGCCGGCGCCGCGTCACGCGCCAGGGCGGCGAGCAGGGTCTGTCACACGGCCATTCACGCAACGGCTCAGTTTCCGAACGTGAATCGGGCACGAAACGCGTCAAGAGCCGAGTGCGGCCATTTGGGTGCAGGCAGGGGGAATCCACACGGCCGCATCCAATCCGTGTCGCCCTCACCCTCACCGCGCGCGATTCACGGAACCGAACGAACCCGCATACCTCTCGCACCGCTTCTCGACCGCCGAGCGGAATCGCCCGACCACCTCTGGATCGCACCCCCCCGCCGGCCCGATCACGGCCGCCGTCGCCACGCCGCATTGCACCATCTGTCCCGTGCCGCCCCGGTCCCGAAGGGGGTTTGACAGCGCGAAGTGGGCGCTCTATCGCTTGGAGGTTCCACCACCAGAGGGAGGTCTCCCCGTGCATCGGACCGCCGTGCTCCTCGTCGCCTCGCTGGTCGTCTCTCCTGCTTCCTCGCTCGCGCAGGCACCTGTCGCCGGGCCAGCCGCCGCAGCCGCCGCACCTACCGCTGCGCCTCCCACCGTGCCTGTTGCCTCGCCTGCCGCCATCCCTGCGGCGCCGCGCGCCGCCAAGGGGACGATGGTCGACACCTACCACGGCGTCCAGGTGGCCGACCCGTACCGCTGGCTCGAGGATCCGAAGGACCCGCAGGTGGTGACCTGGACCGCGGCCCAGGCGGCCGCGGCCCGCGCCTTCCTCGACCGGCTCTCGAACGCCAAGGCGGTCCGCGAGCAGGTGGAGGCCATCGTCAAGGCCCGCTCGGTGAGCTTCAATGGGCTGCAGCCGCGCCCCACCGGCCTCTTCGCCATGAAGAGCGATCCGGCCAAGCAGCAGCCGGAACTGGTGCTCCTTCCATCCACCGAGGCGCCGGCCCAGGCGCGCTCGCTGGTCGACCCGAATCGGCTCGACCCCAGCGGCAAGACCACCATCGACTTCTTCGTGCCGAGCCGGGACGGGAAGCGGCTGGCGGTCTCGCTCTCGGTGGGAGGGACCGAGTCGGGCGACGTCCACCTCTACGACGTGGCCAGCGGCAAGGAGATCGGGGAGGTGCTGACGCGCGTCCAAGGGGGCACCGCCGGCGGCAGCGTGGCATGGAACGCCGACGGCACCGGGCTCTGGTACACCCGCTACCCGCGCGAGGGCGAGAGGGCCAAGGAGGACCTCTCCTTCTACCAGCAGGTCTGGTTCCATCGCGTCGGCGCGCCGGTGGCCTCCGACAAGCAGGACCTGCTCGCCGACCTCCCGCGCATCGCCGAGATCGCGCTCGAGTCCAAGCCGGACGGCCGATGGGTGCTGGCCGAGGTGAAGAACGGTGACGGCGGCGAGGTCGAGTACTTCGTGCGGCCGGTCGGTCCGGGGAGCTGGACCCAGCTCTCCCGCTTCGAGGACAAGGTGGTCGGCGCCGCCTTCGGCGACCAGGCGGAGCTCTTCCTGCTCTCCCGACAGGGGGCCCCGCGCGGCAAGGTCCTGCGGCTCCCGCTCCCGGCCGGCCCCGGGGCGCTGGCCTCCAGCACGCTGCTCATCGGGGAGGGTGACGGGGCCATCCAGGAGGTGCTGCCGACCCGCTCGCGCCTCTACGTGAGCGAGCTGGTCGGGGGCCTGGCCCGGATCCGGGTGAGCGATCTGAAGGGAGCGGTCCGTGGCGAGGTGGCGATCCTCCCGGTGTCCAGCGTCGGGCAGCTGGTCCGCGCCGGCGGGGACGACCTGTACTTCGCGAACACCAGCTACCTGGCGCCGTTCGCCTGGTACCGGCTGTCGTCCAGGGACGCCAAGGTGACCCCCACCGCGTTGGCGACCCGCTCGCCGGTCGACCTCTCCCGGGTCGAGGCGGTGCGCGGCTTCGCCACCTCCAAGGACGGCACCCGCATCCCGGTCGACGTGCTGCGGCTGGTAGGGACCCGGCTCGACGGGAGCGCCCCGACCGTCCTCTACGGCTACGGCGGCTACGGCATCTCGCAGACGCCGGGCTACTCGGGCATGAGGGCGCTCTGGCTCCTCAACGGCGGCGTGCTGGCCTTCGCCAGCGTCCGCGGCGGCGGGGAGTACGGCGACGCCTGGCACCTGGCCGGGGCGCTGACCCAGAAGCAGAACTGCTTCGACGACTTCATCGCCTCGGCCGAGTGGTTGGTGAAGGAGGGGTACACCCGGCCCGACCGGCTCGGGATCCTGGGCGGCTCGAACGGCGGCATCCTCATGGGTGCGTCGATGGCCCAGCGCCCCGAGCTCTTCCGCGCCGTGGCCACCTTGGTGGGGGTCTACGACATGCTCCGGGTCGAGACCACCAACAACGGGGCCTTCAACGTCACCGAGTACGGGACCGTGAAGGATGAGGCGCAGTTCAAGGCACTCCACGCCTACTCGCCGCTCCACGCCGTGCGCGACGGGGTGCGCTACCCGGCGGTGCTGATCACCGCAGGCGAGAACGATCCGCGGGTCGACTCCTGGCACGGGAAGAAGCTGGCGGCGCGCCTGCAGGAGGCCACCAGCTCCGGCCAGCCGGTGCTGCTGCGGATGAGCGGCTGGGGTCACGGCATGGGCAGCTCGCGCGACGAGACCATCGCCATGTACAGCGATCTCTGGTCCTTCTACATCGAGGAGCTGGGGCTCCCCTTCAAGCCGGTCCCGGTGGCCGCCAGGCCGGGGCCCTGAGCAGGGAGCGGCCGCGTGGAGCGGTGAGCGGTGCCTGAGAGCAGGACCTGGGCTGGGGGGCGAGTGCTGGCCCCGTCCCTGCTCACCGCCGCCTCAGGTCGACGACCTTCCCCTTGGCGGCGACGCCGTCCATGGTGCTCTTCTCCACCAGCTTCACCTCGAAGTTGACGCCGAGGTCCGACGCCAGCCGGTGCCGGAGCAGGTCGCGGTAGCCGGCCTGGCGCCGCATCTCGTCGAAGAAGATCGACGGCGAGACCTCGACCAGCACCGTCGCCACGTCGAGGGCGCTCCGCCGCTCGATGACCAACTGGAAGCGGAGCGCCGTCTTGTCCACGTCGAGGAGCACGGCCTCGACCTGGGCGGGGAAGACGTTCACGCCCTTGATGATGAGCATGTCGTCAGTGCGCGTCTCCATCCGCTTGAGCCTCACCGAGGTCCGGCCGCACCGGCACGGCGCCGGGTCCAGGGTGGTGAGGTCGCGGGTGCGGAAGCGGATGAGTGGGAAGGCCTCCTTGGTGAGCGAGGTGAGGACCAGCTCCCCTTCGGCGCCGGGCGGCAGGGGCGCCAAGGTGGCGGGATCGACGATCTCGGGGATGAAGTGATCCTCGTTCAGGTGGAGGCCGTTCCGCTCCAGGCACTCGCCGGCCACGCCGGGGCCGAGCAGCTCGCTGACCGCGTAGTTGTCGGTGACGGTGACGCCGAGCGCCTCCTGGATGCGCCGCCGGGTCTCCTCGCTGAAGGGCTCTGCGCCGACCAGGACGCGCCGGAGCGAAAGGGCGTTCATGTTCAGGTTGGCGGCCTGCATCGCCTCGATGAGGTGGAGCGCGTAGCTGGGCGTGGAGACCAGGGTGGTGGTCTTGTAGTCCACCATGATCTTGATCTGACGCTTGGTGTTGCCGCTGGAGATGGGGATCACCGAGGCGCCCAGCCGCTCGGCGGCGAAGTGGATGCCGAAGGCGCCGGTGAAAAGGCCGTAGTCGAAGGTGATCTGGAGGACGTCGTCCTTGCTCACCCCCTCGGCCACCAGCATGCGGGCCATCAGGTTGGCCCAGGTCTTGATGTCGTTGCGGGTGTACCCCATGACGATGCCGGAGTTGCCCGAGCCGCCGGTGCCGTGGAGGCGGACCACCTCCCGCAGCGGCACCGCCAGGAAGCCGTAGGGGTAGGCGTCGGCGAGATCGCTCTTGGTGGTGAAGGGGAGCCGCCGCAGGTCGGCGAGGGAGCGGAGGTCGTCGGGATCGAAGCGGATGGCATCGAAGGCGGCCCGGTAGAACGGGACGCTGCGCGCCACCCGCCTCAGCGTGGCCTGGAGCCGCTCCAGCTGGACCTGCCCGAGCTCTTCGCGGTGCATGCACTCTTCGTCCGGCTGCCAGAAGCCGGCCGGCGACAAGGTGGCGGTCATGTGGTCATCCTCTCCGACTCCTGGTTGGCGTCCCGGCCCAGGTAGGCGCGCTGCATCTCCCGGCTGGAGAGCAGCTCCTCGGCCGTGCCCTCGAGGACGATTCGCCCGGTCTCCAGCACGTAGCCCCGGTTGGCGATCTTGAGGGCCCCCCGGGCGTTCTGCTCGACCAGCAGCACGGTGCACCCAGCCTTGCTGATCCGGGAGATGACCTCGAAGATCTCCTTCACCACCAGCGGCGCGAGCCCCATCGACGGCTCGTCGAGCATCAGCAGCGTGGGACGGGCCATCAGGGCCCGCCCGATGGCCAGCATCTGCTGCTCGCCGCCGGAGAGGGTGCCGGCCAGCTGGCCGGACCGCGTCTCGAGGATGGGGAACATCTCCAGGACCCGCCGCAGGTCTTCGCGGACCTCGCCGGCCTTGCCGCGCCGGATCTGGACGTAGCCGCCCAGCACCAGGTTGTCGCGCACCGTCAGGTCGCCGAAGATCTGGCGTCCCTCCGGGACCAGCGAGCACCCCATGGCGACGATGCGGGCCGTGCCGGCCTCCAGGATCGACTTGCCCGCGAGCCGGATGTCGCCGCGGCGGGGACGGACCAGGCCGGTGATGGCCTTGAGGAGCGTGGTCTTGCCGGCCCCGTTGGCGCCGACGATGGCCACCACCTCCCCCACCTTGACGTGCAGGGAGAGGCCGCGCAGCACGTTGACCGCGCCGTAGGCCACGTCGAGCGTCCGGATGGTCAGCATTCCTCGTCGCCCAGGTAGACCTTCACGACCTGCGGATCCCGCTGCACCGTGGCGGGATCGGCCTCCGCGATCTTCTCACCGTAACTCAGGACCAGCACCTCGTCGCAGATCTCCATCACCAGCGACATGTCGTGCTCGACCAGCAGGACGGTGATGCCACGGTCCCGGATGCGGGAGATGAGGCCGGCCAGGTCCCGGGTCTCCCGCATGTTGAGGCCGGCGGCCGGCTCGTCGAGGAGCACCAGTTCCGGGTCGCTGGCGAGGGCGCGGGCCAGTTCGACGGCGCGTTGCTGCCCGTAGGCGAGGCTGGTCGCCTCGGCGCCGGCCAGCGCCTCGATCCCCAGGAAGGCCATCACCTCCATGGCGTGGCCTCGCACCTCGGCGGCCTCGCGCCGGGACCAGCCCAGGTCGAGCATCCCGGCCCAGAAACCGGCCCGGCTGCGCAGGTGGCGGCCCACCATGACGTTCTCGAGCGCCGACATGTGCTCGAAGAGCCGGATGTTCTGGAAGGTCCGCGAGATCCCGTGGGCGGCGACCAGGTGCGGCCGGCGGCCGTGGATGGGGTGGCCGGCGAAGGTGATGGTGCCGCGGTCGGGCGTCGAGAAGCCCGAGACCATGTTGAAGAGCGTGGTCTTGCCGGCGCCGTTGGGGCCGATGACGGCCTTGATCATCCCCTTGCGCAGCTGGAAGCTCACGCCGCTGACGGCCTGGATGCCGCCGAAGCGCTTGGAGACGCCGCTCACCTCGAGGAAGGGCGTCACCGGGGCTCCTCCCGGGAGCCGCCCAGGCGGTCCCGGAGCGCGGCCAGGGCGCGGCGCGGCTCGAGCGCCAGCAGGCCATCCGGCGCGAAGAGCATCATCCCCACCAGGATCAGGCCGAAGACCACGTCGTCGAAGATGCCGAAGTAGCCGCGGAGGGAGAGGAAGTTGAGCGTCAGGCTCATCCCCAGGGTGCCCCACAGGCTGCCCATCCCCCCAACGGCGACGATGGCCATGTACTTCACCGACTTCATGACCGAGGCCTCGGAGGGACCGATGCCGCCGTTGTAGTGGGTGAGGAAGACGCCCGCCACCGCGGCCAGCGCGGCGCTCACCACGAAGGTCCTGAGCTTGAGGCTGGCGGTGTCGACGCCCATGGCGCTGGCCGCGTCCTCCGCCCCGTGGATGGCGCGGAGCGCCCGGCCAACCCGCGACTGCACCAGGTTGAGCAGCAGCAGCATGGCCGCGCCGAGCAGCGTGACGGCCACGTAGTAGTTGACGATCCGGCCCCCGGCCTGCCCACCGACGCTGGCGCCGAAGAAGAGCGGGAAGGGCGGGACCGCGGCGATGCCGTCGGCGGCCCCCAGCCACTCGGTTCCGAGCGCGAGGCTGTAGACGATGGTCCCGACTCCGAGGGTGGCCATCGCCAGGTAGTGCCCCTTGAGCTTGAGCACCGGGATCCCCACCAGGTAGGCCAGACCGATGGCCAGCGACACCGCCAGGACGCAGGCGGCGAGCGGCTGGACCACCAGCAGCACCCCACCGTAGAGATCGGGCCGGGAGAGCAGGAGGCCGAGCCGCTCCGCGGTGGAGACCAGCGGCTGGGCCCGGTACGGGGTGAGGTCGAGGGTGGTCAGCAACGCCGAGGTGTAGCCGCCAACCGCGAAGAAGCCGGCGTGGCCGAGGGAGATCTGCCCGGCGTAGCCCATCAGCAAGGAGATCCCCACCACCGCCAGCGTGTAGTAGGCGGACATCGTCAACTGCGTGAGGAGGAAGCCCTTCCCGGCCGCCACCGAGGCGAGCTGGACCAGCACGGCACTGGCCATGAAGATCCCGACCTGCCCGTAGCGATTGACGGCGAGTGGCGCTCTCCGGCTCATGGTGGCCCTACGGCCGGTAGGCGACCCGGGCGGCGAAGAGGCCGGTGGGCCGGAAGAAGAGGATGGCGAGCAGCAGGGCGATGGAGACGGCGTCCTTGTAGGCGGAGGGCAGCACCGACACGGCGAAGGCCTCGAGGACCCCGAGCACCAGCCCGGCGGTGACCGCGGCCATGCTGCTGCCCAGTCCGCCGAGGATGGCGACGGTGAAGCCCTTGATGGCGAGGCCGGTGCCGATGTTGTACTGCGTGTAGGTGATGGGCGAGACCACGCAGCCGGCCAGGGCGCCCATCCCCGCGCTGAGGACGAAGGAGGCGGTGACCAGGTTGCGGGTCGGCAGCCCGCAGAGCGAGGCGGCCACCCGGTTGGAGGCGCAGGCCCGCATCTGCTTCCCGGTGCTGCTCCAGCGGAAGAAGGCGGTGGTGAGCGCCACCAGAGCCGAGCAGGCCCCCAGCGTCCAGAGGACCTGCGGCGACATGTGGGCGCCGCCGATGGACAGCGACGTCACCTCCGTGCCGGTGAAGTAGGGGAGGGCGCGGACGTTCTGACCCCAGACCAGCAGGGCCGCCTCGCGGATGAGGATGGAGACGCCGACGGTGATGATGATCATCCGCAGCACCGAGGGGCTGGAGAGCCAGCGGATGAAGATCAGCTCGACCAGCGCCCCCACCACCATGGTGGCGAGGACCGCGAAGAGGATGGCGAGCGGGAGCGGCATGACCTCGACGAGTGAGACGGCAATCATCCCGCCCAGCATGACGAACTCGCCCTGGGCGAAGTTGATGACGCCGGTGGCGTTGTAGATGATGTTGAAGCCCATCCCGACCACGGCGTAGATCATGCCGTAGGTGAGGCCGGCCATCAGGTACTGGAAGAAGAGGGCGGACACCTGCTGGCCGGGGAGCGGCGGGCGCTAGAGCGGATCGAGGTGGTCGAGCACGGTGACGCCAGCCCCGCGGAGGGCGTCGATGGCGCGGCCGGTCTCGTCGAAGCGGAAGATGATGATGGCCCGGTCTCCCTTGCGCCGCGCCGCCGAGTACATGTACTCGACGTTGATGCCGCTTCGGCTGAGCGCGTGGAGCGTCTCGCCCAGGCCACCCGGCCGGTCCGGCACCTCGACGGCCACCACCCTGGTCTTGTCCACCGTGAACCCGGCCTCCTTGAGGATGCCCCGGGTCCGCTCCGGATCGTCGACGATGAGCCGGAGGATGCCGAAATCGGCCATGTCGGCCAGGGAGAGCGCCTTCATGTCGATGCCGTTCCTGGCCAGAGCGTCGACGACCTCGACCAGCCCTCCGGAGCGGTTCTCCAGGAACACCGAGACCTGCGCGACTTCCATGTGCTCTCCTCGATCCTCTAGATCTTCCGCTTGTCGGTGACCCGCTTCGCCTTCCCCTCGCTCCGCGCCAGGGTGCGGGGCTCGACCAGGGTCACCTTGGCCCGGATCCCGAGCACCTGCTCGAGCGCCTGGCCGAGGTTCCGGTGCAGCGTCTCCAGGGCCCGCATCTTGTCCGAGAAGATCTCGGGCGTCACCTCGACCTGGACCTCGATGTCGTCGAGCCCCTTCTCGCGGGTGAGGATGATGGCGTAGTGGGGGAGCGTCCCCTCCACCTTGAGGAGCGCGGTCTCCACCTGGGAAGGGAAGACGTTGACGCCGCGGATGATGAACATGTCGTCGGAGCGCCGCTCGATGCGCCTGATGCGCCGGAGCGTCCGGCCGCAGGCGCACGGCTCGGCGATGAGCGTGGTCACGTCGCGGGTCCGGTAGCGGATCATCGGCATGGCCTGCTTGGAGAGCGTGGTCAGCACCAGCTCGCCCTCCGAGCCGTCCGGGAGGACCTGGCCAGTGGCCGGGTCGATGATCTCCGGGAAGAAGTGGTCCTCGTAGAGGTGGAGCCCGGCCTGTTGCACGCACTCGGCGCCGACGCCGGGGCCGATGATCTCGGAGAGGCCGTAGATGTCGTAGCCGCGGATGCCGGTGTCCTTCTGGATGCGCTGCCGCATGGCCTCGCTCCAGGGCTCGGCCCCGAAGACCCCCACCCGCATCTTCGAGAAGTCGATCTTCTCCTCCTGGGCGCGCTCGACCAGGTGCAGGAAGTAGGAGGGCGTGCAGCAGATGACGGTGGCGCCGAAGTCCTGCATCACCATGATCTGGCGCTCGGTGTTGCCGCCGCTGATGGGGATGACGGTCGCGCCGAGCGCCTCGCCGCCGTAGTGGGCGCCCAGCCCGCCGGTGAAGAGGCCGTAGCCGTAGGCGTTCTGGATGATGTCGCCGCGGTGGACCCCGAAGGAGGCGAAGGCCCGGACCATGACCTCCTTCCAGACCTCCAGGTCGGCCTGGGTGTAGGCCACCACGATGGGCCGGCCGGTGGTCCCCGAGGAGGCGTGGAGCCGGACGATCTCCTCCATGGGGCAGGCGAAGAGGCCGAAGGGGTAGGTGTCACGCAGGTCGGCCTTGACGGTGAAGGGCAGGCGGGCCAGGTCGGCCGGCCGCTGGATATCCTTCGGCGTGAGGCCACGCTCGTCCATCCTTCGCCGGAAGTGCTCGACCCGCGAGTAGGCCAGCGCCACGGTGGAGCGGAGGCGCTGGAGCTGGAGCTCCTCGAGCCTGGGGCGAGGCAGGTAGTCGGCCGCGCTGATGGGGTGGAAGCCGCTGGCCGGGTCGTTCCAGGTGCTCACCGTCGACCTCCCTCTCCCTGGGCGCGAGCGCCCGCCGTCCCCATCAGGGCGAGCCGCCAGCCGCCGCGGCGCGGGCCCTGATGGCGCGGGCGCGCCCTTCGGCGAAGGCCTGCTGGTTGGCGGCCTGTAGCCGCTCCGCCAAGGCTCCCCGCACGGCGGCGAGGAAGGCCGCCTCCGGGATCTCGAGGTAGGCGGAGAGCGCGCCGAGCAGGGCCACGTTGAGGCTGCGCTTGTTGGTCAGGTCCGCGTCGGGGACGAAGTCGGGCGCCAAGAGCACGCCGCCCGGTCGCAGCAGCGGCCGGGTGACCTCGACTTCGGAAGGGGCCAGCACCACCAGGAAGTCGGCCTCGCCCCTCGGGATCATCGGCGACAGCACCTTCTGGCCGAAGCGGACGTCGGAGGTGACCGAGCCGCCGCGCTGGCTCATGCCGTGGACCTCCGCCTTCTTGACGTCGAAGCCGGCGCGAACGGCGGCGTCGGCGAGGATGTCGGAGGCCTTGATGACGCCCTGGCCGCCCAGGCCGGCCAGGATGACGTTGATGACGCGCTGGCTCATGCATCCTCCACGGCGCAGCCGGAGCAGGAGAGGGAGGCTCGACTGGCCTCCGCCGCCTTCTCCCAGCCGCGGATGTCGGCCGCGGCCAGCACGCAGGGGCGCCGGGCCACGATCATGGAGAGGCGTGGAGTGGCCAGGCTCTCGACCAGCAGCTTCTCGAAGCCGGCCGGGTCGTCGAAGGGGTCGACGATGCTGGTCTCGATCCCCATGGCCCGGGCCGTCCCCTCGATGGAGATCTTGCCGGTGGCCTCATGCTCCAGGGTGCGGCCGGTGCCGGGGTGCTCCTGCTGGCCGGTCATGGCGGTGATGCCGTTGTCGAGGACGACGACCACGTGCCCGAGTTTCGGCGGGTTGTAGACCATCTCCATGATCCCCGAGACGCCGGAGTGGATGAAGGTCGAGTCGCCGATGATGGAGACCACCCGCCTGGCTTGCTCGGCCGGCAGCACGTGACGCAGCCCGAGGCCGACGCCGATGGAGGCGCCCATGGCCACGCAGGTGTCCATGGCCCGGTAGGGCTCCATGACTCCCAGCGTGTAGCAGCCGATGTCGCCGGCCACGATGCAGTCGAGCTTGCGCAGCGAGGCGTAGACCGGGTGATACGGGCAGGCGGCGCAGAGTTCGGGCGGCTTTCCCTTGGGGAGGGGCGGCTCCACCGAGAGGTCGTTGGCGAGGATGCGGCGGACCCGGCCCACGTCGAGCTCGCCGAAGCGGAACATCTCCGGCTTCGACTCGACGGCGATCCCGGCGGCACGCATGGCGTCGGCGATGACGGGGTCGCCCTCCTCGATGACCAGGCAGCGCTTCACGCTGGCGGCGAAGGCGCGGAGCCGCTCGATGGGGAGCGGGTGGACCAGGCCAATCTTGAAGGTGCTGGCGCCCGGCGAGGCCTCGGCGGCGTGCAGGGCGCAGACCCCGTCGGTGATGATCCCGAGGTCCCGGCTGCCCTCGGTGACGGTGTTGAGGTCGCTCGACTCGCCGAAGGTGGCGATGTCGGCCAGTTTGGCCCGCAGCTTGCGATGCGCCGGGCGCGCGAAGGCCGGGATCATGACCCGGCCCGGGATGTCCCGCTCGAAGCTGGGAGCGCGGGGCGCCAAGGGCGCTTCCCGCGAGGTGACCAGGGACTTCGAGTGGCAGACCCGGGTGGTCATCCGGAACAGGACCGGGAGCGACCAGCGCTCGGAGAGCTCGACCGCCTTGAAGAAGTAGTCGTAGGCCTCCTGGGGATCAGCGGGGGAGAGCATGGGCAGGCCAGCGGCGATGGCGTAGCGCCGGTTGTCCTGCTCGTTCTGCGAGGAGGCCATGCCGGGGTCGTCCGCCGAGACCACCACCAAGGCGCCGGTGACGCCGGTGTAGGCCGCCGTGAAGAGCGGATCGGCCGCGACGTTCAGGCCGACGTGCTTCATGGCCACCAGTGCCCGGCCGCCGCCGTAGGCGGCCCCCAGCCCCACCTCCAGCGCCACCTTCTCGTTGGGCGCCCACTGGGCCCGGCCGCCGAGGGCGCCGAAGGCCTCCAGGATCTCGGTGGAGGGTGTGCCCGGGTACCCGGTCCCGAGGTCGATGCTCGTGTCCCGGGCTGCGAGGGCGACGGCCTCGTCGCCGGACAGCAGTCTCTTTTCGATCACGTCGGCTCCCGGGTGCGATTTGGGGGCATTCTGGTACGCTTTTACTGGAATTGTCCAGAGTCTCCTTCCGGGCAGGCTCTTGGGACAGGCTCGGTCTCCTTCCGGGCAGGCTCTTGGGACAGGCTCGGTCTCCTTCCGGGCAGGTTGGTGGGACACTGACTCGGGTAATCCCGGGTGGCGCTGAGCCAGGGACGACGGTGATAGGGTAGCGCCCCGTGCGCCGCGTCCTGCCGCTGATCATCGGCTTCGTCTTCGTCCCGGCGGCCCTCATGCTGACCGTGGGCGTGCTGATCCTGGTCTTCGGCGCGGCCCCCCGCGACTACGTCTTCGGCGGCCTCATCCTCACCCTGGTGGCCACCACCGTGGCCGGCAGCGCCGCCACCCTCATCGTGGTGCAGCGCGAGTCGCGGGTGGCGCGGCTGCAGACCGACTTCGTCAACAAGGTCTCGCACGACCTGCGCACGCCGCTCACCTCGATCCGCATGTTCGTCGAGACCCTGCAGATGGGCCGGCTCCCCGACGACGCCCGTCGCGCCGAGGCCCTCGAGATCATCGCCGGCGAGACCGCCCGGCTCTCCACCCTCATCAACCGGCTGCTCGACTGGGCCCGCATGGAGTCGGGCAAGCGGCGCTTCGACCTGGAGCCCCAGCCGCTGCGCCCCATCATCGAGGATGCGCTGCACGCCTTCGAGCCCCAGCGGCTCATCCACGCCGTAGACCTGACGCGCGAGTTCGGCGCCGACCTGCCCGAGGTGGTGGCCGACCGCGAGGCGCTCAGCGGCGCGCTGCTCGACCTGCTCTACAACGCCCACAAGTACACCGGCCCGGAGAAGCGCATCACCGTGAGCGCCGAGCGGAACGGCCCGGCCGTGGTGATCACCGTGGCCGACAACGGCCCCGGCATCTCCGACCCCGACCAGAAGCGGATCTTCGACAAGTTCTACCGGGCCCGCGATCCACTGCAGCGCTCCATCGAGGGCTCGGGGCTCGGACTGGCCATGGTCAAGCACATCGTCGGGGCCCACGGCGGCAAGATCGCCGTCACCTCCGAGGTGGGGCGGGGCGCCGCCTTCTCCATCACCCTGCCGGCCGCCGAGGCCCCACCGTGAGCGAGCGCATCCTGGTCATCGAGGACGATCCCTCCATCCTGCGCGGGCTGCAGCTCAACCTGACCCTGGAGGGCTACGCGGTCCGCTCCGCCGCCGACGGCGAGACCGGGCTGCAGCTGGCCCGGGCCGAGCGCTTCGACCTGCTGCTGGTAGACGTCATGTTGCCCAAGCTGGGCGGGCTGGAGCTGATCCGCGAGCTGCGGCGCGACGACGCCGACCTGCCGGTGCTGATCCTGTCGGCCAAGGGGCAGGAGACCGACAAGGTGGCCGGGCTGCAGCTTGGCGCCGACGACTACATGGTCAAGCCCTTCAGCCTGAAGGAGCTGCTGGCCCGCATCGGGGCGCTGCTGCGCCGCCGCAGGGCCAAGGGCGAGACCGGCGAGGTCCGCGGCGTCAAGAAGGCCCAGGCCATCGAGGTCGACCTTCAGTCGCGGCGGGCCACCGCCAACGGGCGGCCCATCGAGCTGACCACCCGCGAGTTCGATCTGCTCCACTACTTCGTCAGCCACCCGGACCGGGTCTTCTCTCGCGAGCAGCTCATGGAGTCGGTCTGGGGCTCGCGCTACTTCGGCACGGCGCGGACCGTCGACAACTTCGTGGCCCGGCTGCGCGCCCACCTCGGCGACGACGCCGAGGCCCCGCGCCACCTCGAGACGGTGCGCGGCATCGGGTACCGCTTCAACCCCTAGGGTTTTCCGCCCCCGGGCCGCCGGCGACGAAGTCGCGGGTGCCGGCGGACGCCAGGGCGGGCGAAAGCGCCAACCAAGAACATCGGGACGTGGTCTGCATCGGATCCGTCTCCCTTGGGGGCAATTCGGAGCCGCGCTTCACGGACTGAAGCGGCGAACCAGGCAAGCCGACACTCGCGGTGTCCTGATGTCCGCGCCCATGGCATCAACTTTCCGCGATTGCCCCGGCCCTTTCAAGAGCCCGCCGGGCGACACGCACCCAGCGTCACTGCGGGCGCCCGAAGTAACCCTGGGTCCGCTCCTCAACGCTCCACCGTCGCCATCAGCGCCGGCAGGTACCGGTCACCGGCCACGCGCGCGGCCAGCGGCTCCAACTCGGCCAGGTCCTCGGCCGTCAACACCACCTGCAGCGCGTCGAGGTTCTCGTCGAGCCGCCGCAGGCGCCGGGTGCCCGGGATCGGCACCACGTCCTCCCCGCGTCCCAGCACCCAGGCCAGCGCCACCTGAGCGGGCGTCGCCGACCGGCGCGCGGCGACGCGGCGGATCACCTCGACGATCCCCTGGTTGGCCCGCGCGTTCTCCGGCGCGAAGCGCGGGAGGTTGTGCCGGAAGTCGCCCGCGGCCAGCTCCCGGTCGTCCTTGAAGGCGCCGGCCAGGAACCCGCGCCCGAGCGGGCTGAACGGCACCAAGCCGACCCCGAGCTCCCTGCAGGTGGGCAGCACCTGCTCCTCCACGCCGCGCTCGAAGACCGAGTACTCGCTCTGCAGCGCGGTGATGGGGTGGACCGCGTGGGCGCGGCGGAGCGTCTCGGGTCCGACCTCGGAGAGCCCCAGGAACCGCACCAGCCCGTCCTCCACCAGCCGCTTCATGCCCCCCACCGACTCCTCGATGGGCACCTTCGGGTCCTTGCGGTGCAGGTAGAAGAGGTCGAGCACCTCCACCTCGAGGCGGCGCAGCGAGGCCTCGGCCACCCGCCGGGCGTTGGCCGGGCTGCCGTCGGCGCCGCCGTGGAGGCCGAACTTGGTCGCCACCACCACCCGCTCCCGCCGCCCCCGGAGCGCCTTGCCGACCAGCACCTCGTTGGTGAACGGTCCGTAGACCTCGGCGGTGTCGAGCAGGGTGACGCCCCGGTCGAGCGCCCGGTGGATGGTGGCGATGCTCTCCGGCTCGTCCACCTCCTCGGGCCGCACGTAGCCGTGGGTCATGCCCATGCAGCCGAGCCCCATGGCCCCCACCTCCAGCACCCCGCCGAGCCGCCTGGTTTGCATGGAACCTCCGTCTCGCCTCACTGTATAGCGGGTGCGGGCCTGCCGGCGACGCCGCGCGCCCTCCAGGAGGACTCACCCCATGAAGCTGCTCGGATCCGACACCAGCCCCTACACTCGCAAGGCCCGCCTCGTCCTGCTGGAGAAGGGGCTGCCCTTCACGTACGTCATCGCGCCGCCCCGGGAGCCGGGGAGCCCGGTGCCGCAGCACAACCCGCTCGGGCGGGTCCCGACCCTGCTCCTCGACGACGGAACGGCGGTCTTCGACTCGCCGGTCATCTGCGAGTACCTCGACACGCTCAACGACCGCCCCATCCTCATCCCGCGCTCCGACCCGCTGGCCCGGATGCGCGTCCGGCGCTGGGAGGCGCTGGCCGACGGG
Organism: Anaeromyxobacter sp.; assembly: GCA_031427995.1. Classification (GTDB taxonomy): domain Bacteria; phylum Myxococcota; class Myxococcia; order Myxococcales; family Anaeromyxobacteraceae; genus JADKCZ01. Next base: position 548 of record JANPOM010000126.1, on the reverse strand, counting down.
ATCATGGACTCGGCCGTGGTGGTCCGGCTCGAGTCGCTGCGCCCGGCCGAGAAGCAGGACCCGCCCACGCTGGCCCTGCACGGCAACGCCATCTCGCGGGCGCTCGCGCTGGCCGAGCGCTGGCTCGGGGGGCGGAGTTGGTGCGAAGGCGAGAGTCTGACGCTGGCCGACCTGGCGCTGGTGAGCGCCCTTCTCTACCTCGACCTGCGCCAGCCGGAGCGAGACTGGCGCGGCCAGCACCCGGGCCTGGCCGACTGGGTGGCGCCGATGCTGCGGCGCGACAGCGTCCGCACCTCCATCAAGCCCTGAGCCGCGGCATCTTCCCGTCTCAGGGTGAGACGTATACGTAGTAGTGGTCGCCCGCCGCCACCAGCGTGGTCCCGGACCAGGCCACGGCCAGCAGCGTGTAGCTCGCGCCCAGGTAGGAGCCGGTGGCGGTGACGGTGCGGGAGGTCCAGGTGGCGCCGTCCGGCGAGGTGAAGACCCAGGCCGGCGAGACGACGGCCCCCGGCCCCCCCACCGCCACGAACTGGCTCCCGGTCCAGGTG
>JANPOM010000125.1:0-6109 GCA_031427995.1 Anaeromyxobacter sp. | reverse complement strand
GTGGTGAGCAGCCGCCCCAGCGAGCGCAGGTAGCGCCGCGCCGGCAGCAGCCCGGCCCGCGAGAGCAGGAGCTGCTCGTAGTAGGAGGTGGCGCCCTCGAACCACCAGAGCAGCCGCGTGTACTGCTCGCCCGCGTACCGGTAGGGGGTCAGCGCCGCCGGCCGGAGCCGCTTCACGTTCCAGGCGTGGAAGAACTCGTGGATGAGGAGCGAGAGGGCGTCGCCGTAGGCCTCCGGGTCGGTGAAGCCGAGCCGCGGGTAGAGCACCGCCGTCGAGGCCATGTGCTCGAGCCCGCCCCTCCCCTTCCCCGTCAGGTGGAGGATGAACAGGTATCGCTGATAGGGGAGCCCGCCCCAGAAGCCGCCCACCGTCTCGACGATGGTCTCGAGGTCTACGGCGAGCCGGGTCAGGTCCAGGTTGCCGCGCCCCCAAACCGCCAGTTCGTGCTGGACGCCGAGCGCCTCGAACCTCACGAGCCGGTGCGTCCCCAGCTCCAGCGGCGAGTCGATCAGCTCGTCGTAGTCCCGCGCCGTGAACTCGGACGGCCCGCCGGCCAGCGCGGTGGCCACCTGCCACCCGGGCGGCGGCGCCACCACCACCAGGTGTGGCTCGGCCTCCCGCCCACGCACCGAGAGGAAGACCCCGGCCGGGGAGACGAACCCGTGGGTGGCGTCGAGGTGGCTGGTCCGCACCGTCAGCTCGTTGGCGTAGACCTTCCAGCGCACGGTCACCGAGGCGGCGCCGCCGCTCCGCACCCGGAAGCGGTGCTTGTCGAGCCGCTCCACCGCCACCGGCCGGCCCCCGGCGCCGGTGGCCGTCACGCCCTCCAGGTGGCGGGAGAACTCGCGCACCAGATAGCTGCCGGGCGTCCAGACCGGCAGGCTTAGCTCGATCGCCTCGCCGGGTTGGTCGACCTCCAGCGCCAGGTGGAAGAGGTGGGTGGCCGGCTCGGGGCAGGAGAGGTGGTAGCGCATCGCACGCGACTCTAGCCGCCGCCCGGCGCCGAGGCTACGCTGGGCCGCATGGATCCCTATGGACTCCGGCGCGTCGTCTCGCCCCCCGGCGTGCTCCCCCAGCGGGCCGACCGCCTCGACCCCACCCTCTCCCTCGGGGAGGACGAACTCTCCATCGAGGTCGAGGCCCTCAACGTCGACGCCGCCTCCTTCAGGCAGATCGAGGGGGCGGTCGGCAAGGAGCCGGCCCGGATCGCCGCCGAGATCACCCGCATCGTCGCCGAGCGCGGCAAGCTGCAGAACCCGGTCACCGGCTCGGGCGGCATGCTCATCGGCCGGGTCACCGCCATCGGCCCACGCCACCCGGCCGCAGGCACCCTCGCCCCCGGTGCCCGCATCGCCACCCTGGTCTCGCTGACGCTCACCCCGCTCAGGCTCGACACCATCACCGCGGTCCGCCCCGAGATCGACCGGGTCGAGTGCCGTGGAGAGGCGATCCTCTTCGCCACCGGGCTCTGGGCTCGCCTCCCAGACGACCTCCCCGAGACGCTGGCGCTGGCGGCGCTTGACGTCTGCGGGGCGCCGGCGCTGGTGGCCCGCCACGCCCGCCCCGGCCAGCGGGTGCTGGTGCTCGGCGCCGGAAAGTCGGGGGCGCTGGTGGCGGTACAGGCCCGGGAGCAGCTGGGCGCCACAGGGTGGGTGGTGGCGGCCGACCGCTCGCCCGGGGCGCTCGAAGCCCTGGCCAGCCTCGGGGTCTGCGACCAGTTGCTGGAGTTCGACGCCACCGACGGCGTCGGGGCGCTGGCCCGGGTGGAGGCGGCCGGGGGCCTGTTCGATCTGGTCGTCAACTGCGCCTCGGTGGCCGGGACAGAGATGGCGGCGCTCCTCGCCGTCAAGGACGGCGGAATTGTCATCTTCTTCTCCATGGCCACCAGCTTCACCGGCGCGGCGCTCGGCGCCGAGGGGGTGGGCAAGGACGCCACGCTCCTCATCGGCAACGGCTACGTGCCGGGCCACGCCGAGCTGACGCTGGGGCTGCTGCGCCGCCACCCGAGGCTGCGCGCCCTCTTCGAGTCCCGCTACGCGAAGTGAGTGCCGCCTCGACTCCGCGCCGTGCTGTTGGCTTCTCCTGCGCTAAGATGCTGCGCGGGGCCGTGGCGAAACGGCAGACGCGGAAGACTTAAAATCTTCCGCCGCGAAAGCGGCGTCCCGGTTCGAGCCCGGGCGGCCCTACTCAACGCTGGGGCGGGGCACTAGTTCACGAACGGCGGTGGGCGGTAGCTGACGCCGGCCAGCGGCTGGCGGCTCCCGAATCCCTCGTCGAGCGGGTGCCATTGGGTCACGGCCGGCTCGCCGAACTGCCAGCAGAGGAAGACCGGCTCGTCGTCGCGCAGGGAGTAGAAGTCGACCAGCCCCTGATCGAGGTCCTTCACGAGGCAGCCCATGGCGTTGATCCGCTCCACCGCCGCCGTGATCAGGTCGGCCAGCAGGCGCAACCTGGCCACCTCGGCCTCGCGCCCGGCCGGTGCCTCTTGACCGTGCTGCAGCACCGCCACCACCAGGTCGGCTCCCCCGAGCGATTCGACCAGCGGCCGGAGCTCGGCGCGAACCTGGGCGATGCGCCCGAACTCGAGCTGGAGGTCACCGATGGCGTCGTTGGCCTCCTCGACGGTGAAGAACCGGGGCCCGTCGTCCATGCGGTAAACCCTAACATGGGCGTGTTATAAGGCCTCCCTTCCGGAGGGCTTTCCGACGTGCTCGAGACGGTAGCCAAGGGCTTCAAGGCAGCCCGCAACAAGCTGAAGGGTCGCAGCGAGATCACCACCGAGGTGATCGACGACGCGCTGCGCGACATCCGCGTCTCCCTGCTGGAGGCCGACGTCTCCTTCGAGGTGGTGAAGCGCTTCGTGGCCCGCGTCCGCGAGAAGGCCGTCGGCGAGGTGGTCGAGACCCGCGTCAAGACCGGCAAGGGCAAGCTGCAGGTCACGCCGCAGGACCACTTCATCAAGATCTGCCACGACGAGCTGGAGGGGCTGATGGGCCCCGTCGACACCTCGCTCTCGCTCCCCGACCGCGTCCTCTCCGGCATCATGCTGGTCGGCCTGCAGGGCTCGGGCAAGACCACCACCGCCGGCAAGCTGGCCAGCAAGCTCAAGAAGGACGGGAAGAAGCCCTTCCTGGTGGCCGCCGACATCTACCGCCCCGCCGCCGTCCATCAGCTCAAGATGCTGGGCGAGCAGCTCGGCGTGCCGGTCTTCCACGAGGCCGGCCTGCAGCCGCCCGAACTCTGCCGCAGGGGGCGCGAGGCGGCCGCCAAGGCCCACGCCACGGTGGTCATCTACGACACCGCTGGCCGGCTCGCCATCGACGACCACCTCATGACCGAGCTGGAGCAGATCAAGGCCGCGGTCGAGCCGAAGAACATCCTGCTGGTCTGCGACGCCATGATCGGCCAGGACGCCGTCAAGACCGCGGTCGAGTTCGACCGCCGGCTCGACCTCTCCGGCTTCGTCCTCACCAAGCTCGACGGCGATGCCCGCGGCGGCGCCGCGCTCTCCATCAAGGAGGTCACCGGCAAGCCCATCAAGTTCCTCGGCATGGGCGAGGGGCTCGACCGTCTCGAGGAGTTCCGGCCCGAGGGGCTGGCCAGCCGCATCCTCGGCTTCGGCGACGTGGTCGGGCTGATGAAGGACTTCGAGCAGCACGTGGACGCCGACCAGGCCGAGGCCGACGCCAAGAAGCTGCTCAGCGGCAACTTCACGCTCGAGGACTTCGTCGGCCAGATCCAGCTGGTCCGCAAGATGGGGCCGCTGGGCGAGCTGATGGAGAAGTTCCCGCTCTTCGGCGACCTGCCCGAGGGTTTCCAGTTCGACGACCAGGCGCTCGCCAAGATCGTCGCCATGATCGGCTCGATGACCCGCCTCGAGCGTCAGCGGCCCGACGCCATCACCGAGCCGCGCATCAAGCGGATCGCTCGCGGCTCGGGCCGGCCGGAGAAGGAGGTCAAGAACCTCCTCAAGCAGTACAACGCCATGCGCATGGTGATGAAGCAGATCGGCTCGGCGCCCGGCCTGCTCTCGCGTCTGCCGGGCGTGAAGAACCTGATGAACCTGCGCAAGCTGCAGGGCAAGGGGATGGAGGACGTCCTCGGCTCCGACGCCGCCGCGTTCGAGCAGGCCATGGGGGGCGGCTTGGACCAGGCCTCCATGGCCCGCGCCGCCGGACTACCCAAGGGCTACACCCCGCCCATGCCGGCCGGCGCCATGGCCCGGGCCCGGCTCATGGGCATGTCGCAGGAGCCGGCCGCGGCCGGTGAGAGCGCCAAGGACCGCGAGGCCCGGCAGAAGAAGCGCAAGGCCGAGCGGCAGGCGCGCAAGAAGGCCCGCAAGAAGAACAAGCGCTGAACCGTCCCGGACCCACCACCTCGCCCTGCCCGAGCGGCCCGTCCTTGAAGCTCTCCCTCACGCCCGCTTCTTCCCCTTGGCCTTCTTCTTCGGGACCACCAGGCCGCGGGAGAGCCGCCGCAGCACCCGCTGCAACTGGCGGCGCTTGTAGCGGTCGTGGGAGGAGTCGCCGGCCTCGTTGCTGCGGGCGGTGGCGGCGTCGAGCACCTGGAACTCGACCAGCGCGAAGACGATGCGCCCCAGCTCGTCGACCACCGCCTCTGCGGGCGTCAACAGCTCGTCTACCCGCACCGGCACGTCGACCACGAAGTTGAGCATCTTGAAGCTCTCGCCGCTGAACTCGTTGCGCGGCGCCGAGGCGGCCTTCTTCTCGGCATCCACCGGCAACTGCAGCTCCTCGACCAGCGCGTCGCCGCGGGGGTGGCGCCCCAGCAGCTCGCCGAAGCGCAACAGCGAGTTGCGGGTCTGGCCCGGCACCGCGTAGTTGAAGGGGAAGAGGTGCTGGGTCAGGTGCCAGACCACGCCCGGGAGCTGGTCCCGCCGCTCGCAGACCACCCGGTAGCGGACCCGATCGAAGACCTGCGCCGCGACCGACTCCTTCTTGGCCAGCAGCTTGGTGACCAGCGACTCGCGGCTCTTCACGTTGCCGACGAACTCGAGCACCGGCATCCCCAGCGCCTTCATTCGCGCCGCCTCGGCCATGACCCGGCGGTGGACCCGCTCGGCCAGGTCGGCCTCGCGGATGGGGGTGCGGAAGAGCAGCTCGCGCGCCTCGAGGTGGTGGATGACGTGCATCACCTTGAGCACCACGCAGGCGATGCGGCGGTGGCGGGCCGGCTCGACGACGCCCGAGGCCAGCAGGAAGAGGTGGCGCGGATCGGCCGGCTCGGCCACCGACGCCGCCACCCGGTAGCCGAAGGCCTGGCGAAGGTAGTCGACGGCCTGGGCCAGCACCGCCCGCAGCCGGCGCTCGTCGCGCGGGTCGGCGAGGTCGAAGAGGTTGAGCCGCAGGAAGGCATCCACCTGTGACGGCTCGCGGAAGTTGAGCCGGCGCCAGTCGATGACCGAGCCGCCGCGCAGCAGGAGCCGCAGCTCCTCCAGCTCGGCCACCCCCATGGTCTCGAGGGGACGGCACGGGCCGTGCGCCGTGAGCGGCTTCGGCTCCTGGAACACGTGCCCCTCTCAGAACTGGAACGGGAAGGTTACCGGCTGGCCCTTGGGATCGCCCACCCTCGCGAAGCGGATGCCCCGGACCACGCCGATCATGCACTTGGCGAACTCGCCCTGGGCGTATTCCGGGGTGATGCAGCGCACATCCCTGGGGTTGCCGTCGGCCAGGATCACCCAGGCCAGCTTGAGCGTCCCCTTCACGCCCGGCTCCCGATCGTGCTGCTCGCCGACACAGCGGCGCAGCGCGTCGGAGTGGAGCTTCACCGACTCCATGATCTGGCCATCGCCGAGCCGGTCGGGCGTGGCGCCGGCGCCGGTGGCGGGCGGGACGTAGACCTTTCGCCCACCGCTCCCGGTGCCGAGCGCGGCGGCGAGGTCGTCGTCGCCCCCTTGGTCGAAGTCGAGCAGGCCGTCCTTCTTCTTGGCGGCCGGCTTCTCGGCGGCCGGCCTGGCGGGCGGCGCGGCCGGGGCGGCCTGCGCCACCGGTGGGCGGACCGGGCGGACCGGGCGGGCCGCCGCGGGCGGCGGCGCCTTGCCCTTCTTCGGGGCCGTGACCTCGGCCGCCTTGACGGGCGCCGTGGG
>JANPOM010000124.1:0-1783 GCA_031427995.1 Anaeromyxobacter sp. | reverse complement strand
CGGGCGCCCTGGGCGTCGAGCTGCTCCACGCGGGCGCCGGAGCCGCAGTCGACCCAGAGCACCGGGTCGGTCCAGGTGCGGGCTTGCCAGGACGTGACCTGCGACCCGGTCATGGCCACCAGCCCCGGGCCACGGCCGGTCACCAGCGTGGCGCGCAGTTCGGCCCGGGTCCGGTCGGTGAAGATGAAGCCACCGGCCGCCCCGCCGGCGGCGTCCACGCCGTCGAGGAGCAGCTCGGCCCGGGAGGCCTCGATGGCGGCGCCCCCGCAACCGGTCAGCTCGCTCGACGAGAGCGAGAGGCTGGCCCGCATCACCAACAGGCAGTCGCCGCCCACCCCTTTCACCTCGCGCGCGCCGGAGATGGTCAGGTCCGAGGCGACGACCCGGCCGCCGGAGACGGCGAGGCCGGAGGGTCCGCCGGCCCGGTAGACCGACTCGGAGAGCCGGGCCGTCCCGCCGCCGATGGTGACCGCGGCCTCGCCTGACGGGCCGGTGACGGCGGCGCGGGAGAGGGTCAGGTCGCCGCTGAGCAGCGCGATGCCGGCCCACCTTCCGCGGGCGGTGACACCGGAGAGGGTCACGGTGCCAGTCCGCTGCAGCAGCCCAAAGTCCCCCTCCAGCCAGAGGTCGCGGCCGGTGACACGGCCCCCATCGACGAAGAGCCCGCTGGCGCCGCCGACCAGCGCCACGCCGTCGAGCCTGACCACCCCGGCCAGCGCCTTGACCGCGCTTCGCGCCGGGCCGGCCACCAGCGTGAGCCCCCCCAGGGCGACGTCGCCGTCGGTGATGGCGCCGTCCTGGCCCGGTGGGGCGAGGACGAAGGTGACTCCGGCCCCGGCCCCGCTCACGGTCAGGCCGTCGAGGCGGCCGAGCGAGCCGCGGTGCTCCCCCGCGCCGAGCCGCAGGGTGTCGCCGGGGGCGAGGCGAGCCAGGGCCTCCTCGAGCGGGGCGCCGGCCGGGACCAGCAGCTCGGCGCCGGTCAGCAGCGCCAGCAGCGTCGCCGCGCCGATCACCGGGGACCGCCCGAGGAGGCGCCCGCCGAGAAGGGCGCCGCCAGCCCGGTGCCGCCGCCGATGAGGCCGAGCGGATCGCGCACCTGTCCGCCCTCCCAGACCTCGAAGTGGAGGTGGGGCCCGGTGGCCATTCCGGTCCGGCCGATGAGGCCGATGGGAGCGCCGGCGTCGAGGGCATCGCCCGGGGCGCAGAGGAGCGCCGAGAGGTGGCCGTAGCGGGTGGTGAGATCGCCCGGGTGGCGCACCTCGACCAGCAGGCCGTAGCCGCTGGCCCAGTGGGCGCTCACCACGTAGCCCTGCGCCGCGGCGCCGACCACGCGCCCCATGTCGGCGGCAAGGTCGATGCCGGCGTGGAGCTGGCGCGTGCCGTTGAGCGGGTGCTGGCGCGGTCCGAAGCCGGAGGAGAGGCCGGCGTTCTCGATGGGCCAGCGGAGCCGGCCGGGCGGCCGGGCCGCGAACAGGGAGTTCCCGATGGCCCGCGAGGTGGAGATGCGCCGCGAGAGACGCTGGTCGCGCCCCGTCACCAGCCGGGCCAGGTCGGCGGGGGGCGGGCCGTAGCGTCGCTGGTCGAAGTCCCACTCGGCCTCGAGCGTCACGCTGGAGCGGACCAGCTCGAGGAGCGGCGTCTGGGGCAGCGACCGCGTCAGGTAGTCGTCGAGCTGCGCCACCAGTCCGCGCCAGGCAGCCTCGGCCTCGGGCGGGAAGCCATGGCCGGCGGTGGTTCGGAGCCGGCGCGTCCGGGCCTCGGCGGCGAAGCGGAGCAGGACCGG
>JANPOM010000123.1:0-5437 GCA_031427995.1 Anaeromyxobacter sp. | reverse complement strand
GCTGCTACGAGAAGGCCGGGCTCGTCGCTGACTGGCAGAGCGTGGTGAGCAAGGTGCGCTCCGAGCACCATCGCAAGATGGGCTTCATGTCGGGCTTCGAGGAGATCGCGGCCGGCTCGGGGCCGAGCGAGAAGCCGTCATTCATCGAGCGCGCGAAGGCGCGGTGGGGCTCTCGGCGTTCAGAAGGCGGCCCATGACCGACTCGAAGGGCATGGCTCGCCGCGAGGCCGAATTCCTCCTCTACGCCGCGCCCGATGGAGCGGTGAAGGTTCGCGTGCTCTTCCGGGATGAGACAGCGTGGCTCACGCAAAAGACGCTGGCCGAGCTGTTCGGCGTCAATGTGCCGGCCATCAACAAGCACCTGACCAACATTTTCGAGTCCGAGGAGCTCAGCCGGTCGGCAACTATTTCCAAAATGGAAATAGTTCAACCGGAAGGCGGCCGGGAGGTCACTCGGGAGGTCGAGCTCTACAACCTCGACGCGATCATCGCCGTTGGCTACCGCGTCAACAGCTACCAGGCGACTCAGTTTCGCATCTGGGCGACCAAGACCCTGCGCGAGTTCATCATCAAGGGCTTCGTGCTCGATGACGAACGCTTGAAGCAGGGCAAGACAGTGTTCGGCAAGGACTACTTCGACGAGCTGCTCGAGCGCATCCGGGAGATCCGGGCGAGCGAGCGGCGCTTCTACCAGAAGGTCACCGACATCTATTCGCTTTCGATTGACTACGACGTCAACGCGCCGCTCACCCGGGAATTCTTTGCCGGCGTGCAGAACAAGCTCCACTGGGCCATCACCGGCCAGACCGCGGCCGAGCTGATCTACGACTCGGCCGACGCGACCAAGCTCTTCATGGGCCTGGCCACCTGGAAGCACGCGCCGCACGGCAAGATCCTGAAGTCGGACGTGACCGTGGCGAAGAACTACCTGAGCGAGGAGCACGTCAAGGAGCTGAATCGCATCGTCTCGGCGTACCTGGACCTCGCCGAGAACCGCGCGCAGCGTGGCATCCTGATGAAGATGGCCGACTGGGCGAGCTTCCTGAACAGCTTCCTCGGGTTGGCCAGCTACCCCATCCTCGCCGACAAGGGCAAGGTGAGCGCCCCGATGCGAAGCTCAAGGCCGAGAGCGAATACAAGGTGTATCGCGATCGCCAAGACGCGGAGTACCTCTCGGACTTCGATCGGGTTGTCGAGGAGACGCGGCGCCTCGAAGGCAAGCAGGAACGGAGGGCGCTCGGCCCGGGCAAAGGGAGGAAGAAGAAGCCGTGACCGTAGCTCCGACAAAAGCGGTCAGAGAAGTTGGCCGTGGGCGCGACCGTGACGGCGTGTTACCTGATCGCCAACGGATCTTCAGGACACGCCCCCATGCTCTCGCTTGCCTTTCGCACCTTCGAGTTCACCAGGATCGCCCGCCGCACCTGCTTCGTACCTTGAGTGGAGATTTGCCTGCGAATTTGTGCTCGCTGTCCCGCGGCACCGGGCGGCGGCCCAATCGCCCGGACTTGCTGCCGGCCGTCAGGGGCCCAGGCGAGCGCCGCCAATCAGGTCTGCCGTGGAGCACATATGGAGGGCCTCGGACGAGGCGGAATCGGGATAGGGGGTAGCCGGTGATCCCGGCTACGCCCCTCCCACACCACCGGACATGCGGGTCCGCATCCGGCGGTTCGAGTTGTTGAGGTTAGCCTGCAAGCCTCGGTATTCCCATCCGGTCGAAGAGGCTCGTGGGCAGGGCGACAGAGAGCGCGGGGTGCGCGGCCGTTCTCCACCAGCTTCGGGCGAAGAGGGCAGCCATCGCGGCGGGGTGCTCGGGTACCTTCCGAGCGCGCAGTTCGCGGTAGACCGTCGTTCCTCGCTTCCACTGCTTGAGTTGGGCTTGGCGCAGGCGGTGGCGGATCCACTCGTCGAGGTCGCTGAGCACACGGGGCGTCTCCGCGAGCCGGAAGTATGCCCTCCAGCCCGTGAGGTAGCCTCGTAGCTCCGCGATGACCCGCTCCATGGACCTGCCGCCGTTCCGGGCGGTGATCTGCCGGACACGCTCCTTCATCGCTGCAAGGGCCTTGGGCGCGACGCGGCGCCGAACCGTTCCCCCCTTGGCGTACCAGAAGCTGTAGCCGAGGAATTTGCGGTTCTGCGGTCGCGCCACCGCGCTCTTCGCCTCGTTGACTCGTAGTCGGAGCCGCCCGTACAGACGCCGGAGCGTCTTCATCACGTCCTCGCCTGCCCGCTTCGACCGCACGTACACGTTGCAGTCATCGGCGTAGCGCACGAAGGCGTGACCGCGCTTCTCCAGCTCCTTGTCGACTTCGTCGAGGAGCACGTTCGCCAGCAGCGGGGAGAGCGGACCGCCTTGCGGCGTCCCCTCCGCCCGCTCCACCACCACCCCGTTCACCATGACTCCGGCTTCCAGGTAGCGGCGGATGAGTCTCAGCATCCGCTTGTCCTCGATCCTCCCCGCCAGCTTCCCCATCAGCACGTCGTGGTTCACGCGGTCGAAGAACTTCTCGAGATCCACGTCAACCACCACACGGCGCCCTTCCTGGATGTACCGCTGCGCCTCGCACACTGCGTCGTGCGCGCGGCGTCCAGGCCGGAAACCGTGGCTGTGTTCGGAGAACGTCGGGTCGAACCTCGGCTGAAGCACCTGCAGAATGGCCTGCTGCACGAGCCGGTCGAGCACCGTCGGGATCCCGAGCTCTCGGACCCCGCCGCCACTCTTGGGAATCTCCTGCCGCTTCACCGGCCTCGGCTGGTAGGTCCCCGCCAGCAACTGCTCGCGGATCTCCACCCAGTGTTCGACCAGGTACTCCGGCAGCTCGTCCACGGTCATCCCATCGACGCCGGGACTGCCCTTGTTCTGCTTCACGCGCTTCAGCGCCGCCTTGGCGTTGCCGCGCTGGACCACCTCTTCCATGAGGCGATCCGTTCCTGGGCGCTCGTTTCCGTTCGCCGCCGTCGACGCTTCGCCGCTCCGCTGGCACCTCGGGGCATCACCCCTACCCTCCAGCGGGAGCACCAACTGCTCGGTCTTCTGGCGCATGGCGTCTTCGAGACTCACGGGCGTCCTGCCCTCCTACTCGTTCGGCCCTTCGCGCCGCTGCGGTTGTTCGGCTGCCGGTAGGCGGGCTGCCATCCCTGCCGAGTCCCGCGGTCACTACTACGGCCTCTGCTGACTTCTCGCTCCGCCTCTTCGGCGTCGCCCTTTCGGGCGCGAGGCGAGATCTCCCCAGGTAAGGGTTCGTGGCTTTCACCGCACAGCCGCCGGATCTACGTCGCCGACCTTTGGTCGCGAGAGCTTCGCGGTCCTTTGCCCGCTCGCCCTGGTCGGCACCGCCTCATATCCGGTTTCTGTTCGTCGGCTCGCGGCTTCGCTCCCCGCTTCTTTCGGCGCGTCCCTCACGGTCGGCGCTTTGCGGTTCGCTCGGGGTCCCTGCGACCGGGTTCCCCAGAGGACTTTCACCTCCTAGTCACGCCCATGCTGGGCACACAAAGGCCTTGAGAAAGCCGCCTACCGGCGTCGTTCTCTTCCCGTCCAGTGACACCACCTGGCGGAGCTTCCTCGCCAAGGGCTCGGGTTTCGATGGCATGACCGGGATGGCGTCGGAAGCGTTAGCCGGCAGCTCCACCGATACGCATGGCCCCGACAGGCCCAGCGGGCACTTCAGGCCGGACTGTCGGCGACCCAGGGAGACTTCACTGTTGTGAGTAGGTCGCGTCGGGGGCGGGCTCGGGTGCCATTGGAGTAGGTCACTTTTCGAAGGCGGAGGTCACCAAGCGGAGGTCACCGATGATGACGAGAGTGCTGCTCGCATTGCTTGCGATGGAAGCCCTCGCAGCTCCTGTCCTGTCCCGGGCTCAACCCCTTCCCGCGGCACCCCCCGAACGCGTCGGGCTGTCCTCCGACCGCCTGGCTCGGATCGGCCGCGCACTTGAGGCCGAGATCTCCAAGGGTACGCTCCCCGGTGCGGTGGTGCTCGTCGCCCGCAAGGGGAAGGTCGCCTACTTCGAGAGCTTTGGTTTCCTCGACAAGACGAAGGGCGTTCGCATGCCCAAGGACGCGGTCTTTCGCATCTACTCGATGACCAAGCCCTTCGTCTCCGTGGCGGCGATGATGCTGGCGGAGGAAGGCACCATCCAGCTCACCGACCCGGTTTCGAAGTGGTTGCCGCCGTTCAAGACCATGCAGGTGGCGGTCCCCAGGGCGGACCCTCTCTCGGGTCGCGTCACCTATATGAGCGTGCCGTCGGAACGGCCGATGACAATTCACGACCTTCTCCGGCACACGTCCGGGCTCGTCTACTACGGCTTCACCTCGAACGAGGCCGTGAAGGAGTCCTATGTGAAGGCCGGGCTCGGTCCGGATGTCGACGAGGAGAAGCTCACGCCGGCTGAGTTCACGGAGCGCCTATCGAAGGTGCTGCTCGCGCACCAGCCCGGGACAGTCTGGGAGTACGGACTGGCGCATGATCTTCTCGGACGCGTGATCGAAGCGGCGAGCGGAAAGCGACTTGGGGACTTCCTGGCGGAGCGCGTCTTCGGGCCGCTAGAAATGAAGGACACCGGGTTCTTCGTTCCACCGGGGAAGCAAGCACGCCTGGCACAGCCACTCCCCGTCGACCCGGTGACTGGGAAGCCCATCGAGATGCTCGGCGTCCTCCAGGCGCCCGGCAACGACCTGGGCGGAGTTGGCGCGGTCTCGACGGCGGCGGACTACCTGAGGTTCTGTCAGATGCTGGCTGAGGGCGGACGGCTCGGAAACGTGCGGCTTCTCAGCCGCACCTCCGTGGCGCTGATGACGTCCGATCACCTCGGCTCTCGCCCCACCGTTCCCTTTTCGCCCGGCGACGTCATCGGGCCCGGGATCCAGGGATACGGCTACGGCCTTGGATTCGGGGTCCGACTCGTTCCGGGCATGGCCAGCGTGCCCGGCTCGGTAGGGGAGTACTTCTGGACAGGGTACGGCGGGACGTTCTTCTGGGTCGACCCGGCCGAGCAGGTCGTCGCGGTCTACATGAGCCAGACGCCGGGACGAGCGAACATTCAGCTTCGGAGGCTCGTGAAGCAGGTCGTCGTCCAGTCCATCGCAGACTGAGGGTCGGTGCTAACCGTCGACGCAGTCAGGCACTCGTGATGCTTCAGCTACACGCAGTAGAAAGGGGTTCGAGCATGGCCTTCAATTCCTTGCGTTCCGTGGCGGTTGCCGTCTTCCTCTCCTTCGCCGGCGGAGCCTGCGCGCACAATGGCCACGGTGCGCCTGCGCGCCATGATCCCGCTGCCGTGCGTGCAACCATCGAGGGCACACTGGCCCAGTTCAGTGCTGCCATGAAGCGGGCCGACCCGGGTTTCATCGCCTCCATGTTCACGGAGGACGGCGAGTACGTCGTGGCCTCGCGGAAGGGGTTCATCGCTGGCAGGCCGGCAGTGGAGGAGCACTTCG
>JANPOM010000122.1:0-1787 GCA_031427995.1 Anaeromyxobacter sp. | reverse complement strand
AGGTCCGCGCCGCGACCGCAGGTCCGCCACCTGAACATCCGTCACCGCTTCGCCTCCCGTGATCCCGGGCGGTTGGCCGCGGCACGCCGCCTGCTCTCCCTGGCCCGTGCAGCAACCAACCACGAACAGGGAGCGAACATGAGCGACACCAAGAGCGACACCAGGAGCGACACCAGGGATGTGAACGGCAAGAAGCTGGCGGTCTACGCCATCAACGAGAAGGACGGGGACCGGGCCGCCTGGTGGCAGAAGATCGGGATGGCCTTCACCAACCGGGACGGCAGCATCGCCATCTACCTCGATGCCCTGCCACTCGGCACCAACAAGCTGCAGATCCGCGAACAGCGCGAGGACGGCAAGACCGGCGCCGGGGCCCCCGCCAACGGCTCCGGGAAGCGCGGCGAGGAGGCGCGGCCGTGAGCCGGTGGCTCCGCCTCGCCGGTCTGCTGGCCGGCCTGGGGCTGGCCTTCCCCGCCTTCGCCGCCTTCACCAACAAGAAGGCGCTCGGGCCCAACGACCGGATCGACCTCAACCGGGCCAGCACCGTCGAGCTGATGCGGCTCCCGGGCGTCGGCCAGAAGAAGGCGCAGGCCATCGTGGCGCAGCGCACCCGCCAGCCCTTCAAGAAGCCGGAGGACGTGGTGGCGGTGAAGGGACTTGGGCAGGCCTGGTTCGCCAAGGTCAAGGCCCACCTGGTGGTCGGGGCGCCGCTGGCCTCGGCGCTGGCCACCGCTCCGGCGGTGGCGACCACCCCACGGAAATGAACCCTCACCCTTGAAGCAGGGCGTGCGCCAAGCGCCGGATCTCCCTCCTCTTCGGCGCCGCGCACGTCTTGCCTCGAGGCTTCTGCTCCGCGTCGCGCCGAAGTCCCGCCTTGACTGGCCGCCCCGGCCCCGATAACAGGTGTCCTGCAGCACCCGCTCGGAGGATCAGGGAAGTCCGGTCAAATACCGGCGCGGTCCCGCCACTGTAGCCGGGGAGAAGTCGCCTCCAGGGTAGTCACCACTGCCGCGGACGTTCGCGGTGGGAAGGTGGGAGGCGGCGAGCGGCGACGGATCTCCGTCGTGCGCGGCCCCGGGAGCCAGGAGACCTCCCTTCGAGCAGGCACCGGCATGTCGCCGGCGCCGCGGTTGTCGCGTCCGAAGGAGACGCGCGGCTTTGAACTCGAAGACCCTGGTCCAGGGCGCCCTCGCCCTTTCACTCTGCGTCGTTGCGCCCTCGCGCGCCGGCGAGCCGCCGCCCGTCCTCATGGAGGAGCAGGTGGTCCGGCCCCCGCGCGCCGAGGCGCAGGGTGATCCGACCGGCGCCGCCACCATCGTCCAGGCCTCGCGCTTCGCCGGCGAGGCCAAGGACGTGGCGCAGCTGGTCGCCACCTCGCCCGGCGTGGCCATCAACGACTACGGCGGCCTCGGCCAGCTCACCACCGTCTCGATCCGCGGCTCGACCGCCGACGGCGTGCTGGTGCTGCTCGACGGCCTGCCGCTCAACTCGGCCTTCGGCGGCGCCGTCGACCTCTCCTCGATCCCGCGCGGCTGGATCGAGCGGATCGAGGTGCTGCGCGGCCCCGAGGGGGCCCTCTACGGCGCCGGGGCGCTCGGCGGCGTCGTCAACGTGGTCACCCGCCGGGCCGCGGCCGGACAGTGGTCGGCCGAGGGCTCCGCCGGCTCCTTCACGACCGGCTCGCTCGCCGCCGACGGGGCGGTGGCGGCGCTGGGGGGCACGCTGCTCATGGCCACCAGCGGTGACACCACGCAGGGCAGCTTCCCCTACCTCCACGATCCGAAGCC
>JANPOM010000121.1:0-10132 GCA_031427995.1 Anaeromyxobacter sp. | reverse complement strand
GAATCGTTACGAGGTGCGAACCAATCTGCCGCTTCGGCACCCGATCGAGCGTCACGAACGCGTCTCCTCGTTAATCGAGCTCGTGCTTGGCGAACATGAACGCAACGGCCGAGGACGCTGAGCTTCAGACCCTCCAACGACCAAGGTGTGCCTCGCCAATATGCCGTCCGCGAGTTCGCCGCCGACCTGGTCAGGCCGGCGGCAAGGTTATCGGTGGCGTCCACCGGTGCGGCAGCAGCTCGTCGATTCGCGAGGCGGGGTGGGTCTGGACGCGGAGCAGGACGTCGGCCAGGTAGGTAGGCGACCGGGTTGACGTCGTTCGCCTCGCACCCGCGCCCTCCCCCATCACATGAGAAGAGGCCCATGTCGGGGCCTCTTCTCTACCGCTCTGTGCGCTCTCGGTTGAGCGCTGGTCCGGCTCTCGCCGGTGGGAGCTACGCGTCTCTTTGGGCCTGCGAAGGTTCGGCGATCTGGTGCCTCCTTCGTGGTTGAAGCGACTGGGAAAACGGTACGCCCTTCCAGCCGGCTTTGATAGATACGAGGCGCGGCCCAGCGGGCCTGGAATCCGAAGCTCCCGTCTTCACTGGCCTAAAGTCCGGACCCACGCTCCTCTCGGGGGCCGGTCCCGCGGTACGTGCCAGGCTCCGACAGGCCACCACCGCTCCCGGGCGCGGTCGCGGTAGAGTGCCAGTGTCTCGTCCCCCGGGAGGCTCTCCATGGTGGCACCGCTGGCCGGCCTCCGCGCCGTCGTCTTCGACGCCTACGGCACCCTCTTCGACGTCTCCAGCGCCGCCGAGCGGACCCGCGACCTGCTGGGGGACCGGGCCGACCCGCTCTCCGAGCTCTGGCGTCAGAAGCAGCTCCAGTACACCTGGCTGCGCGCGCTGATGGGGAAGCACGCCGACTTCTGGCAGGTGACCGGCGACGCCCTCGACTACTCGCTCGACGCGCTGCGCATCGCCACCCCCGACCTGCGCCGCCGGCTCATGGAGGCCTTCGAGCGGATCGGCCCCTGCGCCGACGCTCGCGACGCCCTCACCCGGTTGAGGGCGGCCCAGCTCAAGATCGCCATCCTCTCCAACGGCACGCCGCGCATGCTGGCGGCGGCGGTGCGCAGCGCCGGCCTCGACGACCTCATCGACGAGACCCTCTCGGTCGAGTCGGTCGGCGTCTACAAGCCGCACCCCTCGGTCTACAAGCTGGCGGTCGATCGGCTCGGCGTCTGGCCGGCCGAGCTCGGCTTCGTCTCCGCCAACGGCTGGGACGCCTGGGGCGCCAAGGCGGCGGGGCTGCGGGTGGCCTGGTGCAACCGCGCCGGCATGCCCCGCGAGCGGCTCGGCGAGCCGCCCGACATCGAGCTGACCACCCTGGCCGACCTCCCCAAGGCAATCGGCGTTCCGTGAAGCCGGCCGCCGCCGCCCGCCACCGCAAGCTGACCGGCTAGCGCTGAGCGGCGGCCCTCACTGCTTCATGAAGACGGCGCGCGCCTGCTTCTGGCAGGCCGCCTTGGCGTCGGCCGGCTTCATGGGGGCGTAGGACATGGTCACCATCCGGTCGTCGCTGGCGATCTCACGCTGCGTGCATGCGCCGACGCGCCGCTCGGCCGGACAGGCGCCGTCGCCCCACTTCCCCTTGAGCTTCTGGCAGCGCCCCTTGAGGTCTACGCCGGCGTAGCTCCCCTCCCACTCCACGCAGCTCATGGCGCTCACCGTGCAGCTCCCCACCACCTTGGCCACGTCCGGAGCCGGCTGCAGCTGGGACGGCGGTGGCTGCGTGGCCTCCATCGGCCTCGGCCTGGGGCTGTCGGCGGCGGTGAGCAGGAGCGAGGAGGCGCCGAGGGCGAAGGCCAGCTGGCGAGGGGTCATGTGGGCTCCCGGTCGTGGTGACGCCAGAGCATACCGCGACTCCGCGACCGGACCCCGCGACAACCGGCCGCGTCCCCCCAAATCCGCTCGAACGACCATGGGCCGCCCGGCGCTCGCCACTCCGTCCCGGCCGTGCCATTCTCGTCACACCCGGACGCAGACCGCGCCCGTGGCACTGGGGGTCCACGTGATCGCCTTCCTCGTCGTCGTCGCCCTGCTCGCCGCGCTGTTGGTCTTCGGCGTCGGCCTCTACAACGGCCTGGTCCGGCTGCGGAACGCTTGCAAGAACGGCTTCAGCCAGATCGACGTCCAGCTCAAGCGCCGGCACGATCTGATCCCCAACCTGGTCGAGACCGCCAAGGCCTACCTGAAGCACGAGCGCGAGACGCTCGAGTCGGTGGTCCGGGCCCGCAACGCCGCCGTCACCGCCACCGCAGCCGCCGCCGCCTCGCCGGGAGACCCGGCCGCCATGCTCGGACTGGCCGGCGCCGAGGGGGCCCTGGGCGCCTCGCTCTCGCGCCTGCTGGTCGTGGCCGAGGCCTACCCGGCCCTCAAGGCCGACGCCACCATGGTCCGGCTCATGGAGGAACTCTCCTCGACCGAGAATCGCATCGCCTTCTCCCGCCAGGCCTTCAACGACGCGGTCATGGCCTACAACACCGCCCGCGAGTCCTTCCCCGGGCTGCTGCTGGCCGACGCCTTCGCCGCCGCCGCCCCCTTCGAGATCACCGCCCCCGCCGAGCGGGAGGCGACCAAGGTCGCCTTCTAGGGAACCTCAACTCCCCCCATGGCCGTGGTCCGGGCCACCTTCGACTTCTTCGAGGCGCAGCGTGGCGCCCGGCGGCGCACGGCGCTGCTGCTCCTCTACTACCTGCTCGCCCTCCCGGGCGTGGCGGCCTTCCTCTACCTCGGTGTCTGGCTCGGCCTGACCAGCGGGGACACCTCCTTCCACACCCAGGCCTTCTGGGTCCCCGAGCTCTTCATCGGCCTGTCGCTCCTGACCGGCATGGTGGTGGGGAGCGGCACGCTCTACCACCTCTGGTCGCTCGCTCGCGGCGGCGGCGAAGGCGTGGCCCGCTCGCTGGGAGGGGAGCCGGTGGCGCTGCAGCCGGTGACCGAAGGGGAGCAGCGGCTGCGCAACGTCGTGGAGGAGATGTCCATCGCCTCGGGCCTTCCGGTGCCCACGCTCTACATCCTGCGGGGCGAACCTGGCATCAACGCCTTCGCCGCCGGCTTCGCGCCCGACCGGGCGGTGGTGGCGGTGACCGAGGGGTGCCTCACCCATCTCACCCGCGACGAGCTGCAGGGGGTCATCGCCCACGAACTCTCGCACGTGCAGAACGGAGACATGCGGCTCAACCTTCGGCTGCTGGCGCTGGCCGGCGGGCTCTCGGCGCTGGCGCTGGTGGGCCGGGTCATCGTCAATCTCGGCTCCTCCAGCTCGAAGCGCCGCGAGAAGGGCGGTGGCGGCCGGCTCGCCCTGGTGGGGCTGGTGGTGATGGCGGCGGGCTTCATCGGCACCTTCTTCGCCCGGCTCATCCGGGCGGCGGTGGCCCGGCAGCGTGAGTACCTGGCCGACGCCGCCTCGGCCCAGTTCACGCGCAACCCGGCGGCGCTGGCCGGCGCGCTCGGCAAGATCGTCGGCTACGGCTCGGCCCTGGCCAGCCCCATGGCCCCGGAGGCGAGCCACCTGCTCTTCGCGGATGGCCGGGTCCGGAGCTGGCTGGCCGACCACCCGCCGCCGGAGGCTCGCATCCGCCGGCTGCTGGCGCTCGGCGAGAGCACGCCGCTCCCGTCCTTCCTGCGGGTCGGGACGCGCCCGGCCCCGGCCGCGTCGGGGTTCGGCACGCCGCCGCCCCCGGCCACCCCCGGCTTCGGCGCACCGCCCCCGCTGATCGCCTCGCTGGCCGGGGCCTCCGCCGCCGGCACTCCGCCGCCTCCGCTCCAGCCAGGCTCCTCCCCGGTCACGCCCCGCCTCGCCGCGGCGGCCTCGCTGCTGGAGGCGCTGCCGCCGGAGCTCTCCGCCGCGGCCCGTGAGCCCTTTGGCGCCCGTGCGCTCTGCTGCGTGATGATCCTCGACGACCGCGCCGGGGTGCGTGACCGGCAGCTCCAGCTGCTGGGCCAGAGCCCGGAGGCCGCGGAGGTGCGCCGCCTGGCGCCGCACCTCGACTCGGTCGGCCGCGTCAACCGGCTGGCGCTGCTCGATCTGGCGCTCCCGGCGCTCGGGGCGCTCTCGGCGCCGCAGCGGGCACGGCTGCGGGTCGAGCTGCGCGGCCTGGCCGGGGCCGACGGCCGGCTCACCGTCACCGAGTGGGTCTACCTGCGCGTCATCGACCGGCGGCTCACCCGGCTCGGCACCGCCGGCCGCCCGGTCCGCCCGCGCGCCTTCACGGTGGAGCAGGTGGCTGTCGAGTGCCGCGAGCTGCTCGGGCTGCTGGCCCGGGTCGGCGACCGGCGGGAGGCGGCGGCGCAGGCCGCGCTCGACGCCGGCGTCACGGCGCTCGGCCTGGCCCCGACCTGGAAGCTCCCCCCCGCCGACGCGCTCAGCCTGGGTCGGCTCGACGCGGTCCTGGGCGTGCTGGAGGCGACGCCGTTCCAGCTGCGGGTCCGGGTGCTGCGCGCTTGCGAGGCCTGCGCCACTTCCGACCGGGCCCTCACCGACGGGGAGGTCGAGCTGCTGCACGCCGTCGCCGACGCGGTAGGCATGGCCCGTCCCCCGCCGCTGCCGCCGGCCGGCTGAGACCGGCTGCGCCGCGGTCGGTCAGGCGCGTCCCTGCAGGTGGCGGATCCCGGGCGCCTCGCGGCCGGTGCGGGCCACGTACTCGGTGTAGCCACCGCCGTATGGGACCGGCCCCTCCGGCGTCAGCTCCAGCACCCGGTTGGAGAGCGCGCCGAGGAAGCGCCGGTCGTGGCTGACGAAGATCATGGTCCCGTCATAGCTGGCCAGCGCCCGCACCAGCATCTCCTTGGTGCCGACGTCGAGGTGGTTGGTCGGCTCGTCGAGGACCAGGAAGTTGGGCGGGTCGAAGAGCATCAGCGCCAGCACCAGCCTGGCCTTCTCGCCGCCCGAGAGAATCCGGCAGCGCTTCTCGATCTCGTCGCCGGAGAAGCCGAAGCAGCCGGCCAGGGTGCGCAGCGAGCCGATGCTGGCCTTGGGGAAGGCGAACTCGAGCGTCTGCCAGACGGTCCGCTCGCCCACCAGCAGCTCCATGGCGTGCTGGGCGAAGTAGCCCATCTTGACGCTGTTGCCCACCACCACCGTGCCGGCGTCGGGCTTGCCCTCGCCGGAGATCATCTTGAGCAGGGTCGACTTGCCGGCCCCGTTGGCGCCCATGATGGCCCAGCGCTCGCCGCGCCGGACCAGGAAGTCGAAGCCGTCGTAGATGGGCCTGGCGCCGTAGCCCTTCTTGACGCCGGCGCAGCGAGCCACGTCCTCGCCGGAGCGCGGCGCGCCGCGGAACTCGAAGTCGACGGTCTTGCGCAGCTTGGGGGGCTCGACCTTCTCGATCTTGTCGAGCTTCTTGACCCGGCTCTGCACCTGCGCGGCGTGGCTGGCGCGGGCCTTGAACCGCTCGATGAAGGCCAGCTCCTTCTTGAGCATGGCCTGCTGGCGGTCGAACTGGGCCTGCTGGTGCTGGTCGGCGATTTGCCGCTCGCGCTCGTAGAAGTCGTAGTCGCCGGCGTAGCTGGTCAGCTCGCCGCCGTCGATCTCGACGATCTTGCTCACCACCCGGTTCATGAACTCCTTGTCGTGGGAGGTCATGAGGATGGCGCCGTCGTAGGAGCGGAGGAACTCCTCCAGCCAGATCATTGACTCCAGGTCGAGGTGGTTGGAGGGCTCGTCCAGCAGCATGGCGTCGGGGCGCATCAGCAGGATGCGCGCCAGCGCCACCCGCATCTTCCAGCCGCCCGAGAGCGCGCCCACGTCCCCGTCCATCATCTCGTCGTTGAAGCCGAGCCCGGCCAGGATCTCGCGGGCCTTCGACTCGAGCGCGTAGCCGCCCAGCTCGTCGAAGCGGGCCTGGACGTGGCCGAAGCGCTCCACCAGCTGGTCCAGCTCGCCGGCCCGCGCCGGGTCGGCCAGGGCGTGCTCCAGCTGGTGCAGCTCGGAGGCCACCGCCGAGACCGGACCCGCGCCGTCCATGGTCTCGCCCACCGCCGAGCGGCCGCTCATCTCGCCGACGTCCTGCGAGAAGTGGCCGACCGTGACGCCGCGGTCGATGGAGACCTGCCCCTCGTCCGGCTCCTCCTGGCGCATCACCAGCCGGAAGAGGGTCGACTTGCCGGCGCCGTTGGGGCCGACCAGGCCGACCTTCTCGCCGCGGTGGACGACGGCCGAAGCCTCGATGAAGAGGACCTGCTGTCCGTGCTGCATGGAGATGGCGTCGAAGCGGATCAAGGGGGCGCGATCTCGCACGCCAGCCGTGCGCAGGTCAAGCCGGGGATGAGCCGCTCAGGGCGCCTGCAGGGCGGGGAGCGACCAGGCCTTCTGGTGACGCCGGTACTCCTCCCAGGGCAGCACCACCGCCACCGGCTTGGCGCCGGCGTCGAGCCACTCCACCAGCGTCTCGACCGCGTCGCGGGTGGTGGCCACGCCGCCGCTGGTCGGCGTGCCGATCCCCTTCCAGGCGTGGACGAAGACACAGGCGCCGCGCCCGGCCTGGACCGGGGCCGGGTTCTGGTCGATGACCACGGCCAGCTCGTGGCTGTCGTCGACGCCGAGCAACGGCTCGTCCGAGTCCCAGCGCATGGGCACCTTGGCGAGGTCGACCACCTTGTTGTAGTGCGGGCTCCCCTTGTCGGTGACGCAGACCAGTCCGGGTCGAGCCAGCGTGTAGGCGAGGTCGATCTTGCGCGGGGTGGCGCCGAAGGCCGAGCTGATGCGGAAGACCCCGGCCGGCGTGGCGCCGTCCCCCTCGTACTTCTCGGCTCCGTCGAGCCCCTCCAGGTGAAGGCCGCGCCCCCAGGCCATGCCGGTGCGCCCGACCACGCCGCGCTTGGCCAGCCCGACCGGGAGCCAGTCCGCGCCCGGGGCGGCCCGCTCGAAGCGCAGCAGCGTGGCCGCTGTCGCCTCCCAGCCCCGGGAGACGATCACCACCAGCTGGAGCGAATCGGCCGGGACGGCGGAGGGCGGCTCGGCGGCGCCGGCCGACCACGGCGGGAGGGCCGCCATTAGGGCGGTGAGGGCGAACCTGCGCAGAGCCATCAGGGAAACCTAGCCGATCAGCGGCGCCGATCAACTCCACGGCCTCCGGTGGCCCTGGCCCCGGAGGGGCCACCCCGGCCGGCCCCGCCGCCACCGCGCCCCGGCCAGCGCGCCGGCGGCGCCTTCACGGCGAGGAAGAGGACGTGCTTCAGCCCGCCGGCCGGTCCGCGGGCCGGCACCACCCGCGCCG
This sequence comes from Anaeromyxobacter sp., assembly GCA_031427995.1. Classification (GTDB taxonomy): domain Bacteria; phylum Myxococcota; class Myxococcia; order Myxococcales; family Anaeromyxobacteraceae; genus JADKCZ01. The sequence continues at coordinate 2,871 of JANPOM010000121.1, read as the reverse complement.
TGGCCGCGAACCCGCCCTTCTCCAGCCGGCGCAAGTAGGCCTCGTCGTGGTGAGCGCTCCAGACCGCCAGCACGCCGCCCTCGGCCAGGGCGATGCGGCAGGCGGCGATGCCGCGGTGGCCGTAGAGCCGGTGGTTGCCCTCATGGACCATCGAGCCGGGGCCGTTGTCGACGTCGAGCAGGATGGCGTCGTAAGCGGCGCGGGCCTCGGCGATCCGATCGACCACGTCGCCGACATGGACCTTGCAGCGCGGGTCGTCGAGCGGCCGGCCGGCAAGCTTCCCCACCAGCCGCCGGTTCCAGTCGACCAGCGCCGGCGTCAGCTCGGCGATCACCACCTTGGCGTCGGTCGGGATGCGGTCGAGCGCGGCCCGGGCCGTGAAGCCGAGCCCCAAGCCGCCCACCAGCACGGCGCGGCGGTGGCGGGCCTTGGGCAGCGCCAGCTCGGCCAGGGCGTCTTCCGAGCCGTGCTGCCGGCTCGACATCAACACCTTGCCGCCGTAGCGGACCACCCACTCTCCGTCACGGCGGGCCAGGACCATCTCGGTCCCGTCCGGCGCCAGCGACTTCTCGACCGTCTCCCAGGGCTTCACGTCCCCGGTTTACCGCGAGGCGCCCCCGGCCGCCATGCCCCGGGCTACACCAGCAGCCCCACCAGCAGCGACCCGATGAGCAGGAAGGCCAGCACCACCTTTACGACGCTGCCGACCAGGAAGCCGATGAAGGTCCCGGCGCCGGCCTTGAGCGCCTTCTCCACGTTTGGGTCCTTCCAGAGCTCGAAGACCACCGCCCCCACCACCGGCCCGAGCAGGATTCCGGCCGGGCCGAACAGCAGTCCGATCAGCAGCCCCACCGTCGAGCCGAGCACGGCCCAGCGCGAGGCCCCGAAGGTCTTGGCCCCCAGCGCCGCGGCGACCCAGTCGGCCGCCACGATCAGCGCCGCCAGCACACCGGTCACCGTCAGGGTCGGTGCCCCGATGAGCTGGAACTGGCCGGCCCAGGCGATGAGCAGCACTCCGCCGAAGAGCGCCAGCGCCCCTGGGAGCACCGGGATCACCACGCCGGCCAGCCCGGCCAGCAGCGCCAGCACTCCGAGGAGGTAGAGCAGGGTTGTCACCCGGCCATGGTACCGCCAGCGACGCACCTCCGCACGGTCAAGTGGGGGCGCCGCGCCCCTGCTAGAATCCCCCCATGACCGCCTCCCTCCTCATCGCCTTCACCGCCGGCGTGGTGGTGGCCTGGCTGGTGCAGGCCAGGTGGCGCCGCTCCGGTGATCGCGCCGCGGCGCAACGGGAGGCGGCTCGCGACGCGGCGCTTTCCAGCAGGCTCCACCGCGCCGAGCAGTTCTCCAGCCACGCCAACGACATGATGCTGCTCGCCGACGAGCGGCACCAACTGGTCGATGTCAACGACCGCTTCTGCCAGCAGCTCGGCTACACGCCCGAGGAGGCGCTCCGCCTCAACGTCCGCGATCTGCGCGACCCGACCACGCTGGAGGACCCGCCGCTTCGAACCCGGGAGCAGATCGAGTCGGGGGCCGGCCTCTTCGAGACCCGCTTCCAGCGCAAGGACGGCTTCACCTTCCCGGTCGAGGTCTCGGTCCGCTTCACCCAGCTCGACGGGGCCAACTTCTTCCAGGCCATCGTCCGCGACATCACCGAGCGGCGTCGCCTGGAGCTTCAGCTCCACCTGGCCGACCGGATGGCCTTGGTGGCCACGCTCTCGGCCGGCGTGGCCCACGAGATCAACAACCCGCTCGCCTATGTGGTCGGCAACGTCGACTACGCGCTGGCCAGGCTCGACCAGCTCCCCGACAACCTCGGCGAGGTCCGCAAGGCGCTCGAGGACGCCCGCGGCGGCGCCGTCCGGATCGGACAGATCGTCCGCGACCTCCGCACCTTCTCGCGCGCCGGCGAGGCGGAGCGGACCGAGGTCGACGTGCGCCGGACGCTGCAGGCCGCGGTGACGCTGGCGCAGACCGAGATCCGCCAGCGCGCCCAGCTCTCGCTGGAGCTCGGGCCGGTGCCGCCGGTGATGGGCAACGCCCACCGGCTCGGCCAGCTCTTCCTCAACCTGCTCGTCAACGCCGCCCAGGCCATCCCTCCAGGCAACCCGGAGCGCCACCTGGTGCAGGCCTCCACCGCGCTGGCGCCCGACGGCCGGGTCCGGATCGAGGTCACCGACAGCGGCGCCGGCATCGCCCCCGAGGTGCTGCCGCGCATCTTCGACCCTTTCTTCACGACTCGAGCCGTCGGCAAGGGGACCGGGCTCGGCCTGGCCATCGCCCACGGCATCGTCACCGAGCTTGGCGGCGAGATCGGCGTCCGCAGCGAACCCAACGGCGGCTCGATCTTCACGGTGCTGCTGCCGCCGGCTGGCGCCTCCGCCGCGCCGGCCCGGGAGCCCCCCGCCGTGGCCGACCCGTCGCCGGTCATCACGCCGCTGGCCGGGAGCGTGCCGGCGGTCTCCGCCTCCCAGGCCGCCTCGGCATCGATCGGCGCCGACGTCCTGGTCATCGACGACGAGCCCATGGTGGGGCGCGCCATCATCCGCATGCTGGCGCCGCTCCACCGGGTGGTGGCGGTGCTGGGCGCCGCCGAGGCCCTGGCGGCGCTCTCGGCCAGCCACTTCGACGCCATCCTCTGCGACCTGATGATGCCGGGGATGACCGGCATGGCGCTCTACGACAAGCTCAAGGCCGAGGCCCCGGCCCAGGCCGCCAAGATGGTCTTCCTGACCGGTGGCGCCTTCGCGCGGGAGGCGGCCGAGTTCCTCGACCGGGTGCCGAACGCCAGCCTGGAGAAGCCCTTCTCTCCGGCCCAGCTCCGCATGGCGGTGGCCAGGGTGCAGGCCGCGAAGCGTGGCTGAGCCC
>JANPOM010000120.1:0-3929 GCA_031427995.1 Anaeromyxobacter sp. | reverse complement strand
CCTCGCACGACAGGAGCCACGCCATGATGACCGACACCGCGTCCGCCATCGCCCCGAAGCCCAACACCAGCGCCGGAGGGCGTCTCGTCGCCCTCGACGGCCGCCCCCTGCCTCTCCTCGGCACCCGCCTGACCGCGACCGCCTCGGGCGGTCTCTGCCGCGTCCTGCTCGAGCAACGCTTCAAGAACAGCCACGCCGAGCCGCTCCACGTCAGCTACCTCTTCCCGCTCCCGCACGACGGCGCGGTGAGCGGCTTCGCCTTCCGGCTGGGCGAGCGGCGCATCGTCGGGCCGACGGCGGCATCGGCACGCACCCGGCCTGGGCGGATCTCGATGCCTCGGGGAGGGTGGAGGCCTACGAGGCGGCGAGGGTGCAGCGGAGGCTGGAGGCGGCGCTCGATTCGGAGGGGTTGTCGAGCACGGGGAGGGCGGTGATGGCGAGGATTCCTGACCGGGGAATGTGAGTCAGGCTGACACTGGGGTTGTCGCAAAGGAACGGACCGAGGTGCCCGAGACCATGTCCGGGGCCAACCGAGCCTGCTCAGGTCGCGCTCCAGTTGCGGGAGGCGCTGTCGACAGCTGGCCACGGCGGACCTCGGAGACATCGCCCAGTGGGGACCCGGAATGGCAGGCAACGTCATCGCCGCAGGCTCCGAGAGTGCCGACGGGCTCCTCGTGTAGGGTTCCACCGTGACCGAAGCGCGTGGGTTCATCGTCTCAGCCTGGGAGGAGCGCGGGCGTGGAGTGGCGACGCGGCGCCTCCTGGCCACCGGGCGGCTTGAGGACGGGCGCAGCTTCGCCCTGGTGCTGCCGGCGCCCTCGCCGGCGGTCTACGTCGCCGCGCCGGAGGGGCCGCGCGCGCTCGAGCTGCTCTCCTCCCAGGGCGCCCTCCTCGACGCGGTCCCGTGGGCCGACCTCGCCGGTGACGCACTCGCTCGCCTCGACCTGCGGAAGGGCTCGTTCGAGGATGCGGTGCGTCGGCTCGGCGCGGCCGGCGTCCTGGTCCGGGGGCTCGAGCGCGCCCGGGCCTCCGACGCCCTCCTCGCGCTCGGCCTCACCGGCCCCGTCGAGATCCGCGGCGTCCCGACGCCCGGCCGCCGCGTCGACGTGGTCTTCGTCGACCCGGAGTTGACGCCGTCAGCCGACACGCCCCCGCTGGCCTGGCTAGCCCTCGACATCGAGACCGACCGGGCCGGCACCGTCACCGCCGCCTCCCTCGCAGGCCCGCGGGGGCCCGGGGAAGTCCATTTCGTGGGGCCACCCCTCTCGGCCTCGGTCGTGAGTCACCCGACCGAGGCGGCGCTCCTGGCGGCGCTGGCGGAGCGGCTCCGGGTGCGCGACCCGGACGTCGTCACCGGCTGGAACGTCATCGACTTCGATCTCCGGGTACTGGCCAGCCGCTGCCAGGCAAACCGGATCCCGTTCGACGTGGGGCGTACCCGCGGAGACCTCACGGTGCGGGCGCGCCCCGGTGGGCGGCACACGGCCGAGGTCCCCGGGCGCGCGGTGCTCGACGCGATGCGGCTGGTGCGCGCCTCGGGGCGGCGGCTCGACGACTTCTCGCTCGACGGAGTGGCGCACGCCGTCCTGGGCGAGGGCAAGACCGTCTCCCTGCGTGGGGAGGCGAAGGTGGAGGAACTCGAGCGGTTGCGGAGGGAGGAGCCGGAGCGCTTCTGCGCCTACTGTCTGCGCGACTCCGAGCTGGTGCTGCAGATCCTGGCCAAGACCGGCCTCGACGCGCTGACGGCGCAGCGCGCGGCCCTGACCGGGGTCTCGCTCGACCTCGCCTGGACCAGCATCCCGGCCTTCGAGCGCATCTACGGAGCGGCCCTCCGGGCGCGGCGCGTCGTGCCCCCCGAAAAGAACGACGCCGACGTTTCCGGGGCCGCCGGCGGCGTGGTGCTCGCGGCCGAGGCCGGGCTCTTTCCGAACGTACTGGTCTTCGACTTCCGCAGCCTCTACCCCTCGCTGATGCGGACGTTTCAGATCGACCCGCTCGCCCACGCGCGCGCCGAGGCGCGCCCGCAGCCTGGCGACCTCGTCGCGCCCAACGGCGCCCGCTTCGATCGTGCCGAGGGGATCCTCCCGTCCATCCTCGCGAGGTACGCGCGCGAGCGGGAGGCCGCGCTGCAGGCAGGCGACGAGACCGCGGCCTACGTCTACAAGATCCTCCAGAACTCCTTCTACGGCGTGCTCGGCGCCCAGGGCTGCCGCTACGCCCGCACCGAGCTGGCCGGCGCCATCACCTCCTTCGGGCAACTCTTCCTCCGGGCCGCGCGCGACTGGTTCGAGGCCCGCGGCCACCACGTCCTATACGGCGACACCGACTCGGTCTTCGTCCTGTCGGGCCTCGACGACACGACCGGCCACTTGGCGCTCTACCGGCTCGGCGGGGGGCTCGCCGCGGCGCTGAACCAGCACCTCACCGAGCGCATCCGCCGCGAGTTCGACGTCGAGTCGCACCTGGTGATGCGGTGCGAGAAGCTCTACCGGCGCTTCTTCATCCCACGCCTCAAGGGGGACGCGAGCCCGGACGGCCGGGGGCGCGGCAAGGGCTACGCCGGGCTCCTGCTCTCGGCCAACGGCTCGACCGAGGTGGAGGTGCGCGGCATGGAGGCGGTCCGGAGCGACTTCACGCCGCTGGCCCGCCGCTTCCAGGTGGAGCTGCTGCGGCGGCTCTTCGCCGGGGAGCTGGAGGCGGACCTGCGGGGGTACTGCCTGGAGACCGCAGCGCGGCTCGCCCGGGGCGAGCTCGACGCCGAGCTGGTCTACCGGAAGGCGCTCCGCCGGGCCGCCAAGGACTACGACGCGCAGACGCCGCAGGTCAGGGCGGCGCGCCTCCTTGGCTGGTCGGACCGACGCGGGCGCGTCGACTACGTCATGACCCGCGCCGGCGCCGAGCCGATCGAGGTGCGCAGCGGCTCCCCGCTCGACTACGCCCACTACCGTGACCGGCAGCTCCTGCCCATCGCCCAGTCGATCGCCTCTGCCGTCGGCATGTCCGCGGACGGGTGGCTCGGCGATGAGGGCCAGCTCGGGCTCTTCGGTCCGACTGCTGGTTGAGCAGCGCCACCCTTCGTGGAAGGCGGCAGAGCCACCGAGACAGGGCGTGAGCACCCCTTGGACAGGACCTTCGCCATGCGCGCCCGACTCCGCCTCCACGAGGCGCTTCGATGGCTGAGTAGCAAACGGCACTCGTGATCGGCTAGCCTCTGCCCCCTCTGTCAGAGGAGGTCCGCGTGGGCTTGTCGCCGGGTCATTCGCTGCCGGTCGCCTGCGCGAGATGGGTCAGAGATACGGCACGCGGCGGACGCAGGCTCTGCTGGAGCGCGCCCTCGAGCCGACGGCGCCATGAGCCTTCCGCACGAGTCGCCAGAGTTCGCGGCTCCCATGTCCGCCTCCGGTGACCTCGCCCTCTCGTCCGCCGAGGCCCGCCCTTGCGGCGGGACGTCACGGATCGAGCTCGGGCCGGCAGTGAGGAGGGTTGGCCGAACATGAGCTCCATCTACCGCTTCTCGATCCGGTCGCACCGCCACCTCGGCACCGGGCTCTCGATGTGGCGCCTGGGCGACCTCGCGCAGGCTGGCGCCGTCCTCCGGCGGTTGCTCTGGCTCAATCCCAGGGACAACCAGGGCGCCCACCTTCGCCTGGCACATGTCGAGTCAGGCCGAGCCTGGAGTGAGTGCGACGGGGCCGGCGGGTAGTCGAAGGCGGCCCGGTCCGAGGCCTTCGCCGGGGAGGGGCTCCGAGCGATGGCTGTATACATCGACGGCAAAAATCCGGTAAAACTGCCATCGATGTTCCACCGCCGACTCCAGCCGCCGACTCGCTCCTTCTTCCTCCTCGGTCCCCGCGCCACGGGGAAGACCACCTGGCTGCGCCAGCACTTCGGAAAGGCTCGCTGGTTCAACCTGCTCCAGGAGAAGGAGT
>JANPOM010000119.1:0-33381 GCA_031427995.1 Anaeromyxobacter sp. | reverse complement strand
GGCGCCAGCACGACTGGGCGCCAGCCTTACTGGGCTACTTGATCTGCCAGGTGTCCGAGCCGGCGATGAGCTTGAGCACGTCTACGTCGCCCTTCTTGGTCTTGGCGGCGTTGATCATGTCCCAGGTCAGCTCCTCGGCGGTCGGCCGCGAGACGTCGCGGAAGACGCCGATGGGGGTCGGGAACCCCGGCTTGAGCGCCAGGTTGGCGAGCATGAAGGCCATGGTCGGGTCGTCGCGCTTGGCGTCGTGGACCAGGACGTCCTTCTCGGTGATGCCGCCCTCGCCGACCGTCACCACTTCCATCTCGACGGACTGTGGGTTGAAGCGGATGCCCTTCTTGTTCTCCTTGCCGAAGAGCAGCGGCTTGCCGTGCTCCATGCGGAGCAGGGCGTCCGCCTTGACGTTCTTCTCGGTGATGGAGGTGTAGGCGCCGTCGTTGAACACCGGGCAGTTCTGGTAGATCTCGGTGAAGCAACTGCCCTTGTGCTCGGCGGCGGCCTTGAGCACCAAGCCGAGGTGCGCGCCCTCCAAGTCGATGGAGCGGGCCACGAAGGTGGCGCCCGAGCCGATGGCCAGCGCCGGCGGGTTGAACGGGGCATCGGGCGAGCCGTGCGGCGTGGTCTTGGTCTTCTTGCCCAGCTCGGAGGTCGGGGAGACCTGGCCCTTGGTGAGACCGTAGATGCGGTTGTTGAAGAGCAGCATCTTCAGGTCGATGTTGCGCCGCATGGCATGGATGAAGTGGTTGCCGCCGATGGCCAGCCCATCGCCGTCACCGGTCACGATCCAGACCATCAGCTCGGGGCGCGAGACCTTGAGCCCGGAGGCGAAGGACGGGGCCCGGCCGTGCAGGGTGTGCATCCCGTAGTTGTTCATGTAGTACGGGAAGCGGGACGAGCAGCCGATGCCCGAGATGAAGACCATGTCCTCGCGCTTGTGACCGACGCTGGGCAGCACCTTCTGCACCTGGTTGATGATGGAGAAGTCGCCGCAGCCGGGGCACCAGCGGGGGTCGACGCCCGACTCGAAGTCCTTCTTGCTGTAGACCGGCAGTGCCGTGTTCTCGGTAGCCATGTGTGTGTGTCCTTTCGAGTCCTTAGAGGACCTCGAGCACCTTGCTGGCGAGCTCGGCGATCTTGATGGGCTTCCCGTTGATCCGGTTGAACTGGACCGGGTCTACGCCGGGGAACATGCCGCGCAGGTAGAAGGCCAGCTGCCCGTTGTTGACCTCGGGCACCATGATCTTCTTGAACCCCTTCATGACGGCGCCGAGGTTCTTGGGGAGCGGGTTGAGCCAGCGCAGGTGGACGTGGGAGACCGACTTGCCCTGCGACTGCAGCTGCTCGGCCGCGCCGCGCACCGAGCCGAAGGTGCCGCCCCAGGAGACCAGCAGCACCTCACCGCTGGCCTTGCCGTAGATCTGCACGTCCGGAACGTCCTCGATGACGTTGGCGATCTTCTGGGCCCGGGTCAGGACCATCCGCTCGTGGTTCATGCCGTCGTAGGAGACCATGCCGGACATCGAGTCCTTCTCGAGGCCGCCGATGCGGTGCTCGAGCCCGGGGGTGCCCGGGATGGCCCAGGGGCGGATCAGCTTGGCGTCACGCTTGTACGGCATGTATGCGCCGTCGTGGTTGGGCGTGGTCTGGTACTTCACGTCGAGTTTCGGCAGCTCGCTGAGTGCCGGGACCTTGAACGGCTCCGAGCCGTTGCCGAGGTAGCCGTCGGTGAGCAGCAGCACCGGGGTCATCCACTTGGTGGCGATCTTCATGGCCTCGAGGGTGGCCCAGAAGCAGTCGGCCGGGCTCTGCGCGGCGATGACCGGCATGGGCGCCTCGCCGTGCCGGCCGAAGAGCGCCATCAGCAGGTCGGACTGCTCGGTCTTGGTCGGCATGCCCGTGGACGGGCCGCCGCGCTGCACGTTGACGATGACCAGCGGCAGCTCGGCGATGACCGCCAGCCCCATCATCTCGGCCTTGAGGGCCAGGCCAGGACCCGAGGTGGTGGTGCAGCCGAGCGCGCCGCCGAAGGAGGCGCCGATGGCCGCGCCGATACCCGCGATCTCGTCCTCGGCCTGGTACGTCACCACGCCGTGCTCCTTGAAGTAGGACGACTCCTGCAGGATCTCGGTGGCCGGCGTGATGGGGTAGCTGCCGAGGAAGACCTGCTTGCCGGTGAGCTTGGCCACGGTGGCGAAGCCGAGCGCGACGGCGAAGTTGCCGGTGACGGTCCGGTAGGTGCCCGGCGCCAGCTTGGAGGCCGGGACCTCGTAGCGATGCAGCCCGATCTCGGCGGTCTCGCCGAAGGCGTGGCCGGCCTTGAAGACCTTCTGGTTGGCGTCTACGAACTGGGGCTTCTTCCCGAACTTCTTCTGGATCTGCTCGAGCTGCTGCTCCATGGGCCGGCTGTAGAGCCAGTACATGAGGCCGAGCGCGAAGTAGTTGCGGCAGCGGGCCGTCTCCTTGGAGGAGAGGCCGGAGCCCTGGAGCGCGGCGTCGGTCAAGGCCGACATGTCCACCGCGACCACCTTGTAGGCGTGCTTGAGGGCGTCGTCGTCGAGCGGGTTGGACTTGTAGTCGGCCTTCTCGAGGTTGGAGGCGTTGAAGGCCCCCTTGTTGACGATGAGGATGCCGCCCTGGCGCAGATCGGCCAGGTTGGTCTTGAGCGCGGCCGGGTTCATCGCCACCAGCACGTCGGGGGCGTCACCTGGGGTGTGGATCTCGCGCGACCCGAAGTTGACCTGGTAGCCGGAGACGCCCGACAGCGAGCCGGCCGGGGCGCGGATCTCGGCGGGGTAGTCCGGGAAGGTGGCGAGGTCCGTGCCCGCCAGCGCGTTGGCGCGGGTGAACTCGGTGCCGGTGAGCTGCATGCCGTCACCGGAATCTCCGACGAACCGGATGGTGACCGTCTCGACCTGCTGGACCTTGGATGGCGTGGACATGTGGCCCTGCATCTCCTTGCGAGGGGGACCCAAGCTGCAAAAAGGGGGTCCTGTATGCCGGATCACCTTCCCGAAGTCAACGCAGTGCGCCGCCAAGCCAGCGAAACAACAGGCTTATTCTGGACCTGACCCGTCCGGTTTGCCCATGGAGAGGGATTGTGGTGCCAGAAAGGTACAGAATCGGGGCGGTTGCGGGAGCCGGGACCTCCCGGCGCGGCACCAGCGCCATGACTCAGACGGGCGGGAAGATCTTTCCCGGGTTGAGGATCCCGAGCGGATCGAAGACCGCCTTGAGCCGCCGCTGCAGCGCCACCATCACCTTTCCCTGCTCCAGCTCGAGGAAGTCCCTCTTGGCCAGCCCCACGCCATGCTCACCTGTGATGGTGCCGCCCAGCTCGATGGCGGCGCGCAGGATGGCAGCCACCGCCTCGTCGACCCTGGGCCGCTCCTCGGCCCGGTCGTACATGACGTTGCAGTGGAGGTTGCCGTCGCCGGCGTGGCCGTAGGTGGCCACCGCCAGCCCCACCGAGGTGCCGATGGCCTTGGCCCGGGCCACCATCTCGGGGATCTTCGAGCGCGGCACCGCGACGTCCTCGGAGAGCTTCATGGGGTGGATGGCCTTCAAGTTCACCGAGAGCTGGCGGCGCATCTCCCAGATCTCGCGCCGCTGCGCCTCATCCTGCGCCACCAGCACTTCCCCCCGCGCCTCGGCCGCCACCAGCTCGGCGACCCGGACCATCTCGGCGAAGACCTGCTGCTCGTCGTTGCCGTCGGTCTCCACCAGCAGCAGCGCTCCGGCCCCGGTCGGGAAGCGGCCCGGCGAGGTGCGGGCGATGGCGGAGAGCGAGACCTCGTCCATCAGCTCGAGGCAGCGCGGGATCACCCCCTGCGACAGCACCCGGGAGACGGCGCGGGCCGCGGCGTCTACGCCGGAGAAGGCCACCAGGGCGGTGGCCACGTGGCGGGGCCGCGGCAGCAGCTTCACCATGATCTCGGTGACCACCGCCAGCGTCCCCTCGCTCCCCACCAGCAGCGCGGTCAGGTCGTAGCCGGCCACCCCCTTGATGGAGCGGTGGCCGGTCTTGATCACCTCGCCGGTCGGCAGCACGGCCCGCAGGCCCAGCACGTACTCCCGGGTCACACCGTACTTGAGCGCCCTCGGACCGCCGGCGTTCTCGGCGACGTTGCCGCCGAGGGTGCAGGTCTCGAGCGAGTTGGGATCGGGCGGGTAGAAGAGGCCGTGCTTCTCCACCTCGGCCTGGAAGGTGGCCAGGATCACCCCGGGCCCGGCACGGGCCACCAGGTCCTCGGGGCTCACCTCGAGGATCCGGTTCATCCGCTCGGTGGAGAGGGCGATGCCGCCGTGGACCGCGAGGCTGCCCCCGGACTTGCCGCTTCGCGCGCCGACCGGCACCACCGGCACGCGGTGGCTGCTCGCCACCTCGAAGATCAGCTGGACCTCGGCCTCGCTCTCGACCCGCACCAGCGCTTCGGGCGGGAAGCAGCCGAGATCCGACTCGTCACGCCCCCAGGGCTCGAGCACCTCGGCGTCGCCCCACACCAGCCGGCCGGCCGGGAGGCGCGCCGACAGCTCGGCCAGGGCCGCGGCCAGCCCGGCGCTCACCCGAAGACCTCCAGGTTGGCTCCGGTCGAGGCGTCGGGGGCGTCGAGGGCGGCGAAGACCACCACCTTGGCGACGTCGCCGGGGAGCATGTCGGGCCGGAAGGTGGTCTGCCGCAGCATGGCGGTGTCGACGCTGCCGGGCGAGACCGCCAGGGCCTGCACGCCGAAGGGGCGCAGCTCCTCGGCCAGGCAGCGGGTCAGCCCCAGCAGCCCCCACTTCGAGGCGTTGTAGGCGCTCGCCCCGGCGGTGCCGAGCGTGGCCGAGATCGAGGCGACGTTGACGATGCGGCCGTGGCGGCGCGCCTTCATGCCGGGCAACACGGCCCGGGCGCAGAGAAACGGGCCGGTCAAGTTGACCTCGAGCGAGCGGCGCCACTCGGCCGGGGCCAGGGCGTCTACCGCGCCGCGGACCAGCACCCCGGCGTTGTTGACGAGGAGATGGCAGGGGCCGAGCCTCCGCTGGTGCTCGGCCAGCAGGCGCGCCACGTCGGCCTCGTCGGTCACGTCGCCGATCACCGCCAGCGCGGCCCCACCCTGCGCCACCACCCGCTCCAGCTCGGCGCCGGTGCGCGCGAAGACGGTGACGGCCAGTCCGCGGGCGGTCAGCGCACGAGCCACCGCCTCGCCGATGCCCCGCCCACCGCCGGTGACGATGGCGGTGGCTGTGCCCGTGGCGGTGGCGGGCCTCACCGTCCCCTGCCCTTCGGTCGTGGACCGCCCACGGTGCCGCCGCGGGCCACCGCGGCGAGGAAGCGCCGCGAGAGGGCGCCGTCCTCGGCCATGACCCCGGCGAAGAACTGGGCGTGGGCCCGGGCCCGCGGCCGCCGCTCCCCCCGCACCGAGAGGCACATCTGCTCGGCCTCGAGGACGCAGGCGGCGCCGCGCGCGCCGGCGTGGACCATGAGGGCCTCGGCCACCTGCCGGGCCAGGTCCTCCTCGAGCACCAGCCGGTGGGCCAGGGCGTCGACCAGCCGGGCCAGCTGCCCGAAGCCGACCACCCGCCCACCCGGGACGTAGGCGACGTGGGCCAGGCCGCGGGAGGGGAGCAGGTGGTGCGGGCAGATCGAGTGGTAGTCGATGCCGGTCACCGCCACCAACTCGCGCCCACTGGAGGGCATCGCCTCGCCCAGGATCCTGGCTGGGTCCTGGCGGTAACCGTCGAGCAGGTCGTTGGTCCAGGCCTCGGCCACCCGCTCCTCGGTCTTGACCAGGTCGGCGCCGCGCCGCACCTCGGCCGGCAGCCCCAGCGAGTCGAGGAACAGCCCGACCGAGCGCGCCAGGGCGCCGGGCTGCTTCCCCGGCGCCGGCGAGCGCTTTCGCGCTGGCTGGACCCTACGCGCCAAGGGCCGGGCCCCGATAGGTGACGCAGCAGTCGGGGATCTCGAAGAGCCGCACCTCGACCAGGCCAGGGACGTCGCCCACCAGCGTCTCCCAGATCCAGCGGGCGATGTTCTCGGCGGTCGGGTTCTCCAGGAAGTCATTGAGCACCTGGTGATCGGCCGGGGCCAGCACCTTCTCGCCCACCACCCGCTTGATCTCTCCGAAGTCCGCGATCATGCCGGTGGCCGGATCGACCTCGCCCTCCAGGCCGATGAAGAACTTGTAGTTGTGCCCGTGCATGCGGAAGCAGGGGCCCTGGTAGCGGGGCAGCCGATGCGCCGCCGCGAAGTAGAACTCCACGTCGAGGCGCATGCGTCGCCGGTCGGTGTAGTCGATGGTCGCCATGGCGCGGAATATAGCCGGGCCAGCGCTGCCCCGCCCGGCCTGTCCGGGGGCACCCGCTACGACGGGGCCGAGGACTCGCGGGCGGCGCGCTTGGCCTCCTCGGCGGCTTCGGCCGAGGCGTTGAGCGCGTTCTTGAGCACCTGGCTGGGGCGGAAGGTCAGCACCCGGCGCGCCGAGATCTCGATCTCCTCGCCGGTCTGCGGGTTCCGGCCGACGCGGGACTTCTTGTCCCGGACGATGAAGTTGCCGAAGCCGCTGATCTTGATCTTCTCAGCGTGCTCGAGCGTCTCCTTGATGGTGTCGAAGACCATCTCCACGATCTCGGCGGCTTCCTTCTTGGAGAAGCCCACCTTCTCGTAAACGCTCTCGATGATGTCGGCCTTGGTCACGTTCATCCCTCGCTCAGGTCGAGCTAACTATTGAATTCGGTAGCCGATTTTCCCGGACCTGTCAATTCCGTTGGCGGGGGCTGGTGGCCGGGTCGGCCTGCGCCTCGGCCCGCTGGCGCTCGGCCCGGCTCTCCGCGGCGGCGCGGTCGAGCCTGGCCGCGGTCTCCAGTTCGGTCGCCGACGGCACCGGTGGGGCGTCGCCGGCCTCGCGCCCCAGCCCCGCGGTTCGCGCCAGCACCCAGCTCGAGCCGGCCGTGGCCAGCAGCGCCAGCGCCAGGGCGAGACCGGCCAGCCGCCCGCCTTGGCGGCGCGCCCGGACCGCGAGCACGGCGGCGCCGAGGCCGGTGAGCAGGCCGAAGGGGGCGGCCAGCGGACTCCAGCTGGAGAAGAGCGCCGCCACGGCGAAGCCGAGGGCGACCCCAGCGCGCCGGAGCGGAGCGGCCACGCTCAGCCTCGCAGCTCGGCGCCGAAGGTGAGGGCCAGCCGCCGCACGATGCGGGCATGAGCGGCGTCGGCCTCCGCGTCGGTGAGGGTCCGATCGACCGCCCGGTAACGGATGGCCAGCGCCAGGCTCTTCTTCCCCGCCGCCAGCGGGGCGCCCCGGTAGACGTCGAAGAGCGTGACCTCCTCGCAGAGCGGCTCCTGGCCGGCCAGCGCCGTCACCGCCGCCGCCGCCACCGCCTCGTCTACCACCACCGCGAGATCGCGCAGCACCGCCGGCAGCCGCGGAATCGACCGGTAGCCCGGCACCAGCCGCGAGGCCAGCAGCAGCGCCGCGGCGTCGAGCTCGAAGGCCAGCACGCCGCGCGGCAGGTCGAAGGCCTGGGCCAGGCGCGGGTGGATCTCGCCGAGCGCCCCGAGCCGGGACCCGCCGGCGCCGAGAACCAGCGCCGCCGCGCGCGGGTGGAGCCAGGCCACCGCCCGCCCGGCCTGCTCGAAGCTGGCCGGAACCGCCAGCACCGCCAGCACTCCCTCGACCACGCCCTTGAGATCGTGGAAGTCCACCGGCTCGCCGGCCCCGGCCCAGGAGAGCGGGCTGCGCCGCCCGCTCAGCACCGCCGCCACCACCGGCAACTCCACCGCCGGCGGGTCGCGCTCGATTCCGGCTCGCGGCCAGAAGGCGGTCGCCACCTCGTAGAGCCGGACGCCGTCGCGCCCCTGGCGCCGGTTGTGGGCCGCGGTGCGCAGCAGCGAGGGGACCACGCTGGTCCGCATCACCGCCAGCTCGGCGCTGATGGGGTTCTTCAGGGCCAGCGGCTTCACGCCAGGCTCGAAGGCCTCGAGGTCTCCAGGCGGGACGAAGGCGTAGCTCACCACCTCGCGGAAGCCCTGCCCCTCCAGCGCCGCCCGGATGCGGGCCTCCACCTCGAGGCGCGGAGGCAAGGCCGGGGTGCCGAGCGCCAGCCGCGGCAGCGTCTCGGGGATCACCTGGAAGCCGAGGGACCGGGTCAGCTCCTCGACCAGGTCCTCCTCGATGGCCACGTCGACGCGCCAGCTCGGCACCTCCCAGCTGGCGCCCTCGCCGTCCGAGTCGCGCTCGGCGAAGCCGAGCCCGCCGAGGATGCGGCGCGTCTCGTTGGCCGCCACCTCCATGCCGAGCAGCTGCCCGGGGCGTTTCCAGCGCAGCCGCACAGTGGTGCGCGGCGCCGGCTTCGGCTGGGCGTCTACCAGGCCAGGGCGCACCGTGCCCCCGGCCAGCTCCGCGATCAGGGCGACGCAGCGATCCAGCGCGGTGGTGACCATGCCGGGGTCGGCGCCGCGCTCGAAGCGGTGGGAGGCCTCGGTCTGGAGCCCGTGGCGCCTGGCCGAGCGCCGCACCGTGGCCGGCTGGAACCAGGCCGACTCGACCAGCACCCGGGTGGTGCCGGCCGAGATCTCCGAGTCGCCGCCGCCCATGACACCGGCCAGGGCGCTGGCGCGCTCGCGGTCGGCGATGAGCAGGTCGTCGGCGTCGAGCAGGCGCACCTTGCCGTCGAGGGTGGTCAGCGTCTCCCCGGGGCGGGCGCCGCGCACCACGATCTCGGCGCCGGCCACCTTGTCGAGATCGAAGGCGTGGAGCGGGTGGCCCAGCTCGAGCAGCACCAGGTTGGTGACGTCTACGACGTTGGAGATGGCGCGGATGCCGCAGCGCTCCAGCCGCCGCTGCAGCCAGAGCGGCGAGGGGCCGATGGTGACCCCCTCGACGACGCGGGCGGCGTAACGGGCGCACTTCTCCGGCGCCTCGATGCGAACCTTGATGGCCTCGGCGGCCGGTGGGCCCTGCTCGCGCGGTGCCGCGGCCGGACGCTTCAAGGGGACGCCTAGCGCCGCCGCCACCTCGCGGGCGATGCCGAGGTGCGAGAGGGCGTCGGGCCGGTTGGGGGTGACGTTGACCTCGAAGAGCACGTCCTCGAGCTGGAGCGCCGAGGCGATGGGGGTGCCCGGCCGGAGGTCGGGGGCGAGGATGAGCAACCCGCTGGCGTCCTCGGAGAGCCCGAGCTCTCGCGCCGAGCAGAGCATCCCGAACGACTCGACGCCGCGGAGCCTGGCCTTGGTGATGGTGGTGCCGCCCGGCAGCGTGGTGCCGACCGTGGCCAGCGGAACCAGGTCGCCGACCTGGTAGTTCTTCGCCCCGCAGACCACCTGGAGCGGCTGGCCGTCACCGCGATCGATCGAGGTTACCGAGAGCTTCTCGGCGTCGGGGTGTCTCACCGAGGAGAGGACGCGTGCCACCACCACGCCCTCCAGCCCCTGCCCGGTCCGCTCGATGGCCTCGACCTCGAGCCCCACCGCGGTGAGCCGGCGCGCCAGCTCCTCGGGGGCCGGCAACTCGACGAACTCGGACAGCCACTGGAGTGAGATCCGCATGGGGCCACGCCCTCCGAAGGGCGGCTAGAACTGCTCGAGGAAGCGGAGGTCGTTCTCGTAGAAGAGCCGCAGGTCGTCGATGCCGTAGCGGAGCATGGCCAGGCGCTCCACCCCCATGCCGAAGGCGAAGCCGCTGTAGCGGGCCGGGTCGAAGCCGACGCTGGCGAGCACCCTGGGGTGGACCATGCCGGCGCCCAGCACCTCCAGCCAGCCGGTCTCCTTGCAGGTGCCGCAGCGCTTGCCGTCCTTCTTCCCGGTGCCGCCGCAGATGGTGCAGGAGACGTCGGCCTCGGCGCCCGGCTCCACGAACGGGAAGTAGCTGGGGCGGAAGCGCGTCTTGGTCTCCGGCCCGAAGAAGGCCCGGGCGAAGGCGGCCAGGGTCCCCTTCAAGTCGGCGAAGGTGATCCCCTCGTCAACGCAGAGCCCCTCGACCTGGTGGAACATGGGCGAGTGGGTCATGTCGTGGTCGGAGCGGTAGACCCGCCCCGGGCAGATGATGCGAATGGGCGGCTTGCCGGCCCGCAGCATGGAGCGGATCTGCACCGGCGAGGTGTGGGTGCGCAGCACCACGTCGCCCTTGTGCTGGCCGGGGCCGAGCGTGGCCTCGTCGAGATAGAAGGTGTCCTGCATGTCGCGGGCGGGGTGATCGGCCGGGATGTTGAGGGCCTCGAAGTTGTACCAGTCGAGCTCGATCTCCGGCCCGTCGGTCACCTCGTAGCCGAGCCGCTGGAATATTCCGACCACCGCCTCGCGGGCCTGGGTCACCGGGTGACGTCCACCACGCGGCAACAGGGCGCGCCCCGGGAGCGTGACGTCGAGCGGTGGACCGGCCAGCTCGGCCTCGAGCGCCGCCCCGGAGAGGGTGCCCTTGCGAGCCGCCAACTGGCCCTCGACCTCGTCGCGGACGCGGTTGGCCACCTCGCCGACGCGGGGACGCTCCCCGGCCGGCAGGGCGCCCATGCCGCGCAGCACCGCCGAGAGCTCGCCCTTCTTGCCGAGGAAGCGGATGCGCAGCTCCTCGAGCGCCCGCTCGTCGGCGGCGGAGGCGATGGCCTCGCGCGCGCCGAGGGCGAGCGACTCGAGCTGTCCGAGCAGATCGGCCACGCCGGACTCCTTGGTGCCCATACCGGGCACCAGTCAGGCGCTGGCGGCCTTGACGACGGCGGCGAAGTCGCCGGGCGCGGAGAGCGCCAGGTCGGCGAGGATCTTCCGGTCCACCACCACGCCGGCCTTCTTCAGGGCGGCGGTGAGCTTCGAGTAGGTGGTCCCGTTGAGGCGCGCCGCCGCGTTGATGCGGACGATCCAGAGGGCGCGGAAGTCGCGCCGCTTCTGCCGCCGGTCCCGAGTGGCGTAGTCCTGGGCGCGCTCGACGGCCTGGTTGGCGCGACGGTAGCAGTTCTTGCGGCGGCCACGGAACCCCTTGGACAGCTTGAGCACGCGGTTGCGACGGCGACGAGCCTTGACACCCTTCTTGACGCGCATTCTCTACTCCTATCGCCGGCGGGAGGCGACCGGGTGGTCGCGCTTGGGATCCCCGCCTGGCAGCTGTGGCTCCTGGACGCCTACCGGGCGTACGGGAAGCACTCCTTGATCTTCTTGGCATCCGAGCCGGCCAGGTGGCTGGTGCCACGGAGGCCGCGCTTCTGCTTCGGGGTCTTCCCGAAGGTGGCGAGGTGGCGGCTGCCGGCGCGGCGGAACTTCACGGCCCCGGACTTCTTCACCTTGAAGCGCTTCTTGGCGCCGCTGATGGTCTTGAGCTTGGGCATCTTCGGATCTCTCTTCTCTTCCTGGTGAGCCCGCCGCGATGGTCGCGGCGGTATGAGCTGTTCTCGTGCCGCTGGCAAACTGCGATGGTGCCGCTGGCGGACTGCGTTGGTGCCGCTGGCGGATTACGTCTGGGCCGCCGGGGCGGCCGGCGCCTCCGGGGCGGCCGGTGCCTCCGGGGTGGCCTCGACCAGCTCGGCGGCGGATGCGGGCACTGGTGCCGGTGCTGGTGCGGCCGACGCCGCGGCACTGGCCTCGCCAGCGAGCTTGGCGTTGCGCGCGGCCGACTCGGCGCGGGAGCGCTGGGCCTGGAGCATCTTCGGGTTGGGGGCGAGGATCATGAACATCTGGCGCCCTTCCATCCGGGGGGCCGCCTCGATCACCGCCATGTCCTTGAGATCCTCGATGATCTCCTGCAGCACCTTCTGTCCCATCTCGCGATGCGACATCTCGCGGCCACGGAACATCACGGTGATGCGGGCCTTGTTCGACTCCTCGAGGAACTCGCGGACCTTCTTGATCTTGACGTTGTAGTCGTGCTCCTCGGTGCGGGGGCGGAACTTGATCTCCTTGAGGAGCACCACCACCTGGTTCTTCTTGGCCTCGTTCTGCTTCTTCTTCTCGAGGTACTTGAACCGCCCGTAGTCCATGATCTTGCAGACCGGCGGCTTGGCGAGCGGGCTGACCTCGACGAGGTCCATGCCGTCCTCCTGCGCCTTCGACAGCGCCTGGTCGATCGTCAAGACGCCGAGCTGTTCGCCAGACGCACCGATGACCCGCACCTCGCGCGCCTTGATCCGGCGGTTGGTACGGGCGTCACGGTTGGTCCTCTGATCCCGCTGATTCAGACACTGCTCCTCGGGGAAGTCCCCTGCCGGCCGTGGCGAGACGCCCCGGGCCGGCCTGAAAAGAAGGCGTAGGATATGGATCTCGCGGGCAAAGTCAAACGGGAGGGTCGGCCCCACGCCCGCGCCGGCCCCCACCCCCGCCCTGTCGAGGTTTCAGCTACCTTGCCGTCGGGTCGGACGAATCCTTCTTGGCCTCGCGGATCCAGCTCATCATCCCTCGAAGGTTTGCCCCGACCTCCTCGATCGGGTGAGCCGCCTCGGCGGCCCGGTACTTGTCGAAGGTCGGCCCGCCCACCATGTTCTCGATGATGAACTCCTTGGCGAACTGGCCGGACTGGATCTCCTTCAGGATCTTGCGCATCTCGTCCTTGGTCTGGGCGTTCACGATTCGCGGGCCGCGCGTGTAGTCGCCGTACTCGGCGGTGTCGGAGATGGATTGGCGCATCCAGCCCAGGCCGCCCTCGTACATCAGATCGACGATCAGCTTGAGCTCGTGGAGGCACTCGAAGTAGGCGCTCTCCGGCTGGTAGCCGGCCTCGACCAGCACCTCGAAGCCGCACTTCACGAGCGCCGAGGCGCCGCCGCAGAGGACCGCCTGCTCGCCGAAGAGATCGGTCTCGGTCTCCTCCTTGAATGTGGTCTCGAGCACGCCGGCGCGGGCGCAGCCGATGCCATGGGCGTAGGCGAGGCCGATCGCCTTGGCCTGGCCGGCGTCCTGGTGGATGGCGATCAGGCCGGGGATGCCGCGGCCTTCCTGGTACTGGCGGCGCACCATGTGGCCCGGCCCCTTGGGGGCGATCAGCAGCACGTCGACGCCGGCGGGCGGGCGGATCTGGCCGTAGTGGATGTTGAAGCCGTGGGCGAAGAGCAGCGCCTTGCCTGGGGTGAGGTGCGGCGCGATCTCGGCGTCGTAGACCCGCTTCTGGGTCTGGTCCGGGACCAGGATCATGATGACGTCGGCCTCCTTGGAGGCCTCCGCCACCGTCAGCACCCGCAGCCCGGCCCCCTCGGCCTTGGCCTTCGACTTCGAGCCGGCCCCGAGGCCGACCCGGACGTCTACGCCCGAGTCACGGAGGTTGAGCGCGTGGGCGTGGCCCTGGCTGCCGTAGCCGATGACGGCCACCTTGCGCTTCTTCAAAAGCTCGAGGTTCGCGTCCTTCTCGTAATAGATCGTCGCCATGTGAGTGCTCCTTCAGTTCAACTTGATGGTCTACTTCAGTGAGGGGGGGGCCAAGGTCTTGAAGCCACGCTCCAGCGCGATGCGGCCGGAGCGGCAGATCTCCTGGATGCCGAAGGCGCGGAGGCGGTCCTCCAGCGCGTCGAGCTTGCCGGCGTTGCCGGAGGCCTCCACCACCAGCGCGTCCGGCGAGACGTCCACGATGGTGGCCTCGTAGGTCTCGGCCAGCGCCCGCAGCTCGGCGTGGTTGCGCTCCGGGGTCCGGATCTTCACGAGCATGAGCTCACGCTCGATGAGGTCCTGCGGAGCGAGCTCGCGGACCTCCACCACCGGCACCAGCTTCTGCACCTGGCGCACCACCTGCTCGACCGTCTTGGTGGAGAGCAGGACCACGATGGTCATGCGCGAATACTCTGGCCGCTCGGTCGGACCGACCGTGAGGCTGGCGATGTTGTAGCCGCGCCGCGAGAAGAGCCCGGCGATGCGGTGGAGCACGCCCGGCTTGTTCTCGACCAGGAGGCTGATGGTGTGGCTGGAGCTGTTCGGCTTCTCTTCGTTCCGTTCCATGTGGTTACTCCCCGTCGATCATGTCGTTGAGGGGCGCTCCGGCCGGGACCATGGGGAAGACCTTCTCCTGGCGGCGGATGCGCACGTCGATGATGGTGGGACCGTCCTGGTTGGCGAGGGCCTGGTCGATGACCTGGTCGAGCTCCTCCACGGTCCGGGCCCGCAGCCCGAGGCAGCCGTAGGCATCGGCCAGCTTGACGAAGTCGGGACAGTCGGAGAGCGGCGTCTGGGCGAAGCGGTTCTCGTAGAAGAGCTCCTGCCACTGCCGGACCATGCCGAGGAAGAGGTTGTTGAGGATGAAGATCTTGATGGGCAGGTTCAGGTCGCGCGCGGTGGCCAGGTCCTGCAGGGTCATCTGGAACGAGCCGTCGCCGTCGATGCCGATGACCAGCTCGCCGGGGCGTCCGAGCTGGATGCCGATGGCCGAGGGAAGGCAGAAGCCCATGGTGCCGAGGCCGCCCGAGGTGATGAACTGGCGCGGGCCGGAGGTCTTCCACCACTGCGCGGCGAACATCTGGTGCTCGCCGACGCCGGTGGTGACCACCGCCTTGCCGCTGGTCTTCTTCCAGATGGTCTCGATGACGTACTGCGGGAGCAGGTGCTTCTGCCCCTCCTGCGTGTACTTGAGCGGGTGCTTCTCCCGCCAGCCCTCGACCTTCTTCAGCCAGGGGGCGAGGTCGGGCCGCCCCTGCGTGGCGAAGAGGCGGCGCACCTCCTCGGTGAGCTGTGGCAGGAGCCGCTTCAGGTCGCCCACCAGCGGCACGGTGGCGGTGACCAGCTTGGAGATCTCGGCCGGGTCTACGTCGAGGTGGATCACCTTGGCCTCGGGGGCGAAGGTGGAGAGCTTGCCGGTGACGCGGTCGTCGAAGCGTGCCCCCAGCGCGATGAGCAGGTCGGAGTTCTGCACCGCGAAGTTGGCGAACTTGCTGCCGTGCATGCCGAACATGCCGAGGCACTGCGGGCTGGTCTCCGGGAAGGCCCCCTTGCCGTGGAGCGTCGTGACCACCGGCGCGCCGACCAACTCGGCGAAGGCCGCCACCTCGGCGTGGGCGTTGGAGGTCCGCACCCCGCCCCCCAGGTAGAGGAGGGGGCGGGAGGCGCCCCGCACCAGCGTGGCGGCGTCCTTGAGCCGCGGCTCCTCGCCGACCGGCGGGTGGTAGCCGGGGATGGAGACCGAGT
The DNA here is from genome assembly GCA_031427995.1 of Anaeromyxobacter sp. Taxonomy (GTDB): domain Bacteria; phylum Myxococcota; class Myxococcia; order Myxococcales; family Anaeromyxobacteraceae; genus JADKCZ01. Next base: position 18,323 of record JANPOM010000119.1, on the reverse strand, counting down.
CCGGGTACTCGAACTCGAACTCGGTGTTCTGGATGTCCTTGGGGATGTCTACCAGCACCGGTCCGGGACGCCCGGTGCGCGCGATGTAGAAGGCCTCCTTGAGGATGCGCGGCAGGTCCTTGACGTCGGTCACCAGCCAGTTGTGCTTGGTGATGGGCATGGTGATGCCGGTGATGTCGGCCTCCTGGAAGGCATCGGAGCCGATCAGGCTGGTGGCGACGTTGCCGGTGATGGCCACCAGCGGCACCGAGTCCATGTAGGCGTCGGCGATGGCGGTCACCAGGTTGGTGGCGCCCGGGCCGGAGGTGCCGAAGCAGACCCCGGTCCTGCCGGTGGCGAGCGCGAAGCCCTCTGCGGCGTGGCCGCCCACCTGCTCGTGACGGATCAGCACCTGCTGCGGCTTCACGCAGCCGAACATGGCGTCGTAGATGGGCAGGATGGTCCCGCCCGGCATGCCGAAGACGTACTCGACGCCCTCCAGCTCGAGGGCGCGGCGGACCGCCATCGCGCCGGTGATCTTCTCCTTGGCCATTGTTTGCTCCGTGTCGCTTCGTGTCGCGTGGGGGGTTGGAAGTGGTTCGAAGGGCTCAGGCTGATGGGCTGGCATGCTGCAGCGCGCCTACCACCGCCGCGCCGGCCTCGCCGCTGCTGGCGGTGCCGCCGAGATCGGGGGTGAGCAGGCCGGCCGCGATGGCCTGGTCAACAGCGCGCTCCACCGCCGCGGCCTCGGCCTCGAGCCCGAGCGAGTGACGGAGCAGCATGGCGACGCTCATGATGGTGCCGTAGGGGTTGGCGATCCCCTTCCCGGCGATGTCCGGGGCCGAGCCGTGAATGGGCTCGTAGAGGCCGTTGCGGCCGGCGCCCAGCGACGCCGACGGCAGCAGGCCGATGGAGCCGGCCAGCACCGACGCCTCGTCGGTGAGGATGTCGCCGAACATGTTCTCGGTGACCACCACGTCGAAGTCGGCCGGCCGCCGCACCAGCTGCATGGCGCAGCTGTCTACCAGCTGGTGCTCGAGGGTGCAGTCGGGGAACTCGGCCTTGACGACCCGCTCGGTCACCTCGCGCCAGAGCCGGGAGGTCTCGAGGACGTTGGCCTTGTCCACGCTGGTGATCTTCTTGCGGCGGCGCCGCGCCAGGGTCCCGGCCACCCGGACCACCCGCTCGATCTCGGCCGCCGTGTAGGTGCAGAGGTCGGAGGCGCTGGTGGCGGTCCGCGTCTTCTCGCCAAAGTAGATGCCGCCGGTCAGCTCGCGCACCACCAGCAGATCGACCCCCACCAGCAACTCGGCCTTGAGCGGCGAGGCGGCCGCCAGGCGCGGGTTGACGGTGACCGGCCGCAGGTTGGCGAAGAGGCCGAGCTCGCGCCGCAGCGCCAGCAGCCCCTGCTCGGGCCGGACCGGCGCCGACGGCCCCCAGCGCGGCCCGCCGATGGCGCCGAAGAGGATGGCGTCGGAGGCGCGGCAGAGGGCCAGGGTGGCCGCGGGGAGCGGCTGGCCGGTGGCGTCGATGGCGGCCCCGCCCACCAGCGCTTCGGTCAGCTCGAACTGGTGGCCGGCCCGCGCCGCCACTGCGCGCAGCACCGCCGCCCCCTGGGCCGCCACCTCGGGGCCGATGCCGTCGCCGCCCAGGACCGCGATGCGCGCCTTCATCTCGCCTCCTCGAAGCGAGTGATCGCCTCGGCCTGCCCGAGCAGGAAGCCGAGCTCGTCGACGCCGTTGAGCAGGCAGTAGCGGCTGAACCCGTCGATGGGGAACTGAACCGCCGCGCCGCCCGGGAGCGTCACGGTCCGCGCCTCGAGGTCGATGCGCACCGTCGCGCCGGGCGCCGCCAGCAGGGCGGCGAAGCTGGCGGCGTCGATCTGGATGGGGAGCAGGCCGTTCTTGAGGGCGTTGCTCTTGAAGATGTCGGCGATGCGGGTGGAGATGACGGCGCGGAAGCCGAAGTCGTGGAGCGCCCAGGGGGCGTGCTCGCGCGAGGAGCCGCAGCCGAAGTTCTCGCCGGCCACCAGCACCGCGCAGCCCTGCGCCTCGGGACGGTTGAGGACGAAGCCTGGTAGCGGCGCGCCGTCCGGCCCGTAGCGCCAGTCGGCGAAGGCCGCCTTCCCCAGCCCGGCCTTGTCGGTGACCTTGAGGAAGCGGGCCGGGATGATCTGGTCGGTGTCGATGTTCTCCCGAGGCAGGACCACCGTCCGGCTCTCGATGATGCGGATGGGGTTCACGGTCTCACCTCGGCGAGGGCCCGGTGATCGGCCACCGCGCCGGCCACCGCCGCCGCCGCCGCCGTGGCCGGGCTGGCCAGCAGGGTCCTGCCGCCGGCCCCCTGCCGCCCCTCGAAGTTCCGGTTGGAGGTCGAGACGCAGTACTGGCCGCGCTCGATCTGGTCGCCGTTCATGGCGATGCACATCGAGCATCCCGGCTCGCGCCACTCGGCGCCAGCGGCGCGGAAGACGGCGTCGAGCCCCTCGGCCTCGGCCGCCTTCTTGACCGGCTGCGAGCCGGGGACGATCAGCGTCCGCACCTTCACCTTGCGGCCTCGCAGCACGGCGGCCGCCTCGCGCAGGTCCTCCAGCCGGCCGTTGGTGCAGGAGCCGACGAAGACCACGTCGATGGGCTGCCCGAGCATGGGCTGGCCCGGGCGCAGCCCCATGTAGGCGAGCGCCCCCTGCAGCGAGGCCCGCGCCGCGGCGTCGGTCTCGCCGGCCGGATCCGGCACCCGGGCCGAGATGGCGATGGCCTGCCCCGGGTTGGTGCCGAAGGTGATCATGGGGGAAAGCGTGGCGGCGTCGATGGTCAGCTCGCGGTCGTAGCGCGCGCCCGGATCGCTCGGCAGGGAGCGCCAGCGGGCCACCGCCTGGTCCCAGGCCTTCCCCCGTGGCGCCTTCGCCCTACCCTTCAGCCAGGTGAAGGTTGTCTCGTCGGGGGCGATCATGCCGGCTCGGGCGCCGGCCTCGATCGACATGTTGCAGAGGGTCATGCGCGCCTCCATGGAGAGCGCGCGCACCGCCTCGCCGAGGTACTCGATGACGTGACCGATCCCGCCGCCGACGCCGAGCCGGGCGATGATGGCGAGGATCAGGTCCTTGGCCACCACCCCCGCCGGCAGCCGCCCCTCCACCCGCACCGCCAGCGAGCTGGGCCGGCGCTGCAGCAGGCACTGGGTGGCCAGTACGTGGCCGACCTCGGAGGTGCCGATGCCGAAGGCCAGCGCTCCGAAGGCGCCGTGGGTGGCGGTGTGGCTGTCGCCGCAGACCACCGTCATCCCCGGTTGCGTCGCCCCCATCTCCGGGCCGAAGACGTGGACCACGCCCTGGGCCTCGCTCCCCAGCCCGTGCAGCTCGACGCCGAACTGGGCGGCGTTGGCCGCCAGCTGGGCCACTTGCGCCTCGGCCTGCGAGTCGCTGAACGGCCAGCGGCCGTCGGCGCCGCGCGGCAGCGTGGGGGTGGAGTGGTCCATGGTGGCCAGCGTCCGATCCAGCCGGCGCACCGGCAAGCCACGCTCACGCAGGGTCGTGAAGGCCTGGGGGCTGGTCACCTCGTGGACCAGGTGCAGGTCAACGTAGAGCACGGCCGGCCTGTCGGCGGTCTCGGCCACCACCAGGTGGCCATCCCAGACCTTCTCCAGGAGCGTGCGGGGCACTAGGGCGTTCCCAGCGCGGCGAGGGGCGCGGGCTTTCCTGGCCCGGCCTTGAGCGCCACCCGGTTGATCACCTCGAGGTAGGCGCGGGCGCTCCCCTCGATGATGTCGGTGGAGAGGGCCCGGCCCCGGTAGACGCCGGTGGCATGCTCGCACTCCAGCGAGACCTCGCCCTGGGCGTCCTCGCCGGTGGAGACGCTGACTACCTGGAAGTCGCGCAGCTTGACGATGATGCCGGTCACCTGCTCGATGGCCTTGAAGACGGCGTCCACCGGGCCGTCGCCGGCCGAGGCCCCCTGCTTGCGCTCGCCGGAGGCGTTGAGCAGCGCCACCGAAGCCACCGGCAGGGTGCCGGTGCCCGAGGTGGTGGAGAGCGCCTCCAGCGTCCAGGTGGCCGCCCCCTTGACGAGGATCTGGCCGTGCACCACCAGCGCCTCGATGTCGGCGTCGTAGATCTCCTTCTTCTTGTCGGCCAGCACCTTGAAGTCCGCGAAGACCTTGTCTACGGCTGAGTCGGCCAGCTGGTAGCCGAGCGCCACCAGCCGCTCCTTGAGGGCGTGGCGCCCCGAGTGCTTGCCCAGCACCAGGGTGGAGCGGGCGAAGCCGACCTCCTCCGGCCGCATGATCTCGTAGGTCTCGCGGTTGGTGAGCATGCCGTGCTGGTGGATGCCGGCCTCGTGGGCGAAGGCGTTCTGCCCGACGATGGCCTTGTTGCGCTGCACGTGCAGGCCGGTCACCTGCGCCACCAGCCGGCTGGTCGGGTAGAGCCGCTCGGTCTTGATGCCGTGGCTCAGCTTGAGGACGTCCGCGCGGGTCTTGCACGCCATCACGATCTCCTCGAGCGAGGCGTTGCCGGCCCGCTCGCCGATGCCGTTGATGGTGCACTCGACCTGCCGCGCCCCCTCGAGCACGCCGGCCAGCGAGTTGGCCACCGCCAGCCCGAGGTCGTTGTGGCAGTGGACCGAGATGACCGCCTTCTCGATGCCGCGGACGTGCTTCTTCAGGTGCCGGATGGTCTCGGCGTAGGTGGAAGGGAGCGCGTAGCCGACCGTGTCGGGGATGTTGACGGTGGTGGCGCCCGCCTCGATGGCCCGCTCCACCACCTCGACGAGGAAGTCGAGCTCGGTGCGGGCCGAGTCCTCGGCCGAGAACTCGACGTCGTCGAACTTCTCCCGCGCCATCTTGACGCCCTCGACGGCGCGGCGGACGATCTCCTCCTTGACCATCTTGAGCTTGAAGTCGCGGTGGATGGGGCTGGTGGCGAGGAAGACATGGCAGCGCTTGCGGGGGGCCTCCTTGAGCGCCTCCCAGGAGGCGGCGATGTCGCCCTTGTTGCAGCGCGAGAGGCTGGTGATGATGGGCCCCTCGACCTGCCGGCTCACGCCCTGGATGGCCTCGAGATCGCCCGGGGAGGCGGCGGCGAAGCCGGCCTCGATGACGTCTACGCCGAGATCCCGCAGCGCCCTCGCCACCTGGAGCTTCTGCTCCAGGTTCATCGACGCGCCGGGCGATTGCTCGCCGTCCCGGAGGGTGGTGTCGAAGATGATGATGCGGTCGGTTCCGGGCTGGCTCACGCTGGTTGCTCCCTCTGCTGCGGCGCTGCTGCGAACGGGTGCTGCGCTGGGCTGCTTCGACATGACGAATCCCCGGGCTCCTGTGTGGGGCCGAAGAGGGTGGCTCGCCTGTCGAGGGCAACCTCTTCAGCCGGGTGGGCGGAAGAGGTCGCGGCGCAGCGTCACCCTGGCCGGGATACCTCGCCCGCCGGGCTAAGAAGTCGACGCCTGCTGCACGCGAAACTCATTGGACCGAGGACGTTAGTGGAGCGCGGCCGGTCTGGTCAAGCACCAGCGGGCTGAAACCCGCGCCGGCATGCCGAAAGCTGTCTAGGACGGAGGCGACGCGCCCGCTCCGGCCGGCCTCCGGCGCATCGACCGTCAGTACGGCGGCGTCGCTTCCCTGGCCATCAGCTCGATGAAGGCGTCGAGCGGCATGGACTTGAGGTCCTCGCCGCCATGGCGGCGCGGCGACACCCCTTCCCCCGCGACCTCCTTCTCGCCCACCACCAGCGTGAAGGGGAGCTTGGCCAGTTGGCCGTTGCGGATCTTGGCCCCCAGCTTGTCGTTCGAGTCGTCGAGCTCGATGCGCCAGCCGCGCGCGGCCAGCCGATCCCGAACCGTCCGTCCCCAGGCCACCGATCCCTCGGAGACGGTGACCACCCGCGCTTGCACCGGCGCCAGCCAGGCGGGGAAGGCGCCGGCGTAGTGCTCGGTGAGGATGGCGATGAAGCGCTCGAAGGAGCCGTAGACGGCCCGGTGGATCACCACCGGCCGGTGCTCGGTGTTGTCCGGCCCGACGTAGGTGAGGTCGAACCGCTCCGGAGCGGCGTAGTCGAGCTGGATGGTGCAGGTCTGCCACTGGCGGCCCAGCGAGTCGGTCACCGTGAAGTCGATCTTGGGGCCGTAGAAGGCGCCGTCGCCAGGGTTGAGCTCCCAGGGCAGCCCCACCATTTCGAGCGCCGCCTTCAGCGCCCCTTCCGCCTTGTCCCAGAGGGCGTCGTCGCCGATGCGGTCCTTCTGGTCGGGCGGCCGGGTGGCGAACTTGAGCGCGAACTGAAGACCGAAGGCGCCGTAGACGATCTTCATCAGGTCGACGATGCGCTGCACCTCGGCGGCGATCTGCGACTCCATCAGGTAGATGTGGGAGTCGTCCTGCTCGAACTGGCGGACCCGGGTCAGGCCGCCGAGCGAGCCGGAGGCCTCGTTCCGGTGGAGGGCGTCGGTGGTGTAGTAGCGGAGCGGCAGCTCGCGGTAGCTCCGCTTCCCCATCTTGTAGATGAGGTGGTGCGACGGGCAGTTCATGGGTTTGAGCGAGAAGCTGCAGCGGTCGTCGAGCGGCAAGGTGTCGTCCGACTCGCTGTCCACCACCAGGAACATGTTCGACTTGTAGGGCCCCCAGTGGCCGCTCTGCTCCCAGAGCCGCTTGTTGAAGAGCAGCGGCGTCTTGACCTCCTGGTAGCCGTTCTTGTTGACGAGGCGGCGCATCGCCTCCTCGAGCAGGTTGTAAAGGGTGGTGCCGGCCGGCAGCCAGAAGGGGGCGCCGGGGGCGTACTCGTGGAAGGCGAAGAGCCCCAGCGCGGGCCCCAGCTTGCGGTGATCGCGCTTCTTCACCTCCTCCTGCTTCAGGAGGTGGGCGTCTAGCGCCTTCTTGTCGAAGAAGGAGGTGCCGTAGATCCGCTGCAGCATGGCGTTCTTCGAGTCGCCGCGCCAGAAGGCGCCGGCCACCGAGGTGAGCTTGACGACGCCGATGCGGGCCGTGGACGGGCCGTGCGGCCCAAGGCAGAAGTCTACCCAGTCGCCGTGCCGGTAGAGGGTCAGCGTCGTCGCCCCCTTGGCGGCGATGTCGTGGATGATCTCCATCTTGTACTTCTCGCCCTTCCCCTCGAAGAGCTGGAGCGCCCGCTCCATCGAGACTTCCTCGCGGACGAAGGCGTGGTCGGCCTTGATGGCCTGGTTGGTGGCGGCCTCGATCTTCTCCAGGTCCTCCGCCGAGAAGGGCCTGGGGGGGGCGAAGTCGTAGTAGAAGCCGTCGTCGATCGACGGGCCGATGGTCACCTGGGTGCCGGGGAAGAGCTGCTGCACCACGCTGGCCATGACGTGGGCGGCGTCGTGGCGCGCCACCTCGAGCGCCTCGGGGTTCTTGGTGGTCACCACCTCGAGCCTGGCGTCGGCCTCGATGGTGCGGGTCAGGTCTACCGGGACGCCGTCGAGCCTGGCGATGTAGGCGGCCTTGGCCAGGCCGGCGCCGATGTGCAGCTTGACGAAGTCGAGCACCGTGATGCCGCGGGCCGCCTCCTTCTGCGAGCCGTCGGGGAGCGTGACTGTGACGAGATCGGACATGCGAAGTAGGTATCGCTGAACGGGGGAAAAGGGAATCTTCAATCGCGCGGCCTTCAGGGCGCGCAATGGAGAAACAACAGGCCGAGGGTTCTCGGGATGGGGTCTTCGCGGTCGGAGTCGGGGGCGCCGCTGCAGCGCCGGCCGCGACCTACCTGCCTGACCCCTCCCCTGCTCCTGCGCCGCTGGTGGCGGAATCCTTGCTGGCCCTTCGCGCGCCGACGTACCGGCTCATGTGGCGGTCCCCGAAAGCCTGCCGGGCTGCCAGACGATTGTGGGTGGCGCAGACGACCCGAAGGTTGTCGAACGTGCTGTCGCCCAACTTGGCCCAGGGCACGATGTGGTCGAGCTCCAGTCGGTGCGTCGAGCCGCAGCGGCCTCCAGCGTCTAGCGGCCAGGCGCAGCGGCTGGCGTCGCGTTCCCAGACCGCGCGGCGGACGGCGGCGGGGATGGATTCGCGGGGACCGATGCGACGTGGAGGGGTGGTTTCGGTGGGGACAAGGGCGAGCGGCGGAGCCACCTGTAGCGATGGGTCGGTCACAGGCGTGGCGGCAATTGGCAGCGAGGTCCGTGGCTTCTTCACCTGGCCTCGCACCCGGGCCTGCTTCTCCAGCAGCAGGTCGAGCGCCGCCTCCAGCACCTGCTCGGTGGTGGCTCCCGGGAGCATGTGCGAGAGGCCGTCGCGAGCGCGGGCTACCTTCTCCAGGAAGCCGCGCGAGACGGTGACATGGAGCCGCCGGAGGTCCGCTGTGAGCGGCTCGACGTCGTCGCGGTGACCGTGAACCCGCGTGGGGTGGGTCAGGATCGGTTCTGTCGACTGAACCGATTCCGTGACCGCATCCCGGGGCTCCGGCAAAGCCCGCAGCTCAGCGTGCGCCGCGACCTCGACGACTCGTTCCGTCGGGATCACCCGTGGCGCCGCCACGGCCGTCACCACGGCACGGACCGGGGGCGACACCGCCGGCACCAACTCCGCAACGATCTCTCTCGCCTCCTTTGACGAACAGCCGAAGAACCTGGGCAGCACCTCGGCCCGGTTCGCCTCGGTCAGCACCTTGGCCAACTCCACAACCGTGGTGACGCACAAGCGTCCGTCCCGGAGTGGCTCGATGAGGTCGGGGAAGCGCTGGAGCAGCCTGGCCGCCGTCTGTCGAAAGAAGGCCCCACCCTTCGACAGCCCAAGTTCGACGTGGAGGAAGGCGAACAGGCTGGCGTGGCCAAGCGGCTCCCAGGCCCGGCGGCGGTCGAAGTCGGCGAGGGCAAGCAGGAACTCGGCAGCGGCGGTCCGCTCCGCGCGCAGCAGGGTGGCGAGGCTGTCGCGGAGTCGCCGGGCCGCCGAGAGGACGAGGGTAGTGGCGACATCAGGGGACGTGGTCTGGATCGTCGAGGTGTTCATGCACCGATGGTCTCACGGAATATTCGGGCCTCGCCAAACACGCGCAATGGCCGCCAGGGCCGCGCGAGCACCGGCGGCCACTCGACCCTGCCGGCACGGCCGCGCGCGCTCCCCTCGCCAGCGCTGGGCCTCCAGGCGGCCCTTCTCGCGCGACCTCACTCACCGTGAGCAATTTGGGCGCGGAACGTGTCAAGGTCTTTCGACTCTCGAAACCCAACAGGGACGCCGATCCCGTGGACCGTCACCATGTCGGCCCCGAAGCGAGCGGCACGAGCACCTGCGCCTCACCAACATCGTCACGCCGGCGCGTGAGTGGTCCCTGGTCCACTCCTTCGAGAAATTCCTGCACTTCGCCTGGTCGTACACGCACGGGAAGCCGCGGGCGCGGTTGGAACTCATGTGCTACGTCGAGATCGCAGCGGCGGCCCGTGAGCGGTTGGGCGGGCATGGCCTGCCCTTGTCCTTCTCGCCTGACGCCTAGATGTCCCGCCCCGAACGGAGCCGCAACTCCTCCACGGACTAGCGGCTCTTCACCGAGATCCGCTGGTAGACGTGTCGGTCGATCACTCGCCAAGAGTCGAAGCAATGGGGCTTCATGTCGTAGAGGTGCCTGCGTGTGTTGGCGAATAGTGTTTCAAGGCGCAGGGCAGGGAAGCGCACCTTCAGGAACTCAACGACGTTGCAGAAATCGCGATCTCCCGAGAGAAGGACCGCGACGTCGTACCTCTTGTCGAAGGCGCCGACAATTAGGTCCTGCACGATAAGGGCGTCGATTCCCTTTTCAACGGGGGCGCGGCTCCGGGGAAACCCCGGCGGGTACATCAAGGGACGCAAATTGAGCTTAAGGGGGATCCTGGATTCAGCTGCCCGGTTGGACAGGTACGAGTGGAATCGCTGTTGCGCAGCCGCCGGCTCGGGTTGATGCTCGGCTAGTACCTGCCCGCAGTAGTGATTCCAGTGTACCAAGTGTCGCCCGCGCACGACTTCCCGAACCAAACCGGTGAAGTCGTAGCGTCCACCGCTCTCGATGAACTGCTGCTTGAGCCCGTGGTAGAAGTTCGAGTGGTCGAGGAACACCTCGACTCTTGCGCCCGGCCCTTCCGTGGCCATTGGACCCCTCGAAAACAGATGCCCGCCGTCCCCCCGGCAAACTCCCCGGGACGACGACGGGCGGGTAAGAATCGCCGAAGTCGCGTAAGGGCCATCGATACCGGCTCTCCGGACCTCGTAGCGGCAGTTTTCCTACCCCAAGGGGCAGAAGTCAACCATTCCTTGGGCGCGGGCGGTCCGTCCAGCCGCTATGCTGGGCGCGCATGGACCTGCAGGCCACATTCAGCGGACCGGCACCGATGCAAGAGTGCCCGACGTGCCGCGGCACCGGCAACGCACGCCCCGACCGGCGGCTACGGCCCCGGGCCATGCCGCTCGACCCCGCCACGCTCCACTCTGTCATCGCCCAGGTGGAGCGCCAGTTGCAGCAGCCAGGCAGTTGCGCCCTCTGCCAATCGGCCGACCTGATCCAGCACCTCGGGTGGCTGCGCGGGCTGCTCACCATCCACCCAGCGTGACCGCCCAGGCTGCGCGCCGGCCTCCACCCGCGGCGATGTGCCCGCCCGGTGGCGCTCGCGCACACTGGCGGGGCTTCTGCTTCGTCTGCGGAGGGGTGTAGGTGTTACCGGGTTTGTTACCTGGGAGCCGCTTTGAGCATGAAAAAGGGAAACCGCCGCTTGGCGATTTCCCTTTGATTCCCTATTGATAGGCCCGGTCAGGATTGAACTGACGACCCCTACCGTGTCAAGGTAGTGCTCTACCACTGAGCTACGGGCCTTCGGTGCAGCGGGGCCGGTTCATAGCTTGCGATCCCGCCACTCGTCAACGATCGCGTGCCACCTGCCGGGCGCGCCTCAGCTCCATCATCAGCACCCGGCCGTACTGGGCCCACGAGACGGTCATGCAGGCGGCCACCAGCATCCCGGTGGCGGCTACCCAGGGGGCCAGCGCCTCCCGGGGCACCGCCTCGACGTCCCCGACCAGCACCAGCAGCACCAGCCCCACCAGCGTGGCGGTGGCGTATTTCCCGGCCCGGGTCGGCTCGATGCGGACCGGCCGCCCGCTCCACTGCAGTGCGGTGGCGGCGGCCACCAGCGCCACGTCGCGCCCCACGATCAGCAGCCCCAGCCAGAGGGGGAGCCGCCCCGCCGTCACCAGCGCCACCAGGGCGCAGAAGGCGAGCAGCTTGTCGGCGATGGGGTCGAGGATCTCGCCCACCCGCGAGCGCTGCCGGAGCAGCCGGGCCGCCAGTCCATCGAGACCGTCGGTGACCGCGGCCACGGCGTAGACCAGCAGCGCCGCCAGCGGCTCGCCGCGCACGTAGAGCAGCATCACCAGCGGCGCCAGCAGCAGGCGAAGCGCGGTGAGCGCGTTGGCGAAGGTGAAAGGACCGGCGTCGAGCTGCCGGGAGTCCCGGCCGCCCGCCGCTCCGGCCGGCGCCGGGCCTACTTCTTGACCGCGTCGCGCTCCCGGTTCCACGTCTCCCACTCGTCAGCCTCGGCCAGCGCGAAGAGTTCCGGCTCGCCAGGGCTGCCGTTGGCGGCCACCTTCACCTGCATCATGCTGGTGACGATCCGCTCCCACTGCTCGCGGGTCACTTCCTTGGGGCCGGCCACCTGCTGGCGCGTCCCGCCAGCCGGCGCGGCGCCGTGCTGCGGCCGCGGCAGCGGCCCGGCCGCCACCGCCACCGTCCCGCTGTAGACCTTCACGACCACGCTCTTGTCCTTGCTGGCGTCAACCCTGAAGGTGGTGCCGCGCACGCCGGCCACCGCGTTCTCGGTCCTGACCTCGAAGCGGGCCTCGCCACCCAGGGACTTGGTGACGCTGGCCCAGACGTTTCCGACCCGAAGCTTGGCCGAGAACTTGCGGTCGTCGGCGCTCTGCCCGAAGGCGGCCGCGGCCAGCTCGACCTTGGAGAGCGGGCCGAGCCGCAGCACGCTCTGGTCGATCAGGGTCAGCTCGACACGAGTGCGCCGCGCCGTCTCGATGAGGTCGCCCTGGTAGATGGACGCGCCGGACTTGAGCTTGACGGTCTTGCCGCCGGCAGCGCGGCTGGCGTCGCCGTCGAGGAAGGTGATGCTGCCGGCCGATGGGGTTTCGGGTGCGGCGGCGGGGGCTGCGGGGGCGGCGAGGGCCGCGGCGGCGACCAGCGCGGCGGCGGTGAAGGCGGCGGCGAGCGGGAGGGGGCGCATGGCTACTTGAGCTCCACCTCGACGGCGTTGGCGGTCACCTTCTTCACCTTGAGGACGTAGCCCGGGTACTTGCGACCGGAGAGGTCACCAGCCAGCCCCTCGGCGGTGCCGGCCAGCGTCACCTCCAGCTCGGCGCGGCCGTCCTCCATGGAGCGCTGCTGCACGTCCTTGACCCCTTTCACCGAGTTGACGAGGACGCCCTTGAAGCTGGTGAGACGGGCGTAGTCCTCTACCCCCTTCACCACCAGGGCGACCCGCTTCATCCCCGACTGCTCGCGGCTCCAGACCTTGCCGATCTTGGCGAAGAGATCGGAGGCCAGCTGCCGGCCCGCCGCCGAGAGGGCGCCACGTCCGGCGGTGGTCTGCTCGAAGCCCTTGCCGGCCGGACCGGTGAACTCGGTGGCGGCGATCACCTCGCCGGTGTCGGTGCGGACCGCGCGGGCCGAGACGTTGGCCACCGCCGAGTAGAAGGTGCCGTTGTCGATGGCCATCTCACCGAGCGGCTTGGCGATGGCGCGGCCCACGATGACCACCTCTGCGCCGGCCAGCCGGCCGATCTCCCGGGCCTTCTGGACGTTGGGATCGGCGCCGATGGTCTCCAGCGTCAGCTTGCCGGAGAGCACCTCGGGGTCGATGAAGCTGAAGCCCGACTTCTCCATCCGGTCCATGAAGGCGTTCTCGACCACGCGCAGATCGGCGGCGCTGGCGCCACCCTGCCACCAGCCGGTGGCCTGCGAGGCGTTGATGGCCTGCTCCGCCACCAGCGTCATGATGCGCGGCATGCCGGCGCGCCGGTAGGCGATGCCGAAGGCCATCAGGTCCTCGTCGAGCTTGGCCTCGGAGACCTCGCAGCGCAGTTTGGTGACCCAGGTGTTGCCGTCCTGCTTGTCCTCGAGGACCGTGAACTTCCGGATGTAGCCGGTCGAGTGGGAGTAGATCTTGTCCGAGAGCAGCTTGGCCTGGTCAACCTCGGTGGCGGCGGTGACGATGGTGGTGGCCACCTGCTGGACGCAGTTGCGGAGGGCGTCGTCCTTGGCGGCGGCCTTGGCGGCCTGCACGTCGTCGGCGACGGCGGCCTGGCCGGTGGCCTCGGTGGTCTTGATGTCGTCCGCGGCTGTGGCTGTGGCGGCGGCGGCGGTGGTGGCGGCGGCGAGGATGGCGATGGCGAGGATGCGCTTCATGGCGGTGGCTCCCCTGCGTGGCTAGTCGGTGATGATGACGACGCGGCCTTCGGCCAGGAACGGCGGCCGGGCGGCGAGTGAAGCGGCGTCGGCGGAGGCCAGCACCAGGTCGGTCCCCTGGGAGCGAACCGCCTTGACCACCATCGGGCGATCGCCGAGGCGGGCCCCGAGGTCGCGCCTGGCGGCCTCGAGGCTCCGGGCATAGGCGGCCACGCCGCCAGCCTTGCGAGCCGACTCACCCAGCGCCGACGGGCCGTAGAGTTCCTTGCCTTCCTCGTCGAGCAGCCGCGGCGCCAGGGCCGGGGCCAGCTTGAGTCCGGAGGCGTCGATGACCAGCGAGGTCGGACCGCTGCTGGCCGCGGCGGCGGCCGCCCTGGGCAGCACCGCTTCGCCGACCGCGTCGAGCGGCACCTCGACGTCGAGCTCGACGCCGCCGTCGGAGAAGTAGCGGGTGGCGACGGTGCGGAAGCCGCGCACCGCCCCATCCACCGAGCCCTTGATGGAGTTGTCGGCGCCGATGGCGCCGCCGATGGTCTGGCTGCCGCTCACGGTGACGCCCTTCATCACCTCCAGGCAGTTGCGGAGCGCGTCGAGCCGAGCCGCCTTCTCGGCGCCGATGCGGGCAACCGCCGGGTTGCCGCCGGCGTCCTTCAAGTTGGCGGCGCCGCTGCCGGTGCAGGTGGCGACCCGTTTCTGCCAGTCTACGGCCCCGGGCCCGGCGGGCACGGTGGCCGGGATGGCGACCGCTACGGCGAGAATGAAGGCGAACCGCATGTTGACCTCCGCGAAGCTGGTGGGCGCGTCCGGACTGCTGGACGGCCTTGATGCAGGCCACAGTAGCAGCGTGCTCCGCGGGCTGCTGTGATGGATGTCACCAAAAGGCCGGAGGCCCCTACCGGGGCGTCCAACCCGCTCGGACGATTCTCGAAAGGCTGCTCCGCCCAGCCTCCAACTACCCTGGGACGATCGGGCGGGGCGTCCATTCATCGCGCCGGGCGCGCAGCGCCATCAGCTCCTCGACACCCCGCGCCCTCAGGAACGGGTTCACGGTCCGTTCCAGAGCCAGGGTCGAGGGCGGGGGCTCCTCACCGGCCCGCTTCGCCAGCCGCACCACCTCCAGCCGGGCACTCACCGCCGCCGACAAGGGGTCGAGCTCGAGCGCGAAGGGCAGGTTGGCCTCGGCGTAGTCGTGGCCAGGGTGGACCTCCAGCGCGCCATCGAGCTTTCCCACCAGGCCGAGCAGGCTCTCCGCCAGCCGCCGCGGATCGCCGCCGTGGCGGCAGTTGCCGCAGCCGCCCCAGAAGAGCGTGTCGCCCGTGAGCAGGCGACCGCGCCACTCCAGGAGCACCGACCCCGGGGTGTGACCCGGGGCATGGTGGACGCGCAGCGCCAGCCCACCGAGCGCCAGCTCGCCCTGGCCGGCCAGGTCCCGGTCGGGCTTGAACCGGGCGGCGTCGGCCCCGTGGCCGAGCACCTCGGCGCCGAGGCGGCCCCGCAACTCGGCCGTCCCGCCGGTGTGGTCGGCGTGGCCGTGGGTGTGGATGATCCAGCGCGGCGCCAGGCCGTGGGCCGCCGCCAGCGCCAGCGCCACGGCTGGATCGCCCGGGTCGATCAGCGCCGCGTCCGCCCCTTCGGCCACCAGGTAGAGGTAGTTGTCGGTCCGGTAGCGGGCCCGCGCGAAGGTCACGGCGCCTCCTCCGGATGGTGGGAGAGTCCGACCCTGTTCCCCTCGGGATCGCGGAGGTAGAGCGTCGCACTGGATCGCCAGATGGTGGATGCCCTGCACCATCCGCAAAGACTAGCCGCACCCTTCCGGGCGCGCCACCCCGACCACCCCGGCTGGCCAGGGTCCCGGCCGGGACCAGCCGCATCGGCTTCAGGTAGGCCTCCGGCTTGCGGTGGCAGGGCCGGGGCGGCTATACAGGCCGCCCTCAGAGGACCCCGAAGCCCATGATCGCCCGCGAAAAAATCCGCAACGTTGCCATCGTCGCCCACGTGGACCACGGCAAGACCACGCTCGTTGACTACATGTTGCGCCAGGCCGGCATCTTCCGTGCCAACGAGACCATGATCGACCGGGTCATGGACTCGAACGACCTCGAGCGCGAGAAGGGCATCACCATCCTCGCCAAGAACACCGCCGTCACCTGGCAGGGAATCAAGATCAACATCGTTGACACCCCCGGCCACGCCGACTTCGGCGGCGAGGTGGAGCGCGCGCTGCGGCTGGTGGACGGCGTGCTGCTGCTGGTGGACGCCGCCGAGGGGCCGCTCCCCCAGACCCGCTTCGTGCTCTCCAAGGCGCTGGCGCTCGGGCTGCCGTCGGTGCTGGTCGTCAACAAGGTCGATCGCCAGGACGCGCGGGCCAAGGAGGTCCTCGACCTGGTCTACTCGCTCTACATCGACCTCGGCGCCAACGAGCACCAGATCGACTTCCCGGTCATCTACGCCATCGCCCGCGAGGGCAAGGCCGCGCACACCGTTCAGGGGGCCTTCGAGTCCGACTCACTCAAGCCGCTCTTCGACGCCATCCTCAGCCACATCCCGCCGCCGCCGCTGGGCGACGCCACCCACACGCAGATGCTGGTAGACAACCTCGACTACGACGAGTACGTGGGGCGCCTGGCCATCGGCCGCATCAGCTCGGGCGTGCTGCACGAGGGCGACACAATCGCGGTCATCCGCGAGGAGGGGAAGATCGTCCCCGCCAAGATCGTGCGGCTCTACGTCTACGACGGCCTGAAGCGCGTCGAGGTCAAGGACGCCGGCCCAGGCGAGATTGTCTGCATCTCGGGGGCCGAGGAGATCGGCATCGGCGACACCATCGCCGATCCCGCCAACCCCATCGCCCTGCCCCGCATCAGCGTCGAAGAGCCGACCATGTCGATGGTCTTCAAGGTCAACGAGGGGCCCTTCGCCGGCAAGGAGGGCAAGTACGTCACCTCCCGCAACATCCGCGAGCGGCTCTACCGCGAGGCCTACAAGAACGTCTCGATCCGGGTCGAGGACACCGATACGGCCGACGCCTTCAAGGTGGTCGGCCGCGGCGAGCTGCAGCTGGCCGTCATCGTCGAGAACATGCGCCGCGAGGGGTACGAGCTGACCGTCTCCAACCCCGAGCCGGTGCTCAAGAAGATCAACGGCGAGACCCACGAACCCATGGAGCTGCTGGTCTGCGACCTGCCGGCCGAGGGCGTGGGCGGCGTGACCCAGACCATGGGCAACCGCAAGGGGCGCATGGTGGACCTGCAGCCGCTCGGCTCGGGGCGCACCCGCCTGCAGTTCCGGGTCCCGGCCCGTGGCCTGATCGGCTTCCGCGGCGAGTTCCTCACCCTGACCCGCGGCGAGGGGATCATGTCCTCGCAGTTCGACGGCTACGAGCCGTGGCAGGGGCGCATCGAGAAGCGCAAGAACGGCGCCATCGTGGCCGACCGGGTTGGCCAGGTGGTGGCCTACGCCGCCAACTACTGCCAGGAGCGCGGCAGCCTCTTCGTCAAGCCGGGCGACGAGGTCTACCCCGGCATGATCGTGGGCGAGCACAGCCACGAGGGCGACCTCGACTACAACATCTGCAAGGAGAAGAAGCTCACCAACATCCGCGCCGCCGGGCGTGACGAGAACGTCATGCTCACCCCGCCCCGCGACATGGGGCTGGGGATCGCGCTGGAGTGGATCGCCGAGGACGAACTGGTCGAGGTGACGCCCAAGTCGATCCGGCTGCGCAAGAAGTTCCTCGACCAGAACTCGCGCTACAAGGCCGAGCGCGAGAAGAAGAAGGGGCTCTCCTCGGAGGGGTAGGGCGAGGTGGTGGCCGCCGCGCCGAACGGCGTGGTGCGCCGGGCCGCGCTCCTCTATGCTGCGGCTCCCGTGACGTCCCCCGAGCCTCGCAACAGCGCCCTGCCCGCGGCGGCGTCCCTCCCCGGCGACGCCCGGCCCGAGGTCTCGGCCGTCATCCCCTGCCTCGACGAGGTCAAGACGCTGGGGGCGGTCATCGAGAAGGCCCAGGCCACCTTCGCGCGGCTCGGCATCCGCGGCGAGGTGGTGGTGGCCGACAACGGCTCCCGCGACGGCTCCATCGAGCTGGCGGAGCGGCTCGGCGCCCGGGTGGTCCGCGTCAGCGCTCGCGGCTACGGCAACGCCCTGCGCGCCGGCATGGCCGCGGCCGAGGGGCGCCTGCTGGTGATGGGCGACGCCGACGACACCTACGATTTCGGCGAGCTGGAGCGCTTCCTCGGCCCCTGGCGGGCCGGCGCCACCTTCATCATGGGGACGCGCCTCCCGCCCGGCACCATCCTCCCAGGCGCCAACCCCTGGCTCAACCGCAACCTCGGCACCCCGGTCCTCACCTTCGTGCTCAACCGGCTCTTCGGGACCCGGATCCGCGACGTCAACTGCGGGCTGCGGGCCATCGACCGGGAGAAGTTCCACGAGCTCGCGCTGGTGAGCGAGGGGATGGAGTTCGCCTCCGAGATGCTCATCAAGGCGGCGGTGCATGACCTGCGCATCGCCGAGGTGCCGGTCACGCTCCACCCCGACCGTCGCGGCCGCCCGCCCCACCTGCGGCGCTGGAGCGACGGCTGGCGTCACCTCGAGTTCATGCTGCTCCACGCCCCCGACCAGCTGCTCTTCCTGCCCGGCGTGGTGCTGCTGGCGCTCGGCCTGCTGGCGGCGGTGCCGGTCAGCGCCGGGCCGGCGCACTACTTCGGCCGCATCTTCGACTTCCACTTCCTCTTCCTGGGCGGGGCCATGGCGCTGATCGGCCTGCAGGGGATCCTCGGCGCCGTGCTGGTGCGCGACGTGGCCGGGGGCCGGGTGCTCCGGCCCAACCGGCTGCTCTCGGCGACGGCCGGGTGGCTCACGCTGCGCCGCGGCCTGGGGCTCGGCCTGGCGCTCTTCGCCGCCGGCCTGGCCGTCGACGCCCTGGTGCTGGTGACCTGGATCCAGGAGGGGTTCGGCGCCCTCAACGAGCCGCGGC
>JANPOM010000118.1:0-1682 GCA_031427995.1 Anaeromyxobacter sp. | reverse complement strand
CCTGGAAGGCGAAGATGCCGGCCCAGACGTTCCAGTGGCGGGGCGAGGCGGCCGGGGGCCCGAAGCAGACTGCCCCGCTGGGCGCCAGGTGGTTGAGCAGGGCGCTGCGCAGCCGCCGCATGGCGCCGAGCGCCTCCCTGGAGAGCGGGACACCCACCAGGTGCAGCGCCGAGCCGAGCCGGATCGCCTGGGCCATGATGTCGGAGCGGGTCGGCCCGGCCGGATCGTCGAGGAGCGTGGGCAGGGTCCCGTCGGCGCGCTGCAGCGATAGCACCAGGTCCAGGCCGACCCGGGCGTCGCGCAGGAAGGGCTCGTTCCCCTGCAGCCCCATGAGCAGCTTGCCCTCAAGCCCGTAGAGCAGCGGGTGGAGCTCCGGCCCGCCTGCGTCGGGCGCCCCCTCCCAGCGCTGCACCAGCGCCCGGGCCCCGTGCTCGAGCGGCGCCGGCACCGGTCGGCCGCACAGCATCGCGGTGGCCAGCTTGAGGTGGTAGGGCCCGCCCGCCGTGGACCAGCGGCGCGGCAGCGTGACGCCGGGGCCGGGCAGCGCTGCCACCAGCTCACCGCCGGTGAGGTGGTGGGAGAGGTGCGCCAGGAGCGCCTCGCGGACAGGCCCGTGGCCGCCGCCCAATAGCGGGGCGGCCGCGTCCACCCCGCGCAAGCACATGCCGAGGTCGAAGGCGAAGCTGGCCGCCGAGCGGAAGTCGGCTGGCTCGCTGAACGGTATGCGCGCCAGCGGCGCCCCACCGCGGGCCTGGCGGAGCAGCCATGCGACGGTGAGGCCAGCCCGGTCGCCGGCCTCCTCCTCGAAATCCGGCAGCGTGCTGGCAGCGAAGGCCAGGGCGGAGAGGTAGTAGCCGGCGATCTCGGGGTAGAGGAAGGCGGGGCGCCCGGCGTCGTCGAGCCAGCCGGCCACGGCGCCCTGGTGCTCTCCGTCCTCCACCTGCACCGCGCTGGAGAAGAGCCAGCCAGCCACCGCCTCGGCGCCGGGAGGGCCGGGCCGCTGCGCCGCGCCCGCCGCCGGTGTGGCCGCCGCGACGGCGCTGGCCTGCGCCGGGAACGACCCGGCCAGGATGGCGGCGATCCGCTCGGCGGCCTTCCCGTCGCCGAAGAGCTGGCGGGGGCGGGCCATGGCGGCGTGGGCGATCGGATCGGTGAAGAGCCGCTCGAGCTCGCGCCGGAAGAGCGCCGGATCGCTCCCCACCAGCACCGCCCCGCCGGCCTCCACCACCTCGCTGCGCTCGGTCTCCTCGCGGAAGAGCAGCAGCGGCCTGCCGAGGTGAGAGGCCTCCTCCTGGATCCCGCCGCTGTCGGTCAGCACCACGAAGGCGGCGCGCAGCAGCGCCACCAGCTCGGAGTGATCGAGCGGGTCGATGAGCTCGACGTTGGGGAGGCCGGCCAGGGAGCGACGGGTCGGCCCGGAGCTGGCCGGGTTGGGGTGGATGGGGACCACCAGCCTCGCCTCCGGCCTGGCGATCGCGAAGGCGCGGAGGGCCGAGAGGATCCGTGCCATCGGCTCGCCGTGGTTCTCGCGACGGTGCAGCGTCACCAGGGCCAGCCGCTCCCCGGCGCGCACCGGCCGCACCGACGCCGGCCAGGCCGGGCCTCGGCGGATGGCCCGCTCCAGCGAGTCGATGACGGTGTTGCCGCCCAGGTGGATCGAGGCCGGATGGTACCCCTCGCGC
>JANPOM010000117.1:0-32719 GCA_031427995.1 Anaeromyxobacter sp. | reverse complement strand
GATGAGATCTCAGGCACGGGAATGGCCGAGAGCCTTCATCTCCTTGCCAGTCAGCTCCCTTGTGCGCCCGGACGGGACTCCCGCGGCTGACGGACCTGCGACCGACCATGGCTTGAAGATGCACTACTCCCGGACTGGTTCAGCTCCAGCTGACCAGCTGACTCCAGCTGGTTCAGCTGACTGGTTCAGCTATCCGTGGTTCTTGGTGGCGACGGGATCGTCCGGAGGGAATCGTCGTCCGGATCGGGAGGCCGGAGCGGGGCCACTCCGGTTGGGCCACTTCGCAACTTCCGGTTGGGCCACTCGGTTGAGCCACTATGCAGGGAGGCCCCCGCTGAGGGAAGCTGTGAGCGAAACCGCGTCACACACCGCCCCCTCGGACATCAGCAGTCATGCAGGTCCCCTCGTCGATAGGAGCCACGCCCATGAACGCCAAGAACCTCCTGGCCACCAGCCTGCTCGCCTTCCTGGCGGCGGCCTGTGGCGGCAGCAAGTCCACCGCCCCCGCCGGCCCCACCACCACCACCCTCAGTTGCCACCAAGTGGCGGACGGATATTGCCTCGCCGGGACAGGCACGCCGACGGCGGCCGAGATCGCGTCCTTCAATGCCGATTGCAACGCCCCGCCTGCCGGCGTACTGGGGACCGGCTGCCCCATTGCCGGTCGAATCGGGACCTGCACGTTGACCGCCACCGCCACTGGGACCGCGGTCTTCAGCTTCTATCCCCCGTTCCTCTTGGCGGACGCCGTGACCGGATGCACCGCGCTGACGGGAACCTGGAAGGCCGGTTAACCGGACTTCCGAACGACGCTCCGCGCCACGGTGGGCGGAGCGTCCTAGGGAAGCCCCGTGGCGGCCCGGACTCGAACTCCGCCAGTCGTCCGGCAGGTCACGGACCCGCCCTACTTCCCCACCCGCCGCGTCCCCTTCGGCAGCTTCACCTCGAAGGCGGCGTCGGCCAGCCCGCCGTTGCGCTTGATGGCGCTGAAGGCGAGCCGGTTCTCGTTGCCGGCGCCGTCCACCACCGTGGTGGCCAGCACCTCGCCGTCCGGCCCGACCGTGAAGCTGATGCGGGCCACCCGCGGGTCGGCCGCCTTGGGCCGCAGCACCAGCGCCCCGCCCTCGCCGAGCGACGGCGTGAAGTCGCGGGCCAGATCGCCGGTGCCGAGCAGAAAGGCGACCGCCGCGGTCAGCGCGGTGGCGTCGAAGGCCTCGTCGACCCAGGCCTGCTGCTCCTCCGGCTCGTACTGCACCAGCCGCTTGCCGGTCACCGCCACCACCTTCACCGCTGGTGACTGGTAGTCCCAACGCATCAGGCCGGGTTTCTTGACCTTGAGCGTTCCGGTCGAGCTGAGCTTCCGCCCCAGCCCGCCGTAGACATAGGTCTGGGTGAAGGCGGCCTCGAGGTCGCGGGTCTTCTCGTAGAAGGCCTGCACCTTGCGGGTCAGCTCCACCGCCGAGGGGCCAGAGGTGATCGCCGGCGGCGCGGCGCCGGGGGCGTTCACCCCCTCCGGAGCGGGGAGCACCAGGGCGGCCAGTAGCAGGGCGGCGAGCGTCGAAGTGGGCATGGGGGTGGGTTAGCAGGGACGGTCCGGGCGCGCAAAGATTCATGGGTTGGTCGCCTTGACCTGAGGGGGCCGGTGGGGTGATCCTCCGCGGTCCCATGCGCTCCATCGCCGTCCTCTTCGCGCTCGCCGCGAGCCTTGCCCTCCAGGGCTGCGGCAACTCCTGCCAGGAC
Source organism: Anaeromyxobacter sp. (assembly GCA_031427995.1). Classification (GTDB taxonomy): domain Bacteria; phylum Myxococcota; class Myxococcia; order Myxococcales; family Anaeromyxobacteraceae; genus JADKCZ01. The sequence goes on along the minus strand of JANPOM010000117.1, from coordinate 30,979 downwards.
CTCGGCGACCGGCTCTGCCAGTGCTCCGGCGCCGGGACCAGCCGCGACGCCTGCAAGACCGAGATCAAGAACCAGCTGTCGGCCGCCGGCGTCCAGTCCGATGACGAGGCCCTCTGCTCGGCGGCCCTCACCACCTGCAACGCGCCGGCCGGCGCCTCTTTCTGCGAGTGGGTCGCCACCGCCGACGCCAAGGTGGCCTGCGGCCTCGCCTATCCTCCCACCACGCCGTGACCTTCCGCGAGGCCATCGCCAAGCGGGTCCTGGTCTTCGACGGGGCCATGGGGACGCAGATCCAGGGCGAGCAACTCACGCTCTCGGACTTCGGCGGCAAGGAGGGGGCCAACGACCTCCTCACCCTGACCCGGCCCGACCTGGTGGAGGAGATCCATGGCCGCTACTACGCCGCCGGCTGCGACGTGGTCGAGACCAACACCTTCGGCTCGTCGCGGCTCAAGCTCGACGAGTACGGAGTCGGTCACCGCACCTACGAGGTCAACTTCCGCGCCGCCATCCTGGCCCGGCGCGCCGCCGAACGGCACGCCACCCGGGAGCGGCCGCGCTTCGTGGCCGGCTCGATGGGCCCGAGCGGCATGCTGCCGTCCTCCTCCGACCCGTCGCTCGGAAACATCACCGCCGACGCCCTGGAGCGGATCTACTTCGAGCAGGCCAAGGGGCTGATCGAGGGGGGTGTCGATGCCCTCATCCTCGAGACCCACCAGGACATGCTGGAGCTGCGTGCCGCCGTGCTGGGTGCGGACGCCTGCCGGCGCGAGCTGATGCGCGATGTCTTCATCATCGCCCAGCCCACCCTCATCGACGCCAACGGCCGCATGCTGCTCGGCACCGACATCGCCAGCGCGCTGGCCACCCTGGAGCGGCTGCCGGTCGACGCCATCGGCCTCAACTGCTCCACCGGCCCCGCCGAGATGCGCGAGGCCATCCGCTACCTCGGCGAGCACTGCAGCCACTACGTCTCGGTCCTGCCCAACGCCGGCATGCCGGAGAACGTCGACGGCCGGGCCGTCTACAAGCTCTCCCCCGACGACCTCGCCGAGGCGCTGGCCAGCTTCGTCTCCGAGTTCGGCGTCGACCTGGTGGGAGGCTGCTGCGGCACCACCCCGGCCCATCTCGCGGCGGTGGTGGCCAGGCTCAAGACCGTGACCGCCCCTCGCCGGGTCCGCCCCCGCCCCGGCCCCGAGCTCTCCTCCGCCATGAAGGCGGTGCCGCTGACGCTGGAGCCGCGCCCCCTCTTGGTGGGCGAGCGTCTCAACTCGCAGGGCTCGCGCAAGGTGAAGGAACTGCTGATCGCCGACGACTACCCCGGGCTGCTGCAGATCGCCCGCGGCCAGGTCGAGGCCGGCGCCCACGTGCTCGACGTCTGCGTGGCCCTCAACGAGCGCGACGACGAGAGCGCCCAGATGCGCGCCCTCGTGAAGCTGCTGGCGCAGGCGGTCGACGCGCCGCTGATGATCGACTCGACCGAGGCCGACGTCATCGAGTCGGCGCTCAAGGTCTACCCGGGGCGCTGCATCGTCAACTCCGTCAACCTGGAGAAGAGCGGTGAGCGGGTCACGAAGGTGCTGCCGCTGGTGAAGCGCTACGGCGCGGCGGTGGTCTGCATGACCATCGACGAGAGGGGGATGGCGCAGACCGCCGATCGCAAGGCCGAGGTCGCGGCCCGCATCGTGGCGGTCGCGAAGGAGTACGGGCTCGAGCCCGACTGCCTGATCTTCGACGCCCTCACCTTCACGCTGGCCACCGGCGGCGAGGAGTACCGGCACAGCGCCGTCGAGACGCTGGAGGGGATCCGGCGCATCAAGGCCGAGACCCCGGGAGTGCTCACCACGCTGGGCGTCTCCAACGTCAGCTTCGGACTCGCCAAGCACGCCCGCGAGGTGATCAACTCGGTCTTCCTCTACCACGCCGTCAAGGCCGGCCTCGACCTCGCCATCGTCAACCCCAAGGACCTCACGCCCTACCCGGCCATCGGCGAGGCCGAGCGGACGCTGGCCGAGGAGCTGATCTTCGACCGGCGTCCCGACGCGCTGACCCGGCTCATCGCCCACTTCGGCGAGAAGGGGGCGGAGAAGGCGCCGCCCACCGAGGACCTGCTGGCCGGCAAGAGCAGCGAGGAGAGGATCCACCTTCAGATCCTCCACCGCCGGCCGGAGGGGATCCCGGCGCTCATCGACGACGCCCTGACCCGCCGCTCGGCGGTGGAGGTGCTCAACGAGGTGCTGCTGCCGGCCATGAAGGACGTCGGCGACAAGTTCGGCGCCGGTGAGCTGATCCTGCCGTTCGTGCTCCAGTCCGCCGAGGTCATGAAGAAGGCGGTCGGCTACCTCGAGCAGTTCCTCGAGAAGACCGGCGGCTCGACCAAGGGCATCGTGGTGCTGGCCACCGTCTACGGCGACGTCCACGACATCGGCAAGAACCTGGTCAAGACCATCCTCTCCAACAACGGCTTCACGGTGCACGACCTCGGCAAGCAGGTGCCGGTCGCCACCGTCATCGAGAAGGCGGTCGAGGTCGGCGCCGACGCCATCGGCCTCTCGGCGCTGCTGGTCTCGACCTCCAAGCAGATGCCCTTCTGCGTCGAGGAGCTGAGCCGCCGCAACTTCCAGTTCCCGGTCATCATCGGCGGCGCCGCCATCAACCGGCGCTTCGGCTACAAGACCCACTTCGTGCAGGGCGGCACCCCGTACGCCGGCGGCGTCTTCTACGCCAAGGACGCCTTCGAGGGGCTGGAGCTGGTGCAGCAGCTGATGGATCCGGCTCGGCGTGACGCCTTGAAGCAGGCCGTGCTGGAGAAGGCGATCAAGGTTCGCGACGCGCCCCTCCCCGAGCCGCCGCCGCGCCCGCCGCCGGGGGCCCGCTCCAGCGCCGGGCCGGTCGCCAGGGTCCCGACCCCGCCGTTCTGGGGGGCTCGCACCGTCCTCTCCGGGGCCATCCCGCTCTCCGACCTCTGGCCGCGGCTGGACCTCAACGAACTCTACAAGCTGCAATGGGGCGTGCGGGCCAAGGGAGCTGAGTACGAGCGGATGATCCGCGAGGAGTTCGCGCCCAAGCTCGAGGAGCTCAAGGCCGAGGCCCAGGCCCAGGGCTGGCTGCAGCCGCGAGTGGTCTACGGCTACTGGCCCTGCCACGCCGAGGGTGAGGAGCTGGTGATCCTCGATCCGGTCAACCGCAAGGCCGAACTGGCCAGGGTCCGCTTCCCCCGCCAGCCCGACGAGCGGCTGCTCTGCCTGGCCGACTACTTCAGGTCCGAGCCGGGCAGCGACGTCTGCGCCCTGCAGGTGGTCACGGTCGGTGACGCCGCCTCACGCGTGGCCGACCAGGCCAACGGCAGCGGCAACTACTCGCGCGGCCTCTTCGTCCACGGCCTGGCCGTCGAGGTGGCCGAGGCGCTGGCCGAGCACTGGCACCGCGTCGTCAAGGGCGAGCTGGGGATGGGGCCGGACCAGGGCAAGCGCTATAGCCCCGGCTACCCCTCCTGGCCCGAGCTGAACGACCAGCGCCAGCTCTGGAAGCTGCTCGACCCGGAGCAGGCCATCGGGGTCTCACTCACCGAGGCCTGCCAGATGGTGCCGGAGCAGTCGACCAGCGCCATCGTGCTGCACCACCCCGAGGCGGTCTACTTCACGATCCGCGGGCAGTCGGTGCTGGCGGGCTAGCGCCCCGGCTCAGGTCTTCTCGACCTTGCTGGCGGTGATGGTCTTCTTGCCCGCCGCCTCGGCCACCGAGCCGGTCACCTTCACCGGCAGCGTCTTCTCGCAGGCGGCCATGGTGAGCGGCTTGGTGACTGCGTTGTCGGCCAGCGCGTAGACCACCTCCTTGCCGCCCTCCTTCACGACCAGCACGTTGGTGCAGGTCTTCACCTCCGGCTGCTTCAGGATGCACATGGCGCAGGCCAGCTTGCCGGTGATGGTCACCTGCTTGCCGGGGTCGGCGGCCTGGGCGGAGGCGGCAACGGCGAGGAGGCCGGCGCAGGCGACGGCGGCGGCGGTGCGGAATACCTTGGTCATGAACTGTCCCCTTGGGTTGAAGGGCGCGAGGGCCCTGATCGAGAGCTGGACTCTAGTCGGACCGGCGCGACGGCTCAACAGGGGTCCCGGGGCCCATCAGGCCGGGCGGCGGTTCCCTGTTATGGTCGGGTCCAGTCAAAGAAGGGCAACATGACCCGGCCCCCCGCCATCTCCCCCGGACTCTACCTCGCGCTCTGCCTCGCGCCCGGCTTCGCGCTGGCCGTCGGCGGCGTCCTGCTCGGAGAGCTGGTGCTCCGGATCCGCCCCCAGTACCCGGTCCGCTCAAGACCACCCCGCCGTTCCTGAACGTGGTGCTCCGCATCTACTGGCCACGAGCAGCAGCGCCACCGAGGTGACCCGATGGACCGCCACGCACTCGCCCTCCTCGCCGCAGCCGCGCTCGGCGCGGTGCCCAGCCCGGCGCTGGCGGCGTCGCCGGCCGCCTCGGTCACCATCGCCGGCGGCGTCAGCCTTGGCGCCTACGCGGCCGGGCTGACCTACTACGCCGTCGAGGCCGGCCACGCCAACCCCGGCCTCCAAGAGATGCGCGTGGTCACCGGCGCCTCGGCCGGCTCGGTCAACGGCTTCATGGCCATCCTGCAGGGCTGCGGCTCCACGGCGCCCGATCCGCGCCAGAGCCTCTTCTGGAAGGCCTGGATCCCGCTCGGCCTGGAGGTGCTGGCCCGCCCCGGCACCGGCTCGGTGACCGCCGCCTTCTCCCGCGCCGCCTTCGACGAACCACTAGCCCTGCTCGGCGAGGCCTGGAAGGCCGGCCTGCGGCAGGGCTGCGACGTGGTCTTCGGCATCTCGGTGACCCGGCTCCACCCGCGCATCGTCTCGCTCAAGGGAGAGCGGCTCCGGCTGCCGCGGGTCGAGGAGCACTTCGTGGTGCGGGTACAGGGGCGCGGGGCCGGTACGCTGCCACGCCTCACCAACTACGCCGACCCGCGCTGGGAAGGGGAGCAGGCCCTCTTGCCGGAAGGGAAGGACGGCGAGGTCGCGTTCGACGCGGTGGCCGACGCCCTCTTCGCCTCGACCGCCTTCCCCGGCGCCTTCCCCCCGCAGACGGTCCGCCACTGCATCGTCCGCGGCGGCGCCGGCACCAGCTTCGGCTGCCCGCTCGACAAGGCGGCCTCCGAACTCTTCGTCGACGGCGGCGTCTTCGACAACACCCCGGTCCGGCTGGCCGCCCGGATCGCCGCCGCCGGGCTGCGGATCGATGAGGGGGGCTCGCGCTGGCTCGACCGCCCCGACCTGGACCGGCGTGAGCTGCCCCGGCCCATGACCTTCAGCTACATCTCGACCGACGTCCGCACCTTCCCGGCGCCGAGCGACCAGGTCGGCGAGAAGGCGATGGGGAGCATGTTGGCGGTGGCGGCCCGCGTCGGCGGCGCCTTCTACGACAGCGCCCGCGCCAAGAACCTCCTCTATTTGCAGGAGGAGGACCCGGCATTCTTCGAACGGATGGTGATCCCGGAGCGCCACCTGCCTGCCGCCAGCTCGCCGCTGGGGGCCTTCTTCGGCTTCCTCGAGGGTGAGCTGCGCCGCTTCGACTTCGCCCTCGGCATGTACGATGCCCGGCGCATGACGGTGCAGCGGCTGGCCGAGCGGCGAGCCCGGGCCGGCGGGAGCGCCCCGCTGCTGCTCCCCGAGGCCACCCCCTCCGCCGCCGCGGTGCCGGCCGGCTGGCGCCCCTACCACTGCCTCTCCGCGGTCATGGACGGCGGCGATGCCGGGCAGGCCTGCCAAGGCGATGATCTAAAGGACTTTCGCGTCGTGCTGCAGAGCTCGATCGAGCGGCTCTGGGATCGCTGCGCCAGCCTCAAGGACCTCACCGGCGTCTACGCCGACGATCCGCTCTGCCGCGCAGCTTCCGAGGGAGTGCCGCCCCGCGCCGTGCCGGGCGTCGGCGCGCTGGCCGACGGCGCCTGGCGCCGCCAGGCCGGGGAGACCGAGACCGGCTTCACGGTGCGGCTGCTGGCGGCCCACGGCCTCGGGTTCAAGGACCTCGGCCTGACCAGCGCCCAGTCCCGCGAGGCCCCCGCCAGGTTGCGCCGCCGGCTCCTCGAGGTGGGCCGCCAGGTGGCCTTGACCCAGCCGCTGGCCCAGGCCGCCGTGATCGAGACCGCCGTGAAGCTGGTCGCCGACCAGGTGGTCTACGTGCCGCCCCGCTTCACCGGCTGGTTGGTGGTCGGCCGCGACCTCGAGGCCGGCGCCTCCTACGGCTTCAGAACCGAGCTGGGCGGCATCGCCTCGGTCCGGCTCCACGCCGCCCTCCAGCTCAGCAACACCGCCCGGGTCTTCTCCTCGGAGGACGGCGCGGTCGGGTTCAGCCCGCTGCTCGGCATCGAGGTGCTACCGGCCGCCTGGTCGACCACCACGCTGCAGCCGAGCCTGATCTTCCGCGGCGGGTTCCTGCACTCTTCGCGCGACAGCTTCGGCTTTGACGCCTGCCCCACCCCCAGCTCGGACATCATCGGCAGCTGCTCGCGCCCCGCCCTCGGCGCCGGCGTCGCCGCCACCGCGCTGGAGCGGATCCGGCTCCAGCTGCTCTTCAACTACTACCCGGCCATCGGGAACCAGAAGCTCGACTGGTGGGACTTCGCCCCCGGCCTCGGTCTCCAGTTCAACTTCTGACCACGGTCACGATGCCACCGCGCCATCGGAGCGTCCCGCTGGTCGCGCTCTCCCGCCTTGCCGATGAGCCGCCGGCGACGCCGATGTGGAAGTAGTGGGTGTCGCCGTCGAAGCTGGCGCTGCTCGGGCAAAGGTAGCTCTGGCGGACGAGGGAGTGGTCGGCATTGGTGGATGGCTGGCGCGGAACATATGGACGGCGCGCTTCGGAGGGGTGCCGATCTGGCCCGGCCCCTGTTGGGTTGTCACCTCCTGCCCAGCTCCAGCCTGAGGTCGATCGGTCTCTCCAGCCCCCCGGCCCGGACCCGGCCGCGCAGTCGCAGCTCGCCCGTCCCACCGCCGAGCGTCGCCGCCGCCCGGCCCGCCCCCAGCAGCGAGACCCGGAGCGGCAAGCTGAAGCGGGACCGACCACCCGCCTCGAGCGGAGCCAGCGTCGCCTCGCGCCCGGTCGCCACCGCCACCTCGTTCACCAGCAAGTCGAAGCTGAGCGTGGCGCCGGGGAGCGGGAAGCCGTTCGGGTTCTCCAGCTCCAGCGCCAGCCGCAGGTCGAGCTCGGTGAACGAGGCCATCTCGACCGCGGCGCCGGCCAGCCTCACGGTGGGCAGCCGCGGCACCGGCAGCCTTCCGGCGTGCCGGAAGGCGAGCGTCACCACTCCGACCGGCGTCCTGACGCCGACGGTGCCGCCCACCTGGTAGGCCACCTGCTCGCTGCGCCCCACCCGGTCCACCAGCCGCATCACCTCGGCCCAGCGCAGCCGCACCGTCACCGCGAAGGGCGCGGTCCCTCGCGAGGGGATGGCGAGGCCGCCCGCCAGCTCGCCCTCTCCCAGCCCGGTCTCCTCCACCTCGAGCCGCCAGCTAGCCCGCGCCACCTCGAAAGCCACCTGGTTCGGGTTCTTCAGGGTCAGGTCGAGCCGGACCGTCGCCCCCTCGAGATCGAGCTCGGCGATGGTGGCGCCCTCGAGCGTCACGCTCGGTGGGGCGAACGGATGCTCAGCCAGGCGTTGCAGTCCGGCGCAGCCGGAGACGAGGGAGACCGAGCAGATCAGGGCGAGGTGACGGGGCATGGCGGGCTCCTGGGCGGATCTAGAAGATAGTGGCACGCTCTCCCCGGTGAAGGGTGCGGCGCGGCGGACCCGGACTCTCCACCGGATCGGCCGGTTCTCCCCGCTCCGTCCACCGCCTTTCCCCTCGCTCCCCACCGCTCGATCACCCAGAAAATCCGACATCTTCCACAGATCTCCCACCATCGCGGAGACAGGGGTCGCTGCTAGTGTGCGCTCCGCCGATGCCAGACCTTGAGCCGCAGCGCCGCCCCGATGCCCCGGTCCCGCTCCGCGGCGCCCGCGACCTCCCGCACAACGTCGAGGCCGAGCAGGCCGTGCTCGGCGCCATCCTCATCGACGAGAACGCCTTCGATCTGGTCGCCGCCCTGCTCAAGTCGGCCGACTTCTACCTGCTGGCCCATCAGCACGTCTACGCTGCGTGCGAGGAGCTGGCCAAGGAGGCGCAGACCATCGACCCGGTGATGGTGAACCACCGGCTCAACGCGCGCGGCCTGCTCGGCGCCGCCGTCCCGCGCGAGCTGGTCTTCTCGCTGGCCCAGAGCGTGGGCGTGACCGCCAACGTCGGCCACTACGCCCGCGTGGTGCAGGATCTGGCCCGTGGCCGCAGGATGATGCTGACCGCCCAGCGGGTGGTGGAGCAGGGCTACGAGTCGGGGGCCAACGTCCAGTCGTTCCTCGACACCGCCCAGCAGGAGGTCTTCGGCGCCGCCCAGGGCACCTCCATCGACACGCTCCGCCGCATCAAGGTTCCCATGATGGCGGCGGTGGACAACCTCGAGGCCATCCAGAAGCGGGTCGCCGAGGGGAAGTCCTACATCACCGGCGTCCCGACCGGCTTCACCTCGCTCGACAAGAACACCCTCGGGCTCCAGCCCGGCACGCTCATCATCATCGCGGCGCGCCCCTCGGTCGGCAAGACCGCCTTCGCGCTCAACGTGGCGGCCCACGCCGCGCTCAAGGACCGCAAGGTCGCCTTCTTCTCGCTGGAGATGCCCTCCGACCAGCTGGCGCTTCGGCTGCTCGCCTCGGAGGCCAAGCTCGACTGGCGCAAGCTCTCGCAGGGGCAGCTGGGGCGCTACGAGTGGGACAAGATCTTCACCCACGCCGAGCGCATCGCCTCGACCAACCTCTGGCTCGACGACAACTTCGTGCTCACCCCGGTCGAGCTGCGCTCCAAGTGCCGCAAGATCCAGCGCGAGAGCGGCCTCGACCTTGTGGTCATCGACTACCTCCAGCTCATGCACGCTCCCAGCGACCGCATGAACCAGTCGCGCGAGCAGGAGATCGCCACCATCAGCCGCTCGCTCAAGGCGCTGGCCAGCGAGCTCAAGATCCCCATCGTGGCCCTCTCCCAGCTCAACCGCGCCGTGGAGAAGCGCAAGGGGGAGCGCCCCATGCTCTCCGACCTGCGCGAGTCGGGCGCCATCGAGCAGGACGCCGACATCGTCATGTTCCTGCACCGGCCCGAGGACGAGGACAAGGAGGCCGGACCGCCCGGAGACACGCAGCAGGTCGAGCTGATCATCGCCAAGCAGCGGCAGGGCCCCATCGCCACCATCGACCTGGTCTTCTTCAAGACCAACACCTTCTTCGCCGAGATGGATCGCCGCCCCGGGCCGGGGTAGCGAAGCGGGAGTCCGAAGGCCGGCGGCGCAGCCCGGCCCGGGTCAGGGGCGTCGTCGCGCCACCGCGTCGAGGTGCCGCTCCACCACCCGCTTGGCGCCACGCACCGCCTCGTCGAGCGAGGCGCCGCGGGCCAGCAGTCCGGCCAGGGCCGAGGCGAGCCGGCAGCCGGTGCCCCGCGCCGTGCCGGGCCGCCGCCGCCCGCTGAAGCGGGTGACGCGCCGCCCCACCACCAGCAGGTCGACCGGGGCGCCGTCGCGGTGGCCGCCCTTCACCAGCACCGCCCGCGCGCCGAGCCGCCGGGCCGCCTCGATGGCCGCCTCGTCGCCGCCGGTCTCGAACCCGGTCAGCGCCTTCAGCTCCTCGAGGTTGGGCGTCACCACCCGGGCCCGCTCCAGCAGCGGCCCGAGCGCCTCGCGCGGAGAGGCGTCGGCGAGGTCGAGCAACAGCGCGCCGGAGGAGGAGAGCAGCACCGGGTCGACCACCACGGGCACCCGGGCCAGGTCGCGGGCGCCGAGCCGGGCCGCCAGAGCCTGGGCCAGCTGGGCGGTGCCGAGCATCCCGGTCTTGATGGCACCGGGGGGACGGGAGGCGCCGTCGAGCAGCGCGTCGAGCTGGGCCAGCAGCATCTCCAGCGGTACCGGGCTCCAGCCTCGGACACCCCTTGGCCCCTGCGCGGTGAGCGCCGCCGCCACCGGCCAGCCGCGAGCGCCGACGGCGGCCAGCGCCTCGAGGTCGGCCGCCAGCCCGGCGCCAGCCGTGGGGTCGAGCCCCGCCACCACCAGCACCGTCGCCTCCTTCTTCATCGCGCCGCTCCCTTCGCCGCCGCCACCAGCCCGCCGTAGAGCGCGGCGTGGCGCGGCTCGGCGCGGGCCAGCGCCTCGGGGTGCCACTGCACGCCCAGCGCGAAGCGCCGGTCGTCGAGCTCGATCGCCTCGATGACCCCGTCGGCGGCGCGGGCCGAGACGGTGACGCCCCGCCCCGGCTCTCGCACCGCCTGGTGGTGCGTCGAGTTGACAAGGAGTTGACCAGCACCGACCAGGGCGGCCAGCCGAGTCCCGGCCGCCACCTGCGCGGCGTGGCTCGGCGCGTCCTTCGGCGGCGGCTGCCGGTGGCCGGTGAGCCCGAGGTCGGTGGCGAGATCCTGGTGGAGGCTGCCCCCGCAGGCAACCGCCAGCAGCTGCATCCCGCCGCAGACTCCGAGCAGCGGCAGGTCTCGCGCCAGCGCCAGCCGCGTCAGCGCCAGCTCGAAGGTGGTCCGCTCCGGCCAGGACGGGCCGCAGGCGGGGCGGCGGGCCTCGCCGTAGAGCTCGGGCGGCACGTCGAAGGCGCCGCCGGTCACCACCAGTCCGTCGCAGAGCAGGAGCAGCTCCTCGGCCCGGCCCAGCTCGTAGGTGAGCGGCAGGGGCAAGCCTCCGGCGGCGGCGATGGCCTCGGCGTAGGCGCGTGGGAGCCGGTAGGTGAGGCCGGCCTCGTCGATATCGAGCGTCAGGCCGATGCGCGGACGGCGCATCATGGCCTCGCCTTCCCGGCCGCGAAGGCGGCGGCCAGCGCGGCGGCCTGGCGGCGCGGATCGGGCGCCTCGAAGATCGCGCCGATGACGGCGGCGGCGGCGGCCCCAGAGGCGGCCACCGGCCCGATGGTGTCGAGACCGATCCCGCCGATGGCCACCAGCGGTGCCGGAAGCCCGCCAACCACCTCGGCCAGCATGGCGAGGCCGCGCGGCGGCCCGGCGATCAGCTTGGTGGCGGTGGCGAAGATGGGGCCGAAGCCGACGTGGTCGGCGCCGGCGGCGAGAGCGGCCAGGCCCTCGCCGAGCGTGCGCGTGGAGCGGCCCACCAGCAGGTCGGGGCCGACCACCCGCCGGACCGCCTCGACCGGCAGGTCCTCGTCGCCGACGTGGACGCCGTCGGCGCCGGCCAGCAGCGCCAGGTCGGCCCGGTCGTTGACGATCACCAGGGCCCGGCCGCGGGCCAGCGCCACCAGACGCACCGCGACAGCCACCAGCTCGGCGCCTGGCCAGCTCTTCAGGCGCAGCTGAAGCACGGTGGCCCCGCCGTCGAGCGCCAAGGCGGCCTGCGCCACCGGGTCGCTGCCGCCGACGATGGCGTAGAGGCCGTGCAGCCTGACCAGCCGGGCTGAGCGCGAGGCCGAGGCGCGGAGGGGCACTCCTGGGGGGTACCACGCGGCTTGACGGGCCAGCAAGCCGCCGCATATGTTCCGCCCCTCTTCGGGTATTCCCCTGCGCTTCACGAGGTTTGAAAATATGGCCGAGACGTTCGAGACCAGGCTGATCGACCGGCGCGTCGTCAAGCGCTACGTTCGCAAGGGGAGCATCGACGAGAAGGAATACGCCGCCCTCCTGAAGGCGCTCCCGGACCTCGCCGACCAGGCCATGCCGGTCGAGTCGGCCATGGACACCGAGCTGGATGGCGACTCGGACGACGAGGAGTAGGCGGGGGGCTGACCATGGGTGCCCGGCCCTTCATCGCCGCGGCCTGCCTCATCGCCGCGGCCTCCGCCGCCGCCAGGGAGGTCATCCCGCGCGGCGAGTCCACGCCCGCCGCCGCGCGGCGCACCCCGGTGGTCTCCGCGGTCGAGAGGACCCGCGGCGCGGTCGTCAACGTCTCCGCCGAGGAGCTGGTCCGCATCCGGGTGCCTTCGCGCCAGGGGAGCGGCGGCGACATCTTCGGCTTCTTCGAGCACCCCCGCTTCCGCAAGGGCTACGCCGTCACCTCGCTCGGCTCGGGCGTGATCGTCTCTCCCGAGGGTTACGTCCTCACCAACAACCACGTCGTCGAGCGCGGCGCCCGCTTCCGCGTCGGCCTGGTGGATGGCCGCGAGTTGACCGCCAAGCTGATTGGCACCGATCCCTCCTCCGACCTGGCGGTCCTCAAGCTGGAGACGCTGGAGCGGCTGCAGGCCGTCCCCATCGGCCGCTCCGAGGAGCTGCTCATCGGCGAGACCGTCATCGCCATCGGCAACCCTTTCGGCCTGGCCAGCACCGTCACCACCGGCGTGGTCTCGGCCCTGCACCGCAACTTCAAGGCCGGCGATCGCACCCTCTTCGACTTCATCCAGACCGACGCCTCGATCAACCCCGGCAACTCCGGCGGCCCGCTGCTCGACATCGAGGGCAGGCTCATCGGCATCAACACCGCCATCCTCGGCGACCGGAGCGCCGGCATCGGCTTCGCCATCCCCATCGACCGGGCCCGCCGCATCGCCGTGGACCTGATCGAGCACGGCGAGGTGCGCGAGGGCTACCTCGGCGTCAGCGTCGCCAACCTGCCGGCTCGCGAGGGCGCGGTGGCCGGCAGCAGCGGCGGCGTGCAGGTCACCGGCGTCGACCCCGGCTCGCCGTCCGAGAAGGCCGGGGTGCGGCGGGGCGATCTGGTCGAGGCGGTCGACGGGGTGGTGCCGGAAGGAGCCGAGGAGTTCCGCTTCCGGCTTCGCGACCTGCCCATCGGCGGGAGCGTCCGGCTCGACCTGAAGCGCGCCGCCCAGCGCCTGGCGGTGACGGTGCCGGCGGTGGAGCTGACGCCCCAGCGGGTCGAGCAGCTGGTGCAGCGGCGCCTCGGCGTGGCGCTGGAGGAGGTGCGGGCCACTGGCGGCGCGGTGCTGGCGGTCCGCTCCGTCACCAAGGGGACGCCGGCCGCCAAGGTCGGCATCGTCAAGGGCGACCTGGTGCGCGAGGTGAATGGCATCGAAGTCGCCACGCTCGACCAGTTCCGGCGCGCCGCCGGTAGCGCACGGCGCACCGGGCAGCTGGTGCTGCTGGTGCAGCGCGGCTACGCCGCCGAGCGGATCGCCTTCGACCTCGACTGACAGCGCCACCCGCTTGGCTCGATCCCCGTCGCGGCGCACCCTGGCTGGCTGCGGGCCGGCGGGGTGTGCGGTCACGGGGATGGTAGCGCCGGCCCTGGACCTTGCTATCCTCGCCCGACGCCGCGTCACCGCAGGAGTCCCCCGTGCCCGAGCCCCGCCCCGTCATCGACTTCTACACCTTCGTCCTCTCCCTCGGCTCGTCGGTGCTGATCCACCTCGGCGACGCGCCGCACCCCGATACCGGCAAGCCGGCTGAGAAGAACCTGGCGCTGGCGCAGCAGAGCATCGAGATCCTCGCCATGCTCGAGCAGAAGACGCGCGGGAACCTGAGCGACGAGGAGGCCAAGCTTCTCGACCAGCTCTTGATGGACCTGAAGCTGCGCTACGTCGAGGCGAGCAAGAGGTAGGGAGGGGGATGCGGCCCCCGCAGGTTCGGATGCCGATCCGGTCCCCGTCCTGGAGTGTCCGGACTTCTGCGCCGCCTGAAGGCGGCGCCTACAACCCCGCCTGGAGCATGGCGTCGGCGAGGCGGCGGATCAGCTCGCGCCGCACCACCCGCCTGGTCCGGGAGAGAGCGTTGGGGTCGCGGCGGGCCGCGTCCCCCACCCGCCGTCTCGCCGCCTCGACGATCCAGGCGATGCGGCGCGGGTCGAGCCGCGGGGCCCGGGAGCTCTCCTCGAGGAAGAACCCGAGCCCACGATCATCGAGGGTGCGGTGGAGGGCTCGCCGGGCCTGGCTGACGAGGGTGAGGTCGACGACGTTCGGCACGGCTCGATCTCTAGGATCGATCGGGAGCGCGATCCAATTTTCTTCGGCACGACTAAAATTGGACTTTGCCGGCCAGCGCGGATCGCAGGAAAGGCTCTCTGGCGGCGATATCGTGCACGAAGGGCAGCGTCGCAAGCACCCGCGCGCCGGTCAGCTTCTCCAGCTCGGCGGCGTTGTGCGGCACCGACGGATCGTCCACCGGCCCGGTCCGGTTGAGCACCAGCCCAGCCACGGTGAGGCCGCGGGCGCGCAGCGCCTCGACGGTGAGCGCGGCGTGGTTGATGGTGCCCAGCCCGGCCCGCGCCACCACCAGCACCGGCAGCCCAAGCGCCACCGCGAGATCCGCGTAGGTCTCCCGCTCGGTGAGCGGCACCAGCAGGCCACCGGCCCCCTCCACCACCAGCGTCGCGTGGCGCCCCGCCAGCGCACGGGCCGCGTCGAGGATCCGCGCCAGCGAGATCTCCGTACCGCTGAGGCGCGCCGCCACGCCGGGCGCCAGCGGCGCCTCGAACTGGTACGGGCAGACCAGCTCGAAGGGATCGCCGCCGCCGGCCGCCGCCCGCAGCCGCTGCGCGTCGCTCGGCTCGGCGGGGGTCACGCCCGACTGGGCCGGCTTCATGGCGCCGGCGTCGAGCCCGGCCGCCCGGGCCCCGCTCACCAGCGCGCAGGCCACCTCGGTCTTGCCGACCCCGGTGTCGGTGGCGGTGATGAAGAGTCCGCGCATCACGCCTCCCGCACGGGTTGGGCCATCAGGCGCTCCCGGTGATCGCGTCGACGCCGCTTCGCACCGCCGCCGCCAGCTGCTCCAGCTGCGTCACGGTCATGGCCAGCGGCGGCATCAGCACCACCACGTTGCCGAGCGGCCGCAGCATGACGCCCAGCTTGCGAGCCTCGACGCAGACCTGGTTCCCGACCCGCCGCTGGTACTCGTACTCGGAGCGGCTCTCCCGGTCGCGCACCAGCTCGACGCCGATCATCAGGCCGCGCTGCCGGATCTCGCCGACGTGCGGGTGATCGGCCAGCGGCGCCAGCGCCCGCCGCAGCGCCTCGATCTTCGCCGGCAGCCCCTCGATGATCTTCCGGTCCCGAAACAGCTTCATGGAGGCGGTGGCCACCGCGCAGCCGAGCGGGTTCCCGGCGTAGGTGTGGCCGTGGAAGAAGGTCCGCTTGGCCTCGAAGGGCCCGAGGAAGGACTCGAAGATCTCCTCGGTGGTGAGCGTGGCGGCCAGCGGCAGGTAGCCGCCGGTCAGCCCCTTGGCCATGGTCATGATATCCGGGACCACCCCCTCCTGCTCCACCGCGAAGGTGGTGCCGGTGCGTCCCCAGCCGGTGGCCACCTCGTCGCAGACCAGCAGCGCGCCGTGGCGGTCGCAGATCTCCCGCATCCGCCGCAGGTATCCGGGCGGCTGGGTGATCATCCCGTCGGCCCCCTGGACCAGCGGCTCGACCACCAGCGCCGCGATCTTCCCGGGGCGGGCGGCGAAGATCGCCTCGACCTCGCCGGCGCAGGCCATGGCGCAGCCGGGCAGCGCCTTCCCGAGCGGGCAGCGGTAGCAGTAGGGCTGCGGCGCGTGGTGGACGTCGAAGAGCAGCGGCTTGAAGATCCGGTGGAAGAGGTCGATGCCGCCCACCGAGACCGCGCCGATGGTGTCGCCGTGGTAGCCGCCGGTGATGGAGACGAACTGGCTCCGCTCCACGTCGCCGCGCAGCTGGAAGTGCTGGTACGCCAGCTTGACGGCGATCTCCACGGCGGTGGCGCCGGCGTCGGAGAAGAAGACCCGGGTGAGCGCCGCCGGGACGTGCCGCATCAGCTCCTCGGCGCACTCGATGGAGGCGGTCGAGGCCAGCCCGAGCAGCGTCGAGTGGGCGATGCGGTCGAGCTGGTCGCGCAGCGCCTGGTCCAGCTCCGGCACGCGGTGGCCGTGGACGTTGCACCAGAGCGAGGAGACGCCGTCGAGGTAGCGCCGCCCCAGCGTGTCGATCAGCTCGACCCCCTCGGCCCGGTCGATGATGATCGGGTCCTCCTTCAGCCAGTCCTGCATCTGGGTGAAGGGGTGCCAGAGGTGGCGGTGGTCGGCGGCGGCGAGGGCGGCGTGGCGCTCCAGCCGGGCCGCGTCGGTGAGGGGTTCCGTCATGCGGCCGGCAGGCTATCGCGCCGCGGCGCGCCGGGAAAGCGGCGGCCGGTCGGCCCAACCGGGCCGGGCGCGATGGCGGGGGCGGCCCGGCCGTGGCAGCGTGGGGCGGTGCACCCGCTCGTTCGCGCCGTCCTCGCCCTGGCCGTCCTCCTCGGCGCCCTGCTGGTCGCGGCGCTCCTCCTGCAGCGGCGCCTCCTCTACTTCCCGGATCGCCTCGAGCTGGCCCAGGCGCTGGGGCGCTCGTCGCGGCTCGGCCTGGCCCCGTGGTTCGACCCGTCCGGCGGGCTGCGCGGCTGGCGGCGCTCCCCCGCGGCGGGCCACCCGCCGCGGGCCCGGCTCCTGGTCCTGCACGGCAACGCCGGCTCGGCCCTCGACCGGTTCGCCTACCTCGCCGCGCTGCGGCCGCGCGGCGTCGAGGTGGTGCTGCTCGAGTACCCGGGATACGGCGCCCGCCCCGGCTCGCCGTCACGCTCGACGCTCACCGCCGCCGCCGTGGAGGCGATCGACGCCCTGGCCGCCGAGGGGGCGCCGGTCTGGCTCCTCGGCGAGAGCCTGGGGAGCGGCGTCGCGGCGGCGGCCACGGCGCAGCGGCCGGCGCTGGTCCGCGGCCTCCTCCTGGTGACCCCCTTCGCCGAGCTGGCCACGGTGGCGCGACACCACTACCCGTTCGTCCCCGCCTGGCTCCTCGTCGACCGCTGGGCGCCGCTGCGCGACCTGGCGGGCTGGCGGGGCCCGTCGCTGCTGCTGCTCGCCGGCGCCGACGAGGTGGTGACCCGCGGTGAGGGCGAGCGGCTCTTCGCGGCGCTGGCGGGCCCCAAGCGGCTCCAGGTGGAGGAGGGGGCGGGGCACAATGGCCTCGACCTCGCGCCGGGGCTCGCCCTCTGGGACCAGGCGGTCGACTTCCTGGGTCGGGGCACTGAGCCGCGCTGACCTCACCCGGCCCGCGCCGGCACCGGATTACAGCGCGCCCTCGATCCAGCCGCCGCCCACCACCACCTCGCCGTCGTAGAGCACCGCCGCCTGCCCGGGCGCCACCGCCGCCACCGGCTCGTCGAAGCGGGCCGTGAAGCCGCCCTCGTCGAGCGTCACCGTGGCCGGCGCCGCCACCGGGGCCGAGCGGAGCTGCAGCTGCACCCGGCCATCGGGCGGCAGCCGCCCCTGCCAGAAGGGCCGCGCCGCGCGCAGGCCGGCGCGCAGCGTTGCCGACCTCGGCCCGACCCGGACCGTGGCGGTGGCCGGTTCGATGCCGGTGACGTAGCGCGGCTCGCCCGCCCCGCCCCCCAGGCCTCGACGCTGGCCGATGGTGTGGAGGGCGTAGCCTTGGTGGCGTCCCACCATGTGCCCAGCCTCGTCGACGATCGGCCCCGGGGTGAGCGCCGCCGGGGCCCGCTCGGCGAGCAGCCCGGCGTAGCCGCCCTCCCCCACGAAGCAGATCTCCTGGCTGTCGGGCTTGTCGTGGACCGGCAGCCCGAGCCCCCGGGCCAGCTCGCGCACCGCCTCCTTGCCCGGCAGCTCGCCGAGCGGCAGCAGCAGCCGGCGCCGCACCTCGACCGGCAGCTCGAAGAGCACGTAGCTCTGGTCCTTCTGGCGGGCCCTGGCCCGGGCCAGAGCCGGCTGGCCGGCCCGCTCCACCACCCGGGCGTAGTGGCCGGTGGCGATGGCGTCGAAGCCGAGGGCGCGGGCCTGGGAGAGGAGGCGGGCGAACTTGATGTCGCGGTTGCAGCCGATGCAGGGGTTGGGGGTGCGGCCGGCGGCGTACTCGGCCACGAAGCGGTCGATGATCCGATTGAATTCCTCGCTGGCCTGCAGCACGAAGAGGTCGACGCCGAGCAGGCCGGCCACGCGCCGGGCGTCGGCGGCGTCCTGCGGCGAACAGCAACCGCTCCCGCCGTCGGCGTCGGCGGCGTCACCGAGGCAGACGAAGAGCCCGGTCACGTCCCAGCCCTGGTCGCGCAGCAGGGCCGCGGCCACCGACGAGTCGACGCCGCCGCTCATCCCCACCAGCACCTTGCCGCGCCTACCCACCCCAGCGCCTCAGCTCTTCCTGGGCGGGAAGGGCCGGGCCCCGCGCCGCGCCCAGGGCGGCCGCTGCCCCTCGCGGGCCGGGCGCATGCCGGCGCTCATTCGCTGGCCGGGGGCCAGCCGACCGGTCTTGCGCAGCGCCTTCTCGATGAGCGGCGCGTTGTCGGGGTCGCCCCAGCGGATCAGCGCCTTCTGCATGCGCTTCTCCTCCAGGTCGCGCGCCACGTGGATCGGCTTCATGGTGAGCGGCGAGTAGCCCGACCAGTACATGTCCGAGGCCAGCGTCATGGGGGTGGGCATGAAGTCCTGCACCTGCTGCGGCTTCCAGCGGTTCTTCTGCAGGTACTCCATGAGCTGCACCGCCTCCTCCAGCGAGGCGCCCGGGTGCGAGGAGATGAAGTAGGGGACCAGGTACTGCTCCTTGCCGGCCTCGGCCGAGTACCTCTCGAAGTCGCGCCGCAGCCTCTCGAACGACTCGACCCCCGGCTTCTTCATCACCTTCAAGACCGGCTCGCAGACGTGCTCGGGGGCCACCTTGAGCTGCCCCGAGACGTGGTGGGTCACCAGCGTCTTCAGGTAGCGGTCGCCGTTCTTCTGGTCGGCCTGGGCCAGGTCGTAGCGGACGCCCGAGCCGACGAAGAGGTGCTTGATGCCCTTGACCGCCCTGGCCTTCTCGTAGAGGTCGATGAGCGGGCCGTGGTCGACGGCGAAGAACTGGCAGACGCTCGGGTAGACGCAGGAGAGCCGCCGGCAGGCGGTGTGGGCCGCCTCGTCGGTGCAGGTCATCTTCCACATGTTTGCGGTGGCGCCGCCGAGATCGGTGATGGTCCCCTTGAAGTTCTCCTTCTTGGCCAGCGCGGTCAGCTCGCGCAGCACGCTGGCCTCGGAGCGGCTGGCCACGTCGCGCCCCTGGTGCTCGGTGATGCAGCAGAAGCTGCAGCCGGCCGCGCAGCCGCGCAGGATCTGGATCGACCAGCGGATCTGCTCGAGCGCCGGGATGTGCAGCCCGCCGTAGCTCGGGTGGGCCTCGCGCACGTAGGGCAGCTCGGCGATGCGGTCGAGCTGCTTGGTGCTGGGAGGCGGCATGGGCTCGTTCACCACCACCAGCCGCGCCCTCTTGCCCACGCCGTGCGGCTGGACCATGACGCGGGCGTTGGCCTGGTTGTGCTCGAGGTGGTAGAGGCGCGAGAAGTCGGCGAAGGTGCGCTTGTCGGCCGCCACCGCCTCGTAACTCGGCAGCTGGAGCACGCCGCGCGCCCGCGACTCGAGCTGGGCCAGCGCCGGCTCGGCCACCGCCACCGCCGTCCCCGGGATGTCGACCAGGCCGCAGACGTCCTCGCCCATGGCCAGGCGCCTGGCGATCTCGAGGACCGGCTTCTCGCCCTGCCCATAGACCAGCAGGTCGGCGCCGGAGGGGATGAGGATCGAGGGCAGGACCTTGTCGTCCCAGTAGTCATACTGGGCGATGCGGCGCAGCGAGGCCTCGATGCCGCCGAGGACGATGGGCATGGTGGGCCCGAAGGCCTGCCGGCAGAGCTTCGAGTAGACCACCGTGGCCCGGTCCGGCCGCATCCCGGCCAGGCCGCCCGGCGTGTAGGCGTCGTCGGAGCGGCGCCGCTTCTGCGCCGTGTAGTGGTTGACCATCGAGTCCATGGCGCCCGAGGCGATGGCGACGAAGAGGCGCGGCCGGCCGAGCCGGAGCAAGTCGGCGGTGGAGCGCCAGTCGGGCTGGGCCACCACGCCTACCTTGAACCCCTGCGCCTCGAGCACCCGGCCGATCACCGCGGTGCCGAAGCTCGGGTGGTCGACGTAGGCGTCTCCGCTCACCAGCAGGATGTCGAGCTGCTTCCAGCCACGCGCGGCGATATCGGCGGCGTGGAGCGGGAGGAAGGCGCTGGCGGGCACGGTGGGGGCTCGCGGCGGGCCCCGGGTCGGCTGGTGTACGGGCAGACCGCGGGGCGCTCCCGGCTTCGGGGAAGGGACGGCGGGTCGCGGCGCCCCGGGGGGACCGCCCCGCCTCGCCCGGGTGTCGTCTTGACGGCTCATCGGCGGCCCATACATGCTCGCTGGGTCTTGCTGAAGCAAGTCAGTGGCCGTTTCCCCGCCCGGGGGGGTCGAGGTATCATTCCAACGGGTCCCAGCGCACCATCAGCCCGCGCCAAGCGACCACGAGAGGCCATGGCCGATTCCCGAAGCGTCATGCAGGAGTTCCGCTTCCTCGATCAGAAGCGGCGGAGCGGGGCGTTGACGCCCGCCGAGGAGGCCCGGTACGCCGAGCTCAGCGACCTGGTCGGCTTCGAGCAGCCCGCCCCGGCCCGCGGCGGCTTCGACGTCACCGCCGCCGCCGCCCAGCTCCGCGAGTCGCTGCTCCCGGCCGGACTCCGCAGCCGCCCGGCGGCCGCCCCTCCGCCGCCGTTCGACCCGCTGCCCGCCTGGACGCCGCCGGCCCCGGCCGCCCCACCTGCGGACCGCTTCGCCGAGCCGGAGCCGCCGTTCTCCGATGACCCCTACTTCGATCCGGCCTCGCTCGGGCAGGAGGTCCGGCCCCAGGCCTGGAACCCGGAGGCGCCCGGCTACGACCCCGACGCCCCCTACGACGAGGCGGCCTGGATCGCGGCCGGCTACGATCCCAACGCCACCTACGACTGGTCGGCACTCGGTGAGGCGGCCCCGGCCACCGATGTCGCCTCAGAGGGGACGGTCAACACCGAGCCGAGCTTCGAGCTGGAGCCGGACCTCACGCTCGATTCGGGCGAGGAGCTGACCGCCCCGCCGGCCGAGCCGCCTCCGCTCCAGTTCGGCGAGTACGACGCCATGCCCGCCGCCGCGCCGGCGCTGGCCGCCCTCGGCGAACCTGACTTCGGTGGCTCCGAGGGAGATTCGCTCCCCGGCGGCGCGCCGCTCGAGCTGGGCGAGGCGCCGCTCGGCTGGCAGCCTGAAGGGTTGCTCGATGGCGGGTTCGAGCTGGCCTCCGACGGCTCTTTCGGCGAGGCGGCCGGACCGCCCCTGCTCACCCCCTGGTCCGAGGCCGACTCGGCGGCGCCGTCGGAGCGCTGGGAGAGCATCCCGGCGCTCGATCTCTCCACCCCCTTCGCGCCGACCGTGATACCGGCCGTGCCTACACCATCAGTCGCTGCCGCGTCCTCCCCATCGGCCCAGGCCGCGCCCGGGCCAGCCTTCGAGTCGCTGCCGGCCGAGAGCGAGCTGGAGCCGCTGCAACTCACCGATCTCGACCCGGCCACGGAGATCGACATCCCGCCCGAGATCGCCGCGGCCTACGATGCTCCGGCGGCCGAGCCGGAGATCGAGCCAGTTCCGGTGGCGCCGAGCGGCAACGCCGTGGTGAGCGGGGTCAACCGGGTGGTGGTCCACCTGCTAGACGGGCGCGTGCTGCGCGGAACGCTCGCCAACGCCGACCTCGAGGCGCCCGAGCTGCCCCTCGACCCGGGCCCTCCCGGGGCCATCGACCCGGTCCCCTCCTCCAGCGTCAAGGCGATCTTCTTCATGCTGGCCCATGGCGAGCAGGCGCCGCTGGCGGAGGGGAAGCGGGTCCGCGTCACCTTCCGCGATGGCCGCCAGGTGGCCGGATTCTCCCCCGACTACCGCCAGGAGCTGACCGGCTTCTTCATGATCCCGGCCGACACCCGCACCAACACCGGCCGGATCTGGGTCTACCAGGCGGCCGTCAAGCAGGTGTCGGTGAGCTGAGAGGCAGCTAGCCGCGGACAGGGGAGCGGCGCTCGCGGCCCGCGGCTTGACTGGGCTGGGGCCAGGAGCCCGTAGGGCTTGGGGCACTAGTTCATCCACTCACGCGGCGGCCTCGGACCGGGGTCGACCACCTCGAACCGGCCGCGGGCCCGCTTGAGCCGGGTTTCCCGCCAGCGGCCGGTGAGGTGGCGCCAGCCTCGCCGCGGCCCGTTCCCGGTCAACAGCCAGGCCACCAGCAGCCCGCCGAGGTGGGGGAGATGGACGGCCAGCCGCTCCAGCGGACCGAGGCCGGAAGGACCGAGCAGCAACGCCCAGGCCGGAGTGCCCCAGACGATCACCCGCGCCACCGTCAGGCCGCGCATCTCCACCACGCCGAACCAGCTGAGCCGCTGCTCCTGGTAGAGCAGCCCCCAGCAGACCAGCAGCGCGTTGACGAGCGGCCAGATGCCGAAGACCCGCAGCTCCCAGCCGAAGGGGGCGAGCAGCAGCACGGTGAGCCCGCCGGCCCCGGCCGAGATGGCGGCCACCCTGAGCAGGAGGCCGCGTTCGCCCCAGGCGGCGGTGAGCTGCCGGCCCAGCCAGAGCAGCACCAGCCCGGCGAAGAGGAGCGTGAAGAGGCTGGCGGGGAGTGGCCCCTCGACGAAGGGCCAGCTGAGGTAGCGCCACGCCTGCAGCAGCCGCCAGCCGTCTCCGAGGTCGAGCTGGAGCAGCGCTCCGAACGCCGGGGAGAGCGTGGCGCCGAGGGTGGCGAGCAGCAGCGCCGCCAGCAGGCCGCCGGCCGCCGCCGGCACCTGCCCACCCAGGGTCAGGGCGTTCCGCGGGCCGCTCCAGCGACGCGTCACGTGGCGCTGGCCTTCTCCCGGTAGAAGAGGGTGATGGTCAGGCAGTGGAACTCCTTGTCGGAGCTCTGGGTCACCAGCCGTTCCACGATCTCCACGCCGGGGTGGGCGCCGAGCCAGCGCGTGATGGTCTCGCCCATGACCTCGCGGTCCCTCGCCAACGTCGTCGAGAAGACCTTCACGCCCGTGAACTCCACCATCGTCGCCCTCCCTGCCACGCCCGCCTGCGAGGCAACCTATCGTCGGGTGGCGACTGGGGCAAGAAGCCGGCGAGCCGGCGGCACCGGGCAGGGCGGTCCGCCGCCGGGTGCGGAGCCCCGCCTCACGGCGCTCCGAGGATCAGCGCCACTCCCTGCCCGCCACCGATGCAGGCCGAGCCGATGGCGCTCCGCCCGCCGCGCCGCTTCAGTTCGTGCGCGAGGTGGGCGGTGATGCGGGCGCCGCTCGCCGCCAGCGGGTGGCCGAGCGCGATGGCTCCGCCGTCGACGTTGGTGAGGTCGCGCGGCAGCCCCAGCTCGCGCTCCACCGCCAGGTACTGCGGCGAGAAGGCTTCATTCACCTCGAAGAGGTCGAAGTCGGAGAGCGTGGCCCCGGCCCGGGCCAGCGCGTTCCTGACCGCCGGGACCGGACCGAGCCCCATCCGCCCCGGGGCGACGCCGGCGTGGCCCCAGTTGACCAGCCGCGCCAGCGGCTCCAGCCCCTTGCCCTCGGCCCAGGCCCGGTTCGCCACCAGCAGCGCGGCGGCGCCGTCGGCTATGCCGCTGGCCGAACCGGCGTGGATGACGCCGTCCTTCTTGAAGACCCTGGGCAGCCTGGCGAGCCCCTCCAGCGTGGTCTCGGGCCGGGGCGACTCGTCCCGCTCGACGCGCGCCGGCCCCTTCTTTCCTTCCAGGGTCAACGGCGCCAGCTCGGCGGCGAAACGGCCGGCCTCCTGCGCGGCGGCCCAGCGCCGCTGCGAGAGGATGGCGTACTCGTCCACCTGCTGCTGGGTGAGCCGGTGGTCGACCGCCAGCTGCTCGGCGGTGAGCGCCATGGGCAGGCCGACATAGGAGTCGGTGAGCGCGCTCCAGAGCGAGTCCTCCAGCGGCGGCGGCTTGCCGAAGGGGTGTCCCCAGCGGCCGTTGCGCAGCACCAGCGGCGCCTGGCTCATCGACTCGGTCCCGCCGGCCAGCACCAGCTCGGCCTGCCCGGTCTGGATGAACATGGCCGCCTGGATCACCGCCTCGAAGCCGGAGCCGCAGAGCCGGTTGACGGTCAGGGCCGGCACCGCCTCGGGGACCCCGGCGCGCAGCCCGACGTGGCGGGCCAGGTAGATGGCGTCGGCCGAGGTCTGCAGCACGTTGCCGAAGATGACGTGGCCGACGTCGCCGGGGTCGACCTTTCCGGCCGCCAGCGCCGCCTTCGCGGCGTGGACCGCGAGATCGGTGGCCGAGAGCGACTTGAGGGCGCCGCCGAAGGCGCCAAAGGGCGTCCGGGTGGCGGAGAGGATCACGACCTCGACTGGACCGGCGCTCTTCATGGTGGTTCTCCTGGAGCGGGCCGCGGCTCAGGCGCCGGCCAGCCCCTTCACGGCGAAGGCGAGCACCGCCAACGCCAGCAGGCAAGTGAGCAGCGCGACCGGCTGGCGCCGAAGCGCCCCCGGGGCGTGGCGGACCAGCATGAGCACGGCGAAGCCGGCGGTCAGCCCATGGAACAGCATCATCCCCTGCGTCGGCGGCGTCGGCATGGCCAGATCGGCTCAGGTCGGTGCGGCGCCGGTGACTGGCGCCTTCTTGCCGAGGAAGCGGGCCAGGATGATGCCGACCTCGTAGAAGAGGCACATCGGCACCGCCATCATGGCGAGGTTGAGCGGGTCGCCGGTCGGGGTGATGACGGCCGCCAGCAGGGTATTCACGATCATGGCGTGGCGCCGGTACTTGACGAGGAACTCGACCGAGACCAGCCCGACCATCGAGAGGAAGGCGATGATGACCGGCACCTCGAAGACCACGCCGAAGCCTAGCAGCAGCGCCATCACCAGCCCGAGCTGCTCGCTGATGGAGAGCATGGGGACCATGGTGGCGTCGCCGGCGATGGCCAGCATGGCCGGGAAGGCGGCCGGGATGACCCAGCGGAAGCAGAACCAGGCCCCGGAGTAGAAGAGCAGCGTGCCCCAGAAGAGGAAGGGGACCACCACCCGCTTCTCCTTCTTGTAGAGCCCCGGCGCGATGAACTGCCAGAGCTGGTAGAGGATCCAGGGTGCGGCCACGAAGACCCCGCCGTAGATGGCCACCTTGACGTAGACCATCATCGGCTCGATGGCGCTGGTGTAGATCAGCTTCTGCGCCCCGGCCGGCAGCGCCAACAGCACCGGCTTCATCAACTCATCGACGATCCGCTCGACGAACGAGCCGACCACCGCCATGCCTGCCAGCAGACCGTAGAGCGAGTACATGACTCGCTTGCGCAGCTCGCGCAGGTGGTCCCAGAAGGTCAGCTTGGACTCGCCGTCGGCCGCGGCCGCGGCCGCGGCGGTCGCGGACGCGGTGGCAGCGGTGGGCGGGGTGGTCCCTGGCGCGCTCATGCCGGCTCGGCCGGGGCGGCCGGCGGCGCCACAGGCGGCGGCACCGGAGACTGCGGCGGAGGCTGCGGCGGCTCCAGCGGATCGATCAGCGCGGCGTCGAGGCCGGGGACGTTCTCGGCGGTGGCGGGCGGTGGTGGCCCGGGCGGCCCACCGGTCCGGGCGACGGCCGCGGCGGCCACCGGGGGCACCTCCGGGGCGGCCGGTGAGCCGGCCCCGTCGATGGCCTTCTGGACCGCCTTCTCGACCGAGTACATCTCGGACTGGAGCTGGCCCTTCAGTCCGTCGGTCGCCTTCTTCAGGTCCTGCAGGGTCTTGCCGAGCGTCTTGGCCGCCTCGGGCAGCCGGTCCGGGCCGAGCAGCAGCAGCGCCAGGATGGCGATGATGACGATCTCTCCAAAGCCGAGGCCGAACATGCGGGGCCGTTCATACCACGAGGGGTGGACCGGCGATCACGGGCCCTGGGCTCGGCCTGGGGCGCGGCACTACAGGCGGAAGCGGCGGACCTCGCCGCGCAGCACCTCGGCCTGGAAGGCCAGGTCGGCGATGGCCTCCTGAAGGTCGCTGGCCGAAAGGTTCTGCGCCTCGGCCACCTGCTTGATCTGCACCACCGCCCCCATCACCTGCTCCGAGCCGCGGGTCTGCTCCTTCTGGGCGCGGCTGAGGTGGTGGACCATCTCGCTGATCGACTCGATGGCCCGGGTGATCTGCTTGGAGCCGCGGGCCTGCTCCTGCGAGGAGCGCTCCACGTGCTTGGTGATGGACTTCATCTTCTCCGCGCTCTTCATGATCTGCTCGGAGCCGCGCGCTTGCTCGGCGGTGGCGGTGGCGATCTGCTGCACCGTCTCGGCGATGCGGATGATGGAGGCGGTCACCTGCTTGGAGCCGCGCGCCTGCTCGATGGTGGCGCGGGCGATGGCGCGGACCATGTGGGTGGCCTGGTGCGAGGAGGCCTCGATCTTCTTCAGGGCGGTCTCGGCCTCCTGGCCCAGCCGCACGCCCTCCTCGACGTTGCGGACGCCGCGGTCCATGGCCGTGACCGCCGCCTTGGACTGCTCCTGCACCGCCCGGATCAGCTCGGAGATCTCCTTGGTGGAGGCCCCGGTCCGCTCGGCCAGGTCCTTGATCTCGTCGGCCACGACGGCGAAGCCCTTGCCGTGCTCGCCCGACTGGGCCGCCAGGATGGCGGCGTTGAGCGCCAGCAGGTTGGTCTGCTCGGCCACGTCGTCGATGACGTTGAGGATGTTGTCGATGGCGGAGATCTTGCGGCCCAGCGCCTCGATGACGCTGGCCGCCTCCTTCGACGATTCCTTGATCTTGTCGATGCCGAGCAGGGTGCGGGAGAGGGCCTCGGCCCCCATCTCGGCGTCGCGCTGGGCCTGCTCGGAGAGCCGGGCCGTTTCGTTGGCGTTGGTCTCGACCTGCGAGATGGAGACGTCCATCTCGTTCATGGAGGAGCTGGTCTGCTCGGTGGTGGCCGAGAGGTCTTCGATGTTCTTGGCCACCTCCTTGATCGAGTAGGTCATCTCCTCGATGGCGGCGGTGGTCTCCTCCACCGAGGCGGCCAGGGCCTGGATGTTCTCGGCCACCACGTCGTTGGTGGCGGCCATCTCCAGGATCGAGGAGGAGGACTCCTCGGCGCTCCCGGCCAGCACCTCGACGTTGGCGGCGATCCCCTTGAGGCTGGCCATCATCTCGCCCATCGACGAGGAGGTGTCGACGGCCCGGGCCGTGACCGTGCCGGCGCCGGCCGAGACCGCCGCGCCGGTCCTGCCGATCCGGACGATGACCTCGGCGATGCCGCCGGTCACCGTCTGCACCCGCGAGAGTGTCCCGGCCAGGTTCTCGCCGATGCGGTTGAGCGAGTCGGCCAGCGTGCCCAGCTCGTCCTCGCCGCCGCGCGCCGCCCGGGCGGTCAGGTCGGAGTCGCTCATGCGCCGCGCCACCGAGCTCATCTGGTCGAGCGGGGCCAGCACCAGCCGCGCCGTGAAAAAGTAGACCAGCGTCGCCAGCAGCAGGCCGCCGGCGCCCAGCAGCCCCAGCACCAGCACGCGGACCTCGGAGAGCCGCTGGTTGAGCCGGGTCGAGGTGACGCCGAGCAGCACGTGGCCGACCACCTTCTCCTCGGTGGAGCCGTCGGGCCTCGCCTGCGTCACCGTCACCCGGGAGGTGAAGCGGAGCAGTCCATCGCTGCGGAAGGAGGCTGCCATGCCGGCGGTGGCGTGGGCCTGCACCACGTCGTCGGCGGTGTCGGGGCGGGTCCGCGCGAAGCGCTTGGCCGCGATGGAGAGATCGGTGCGGATCACCACCGCGTAGGCGTCCTGACTCTCGTCGAACCGCTCCTCGAGCCGGGAGGCGATGGCCGCCCCGGCGCCGCTGGTGAGCCCGGCCGTCAGCTCGGTGGCCAGCACCCGGGCGTCGCTCTCGCCGCGGTGGAGCAGCGACTCCTCCAGCGCGCCCAGCACCACCCGGTTGATGCTCCAGGCCGTGAAGGCGCCGGCCAGCGCCAAGGCGCCGCCGATGGCGAGGAAGAGGGTCCGCTTCACTCCGAGGCGGGCGAGGGCGTTGAGCATGGCGCGGGGGAAAGCCTAGCACGCTCCCCCCCCTGAGATTACTGCATGAAGAGGTCCTGCACCTCGACCGGCTTGCGGGGCTCCCCCTCCTCCAGCAGGGGCTCGGTCCCCTCCTTGAAGGGCTCCAGCACCCCCGGCTCGCCCTCCGCCACCGGCCTGCCGGTCTCGGGGTCGATGCGCTGCAGGATGATCCCCTCGGGAGGATCGAACTCGGGCTGCGGGCGGTCGCGCAGCGCCGAGGACATGTAGTCGAGCCAGATGGGGAGCGAGGCCCGGCCGCCGGTCTCGGCGCGCCCCAGCGGGGTGACGTTCTGGTCGTAGCCGAGCCAGACCCCGGTGGCGAGGTCGCGGGTGAAGCCCATGAACCAGGTGTCGAAGGAGTCGTTGGTGGTGCCGGTCTTGCCGGCGGCCGGCTTGCCGAGGGCGCGGGCCCCGGCGCCGGTGCCGACCGTGGCCACCTCGCGCAGCAGGCTGACCACGATGTAAGCGGTGGTCTCCTCCAGGGCCCGGGCGCGGGGGCGGGTCACCTCGGCCACCGCCGCCCCCAGCCGCGTCGAGAGCGGCACCCAGGGATCGCGCGGCCGGGTCCGGTCCTCCAGGGTCCGCCCCTCACGGTCGAGCACCCGCTTCACCATGGTGACCGGCAGCTTCTCGCCCAGCCGCGCCAAGGTGGCGTAGACCCCGGTCAGCTCCCAGAGCGAGACGCAGGAGGAGCCGAGCGCGCTCCCCAGCTCCTTCTTGACCGGCGTGGTCAGGCCGAGCTGTGCCGCCCAGGCGCCGAGGAAGTCGGCGCCGAGCTCCCTCGAGAGGGCCTCGGCGGTCTTGACCGCCGGGATGTTCATCGAGTTGACGAGCGCGGTGCGCAGCGTGACGTCGCCCTTGAAGTCCTGCCCGAAGTTCTGCGGCTTCCAGGCGTTGTCGTCGTCGCGGAAGACGATGGGGGCGTCGCTGAGGATGGTGGCCGGCGTCCAGTCGAGCTTCTCGATGGCGGCCGCGTAGACCAGCGGCTTGAAGGCCGAACCGGGCTGGCGGCAAGCCTGGAAGGCGCGGTTGAACTCGGAGGCCTCGAAGTCGTAGCCACCGACCTGCGCCACCGCCTCCCCGCTGTGCGGGTCGATCGAGACCAGCGCCCCCTGCAGTTTCGGCTCCTGCTCCAGGGTGAAGAGCAGGTCGCCCTCGGGCAGCTCGCGCACCTTGACCGGGTCCTTCTCCTCGCGCTCGACCAGTTCCTTGCGCTCGACGCGCCGGACCAGCACCACGTCGCCGGGCCGGAGCACGCCCGTGATGCGGCGCAGCTGGGCCTCGGCGTGGAGCACCTCGGGGTTGGGCTTGCGGGCCCAGCGCATCCCGGCCAGCGGCAGCAAGCCGCGCTGCTCGCCCACCAGCACCTCGGCCACCTTCTCGCCCACCCGGTCCACGACGCCGACGGCGTAGTCGCCCAGCTCCAGCGACCGCGCCGGCCAGGCCCTGGCCAGCCGGGCCTGCAGCGCCTGGCGCGGCGCCCCCTCGAGGTGGTCGACCGGTCCCTGGAACCCCTGGCGGTGGTCGACCTCCATGAGCCCCTTCAGCATGGCGGCCTGCGCCGCCCGCTGCTTCTCCAGGTCCATGGCCATCTCGACGCGCAGGCCGTCCTGCAGCAGCCGCTGGTTGCCGTAGCGCTCGACGATCTGGCGGCGCACCTGCTCCACGTAGAACGGGGCGGTCTCGCGGAAGACGTCGTCGACGCCGAAGACGTTCACCTCCTGGGCCTCGGCGTCGGTCCGCTCCGCGGCGGTGATGAAGCCCTCCTCGGCCATGCGCCGCAGCACGTAGCGGCGCCGGTCGCGCGCCGCCTCGGGGTGGGCGAAGGGCGAGTAGCGGCTGGGCGCCTGGGGCAGGCCGGCCAGCAGCGCCGCCTCGGCCAGCGTCAGCTCCTCGACGTTCTTGCGGTAGTAGTTCTCGGCGGCCGACTGCACGCCGTAGCTGTGGTGGCCGAGGTAGACGCCGTTCAGGTAGAGCCAGAGGATCTGCTCCTTGCTGAAACGCCGCTCCAGCCGCGCCGCCAGGATCAACTCGCGGACCTTGCGGCGCAGGTTGCGCCTGGTCCCCTCGGCGAACCCCTCGGAGCTGACCAGGATCGCCTTGGCGGTCTGCTGCGTTATGGTCGAGCCGCCCTTCACGCCCTTGCGCAGCACGTAGGTGGTGAGCGCGGCGCGCAGCGTGCCGCGCAGGTCGACCCCGGCGTGGTCGAAGAAGCGCTGGTCCTCCGAGGCGATGAAGGCCTGCACCAGGTGGCGCGGGATGCGCGGGTAAGGCACCACCTTGCGCCGCTCGTTGAAGAACTCGCCGGCGATCTGGCCGTCGGCGCTGATGGCCTCGGTGATGATGGGCGGCCGGTAGCCCTCGATCGAGGGCAGGTCGGGGAGCCCCTTGCCGAAGTGGAGCCAGAGGGCGGCGAAGAGCGCAAGGCCGGCGTTGAAGACCAGGATGGCGGCGAAGAGCGACCAGCGCAGCACCTGCTGCCAGCGCGGGCGGGGCGGCGGCAAGCCGGTCAGCACCAGCCGCGGGGCCGGCGCTGGGTCTTCGGTGGGCGGCGGCGCGCCCGGGACGGTCGGATCCGTCATTGGGGTGGCGGACCTTACTTGCCGCGCTTTCCTCTTTCAACGGCCGGGACACCGGCCGGCGGCGGCGGCAGGTTGAGCGCCTTGAGGGCCTCCAGCAGCTCCACCGGCAGCGGCGCCTCGAGCCGGAGGATGGTGCCGGTGACGGGATGCGGCAGCTCGAGCTTCCAGGCATGCAGGAACATGCGGCGCAACCCCCAGCGCGTGCGGGCGGTCCGGTTGAAGTTGAAGTCGCCGTAGCGCGGATCGCCGGCCACCGGGTGACCCGCCGCCTGCAGGTGGCGCCGGATCTGGTGGGTGCGGCCGGTCTCGATCAGCACCTGCAGCAGCGTCGCCTCCTTCATGGAGCCGAGCACCTTCCAGCGGGTCAGCGCCGGCTGCATGTTGACGCCGCGGATCTCCTTGGAGCGGCCCGACTGCTCGTGCTCGGAGAGCGGCTGGTCGAAGAGGCCGCTCTGCTGCGGCATCTTCCCCTTGGCCAGCGTCAGGTACTGCTTCTTGAGCTCGGCCTTCGACTCGAAGAGCTGGGCCAGCGTCACCATGGCCTGGCGGGTCTTGGCCACCAGGATGATGCCGGAGGTCTCGCGATCGAGCCGG
>JANPOM010000116.1:0-1795 GCA_031427995.1 Anaeromyxobacter sp. | reverse complement strand
CGTGGTGTCGACGGCGACGTTTGCGATGGCCTTGGCAGCGCCGCGCAGGGTGCAGCCGGGGGTGAGGGTGCGGTAGCCGGCGGGATGGGGCTGACGGGCATGGGGGCCTCGGGGGCTGCGAGTGGGTGGGCTGGAGATGCTGCTCGGATGAGCAGGCGTCAAGGCTCCCGATGGGGCGGCGCGGCTCAGGCCCTCGGCGACCGCTCGGCCAGCAAGACCTCGGGCATTGCGAGCGACGACTCCGCCGGCCTCCCGCGTTGGCGCCGGCGCTGGATCCGACCGATCGCGCTGCCGACCTCGCCACACAAGATCTCGACCGCGATCTCGGTGTCGCGGTCGAGGGCGGTCCGCTCGCTCCAGCGCAGCACCAGGCTGCCGGCAGGTGCGCCAGGGGCCAGGGACGAGCGTGCGCACAGGAAGCCATCGCCGGTGGGGCCGGCCGAGTAGCGGGCCGCGTGCACGCCAGCCGACGTGGTGGCGATGCGCAGCTCCACGCCGCCCGCGCCGAGCAGGTCGGCCGCGTGGTGCACCACCGGCCAGACCTCGCTCCAGTCGTCGGCACGGCGCAGCCGGGTCCGGATGCGGCGCAGGTCCGCGTGCAGCGCCAGGTTGCGGCGGCGCTCGAAGAGCACGGACGCGGGCCGCGTGCCGCGCACGCCGAGCCGCCACAGCGCTGCGGGGCAGGCCACCGCCAGCGTGGCCAGGACCGCCGCGTCGATGGCCCCGCCGCCGATGGCCAGGAGCACCGCCGCCGCGGACAGCGCGAGCGACGCGCCGTAGAGCACCAGCACCGCGGCGCGGTGGCCGAGCCCGCAGTCGAGGAGCCGGTGGTGGATGTGCTCCCGGTCGGCCCGGAAGAGCGGGACGCCGCGCAGCGCCCGGCGGCCGATGGCCAGCGCGGTGTCGGCGATGGGCAATCCCAGCACCAGCGCCGAGGCCAGCAGCCCCACCGCGGTGGAGGACTCGTGCTGCGTCCGGAGCGAGGTGGCGGCCAGCACCAGGCCGAGGAACAGGCTGCCCGTGTCGCCCATGAAGATGGAGGCGGGGTTGAAGTTGTAGCGCAGGAACCCCAGCGCCGCGCCGGCCAGGGCCGCGGCGAGGAGCACCACCAGCGGGTTGCCGCCCACCGCCGCCAGGAGGGCGGTGGCGGTGGCGGCCACCAATGCCACGCCGGCCGCCAGCCCGTCGAGCCCGTCGATGAGGTTGACGGCGTTGATGACGCCGGCGATCCAGAGCAGCGTGACCGGCAGGCCGAGCCAGCCGAGGGCGATGGGCTCCAGGAACGGGAGCGCCACCACGTCGATGCGGTAACCGGCGGCGTAGAGCAGCCCGGCCACGGCGAACTCCACCAGGAGCTTCGAGCCGGCGCTGGCGCCGTGGAGGTCGTCATGGAGCCCGAGCCCGGCGATGACGAGGCCGCCGAGCAGCAGGGCCGGGGCCCGCATCGGCTCATCCAGGAAGAGCGCCAGGGCGGCGTCGTCGATGAGGGCCAGCGCGCCCAGCGCCAGGTAGAACGCGCCGACGATGGCGAGCCCACCCAGCCTGGCGGTAGGTCGGCCGTGGACCTTCCGGGAGGTGAGGACGTGGTCGAGAGCCCCCAGCCGGTGGGCCAGGTGACGAGCGACCGGGGTGAGCGCCAGTGCGGCGAGCAGGGCGAGCAAGAAGGTGATGGCGGCGCTTTGCACGGTGTGTCGAATCTCTCCCACGAGTTGACACCCGTGCGCCTTGAGGCAGGACAGGTGGTGCGGTCCCAAGGTGGGGTGCGCCGGCGGGACTACTCCAGTCCCGTACTTCC
>JANPOM010000115.1:0-3817 GCA_031427995.1 Anaeromyxobacter sp. | reverse complement strand
CGTTGGTGGCGTAGTCGGCGATGCCGTCGCCGTCGAGGTCGATGAAGTCGGCGTACCACGCAGTGAAGGAGGTCGATCCCGCCTCGGCTGGTAGCTCCCCGCTTGTGAGGCCGTCCCTGCTATTCCAAGCATAGCGGCACTGGACGCCCGTGCCATTGGGGTCCGGGGTTGCCGCGAATTCCGATGATGGCAACAGGTCGTTGTGGCAGGTCCCGCCGTCGGCACAACCGGTGGCGGCAATCGATCCTCCCCGCTCGAAGCCGCCGCCGGTGTTCCAGTAGACGACCAACGAGCAGACCTTGGCGGGGTCGTGGCACTGGCCTCCAAGCACGAAGTTGTCCACATCCGGCGTGCACGCCTGCCAGGAACTGCAGGCGGGATCCAATGGAGACGGCTTGATCAGGAGGTCCAGGCGGCCATCGCCATTGAGGTCAGCGAGGCCGACTGTCCTACGTGGGTCGTCGAAATTGACCCCATAGACAAACGAGCCCGCGGGGAAACTTGGCGGAGGAGGACAGGTGAACTGGTTCCGCGCAACTGGCAGCGTCGCCGAGACCAGGGCATAGGCTGGGACCGGGGAATTTCCGTTGGCCCAGTTCGCGACCGTCCATGGGTAGGCGGTGCCGGTGAAGCGTCCCCCCTCGCCGAAGATGGCCGTACCAGCAGCCGAAACCAGGCCCCCCGATGCCGCATAGTCGCCGCCCAGTCCGTCCCCATTGAGGTCGAGACCGGAGAGCACGTCGTTCGGGCGTGGCACCGCCATGGTCCTTCCCACCGCGAAGCCGAAGCCGGTCAGGTTTCCCGAGGGGCCCCTGGTCGGGAACCCGAGCCATACGTCAAGCAGGCCAGTGCCCGGATCAGGCTTGGCGAGATCCGGGACACCGTCACCGTTCACGTCCATCAGGGAGAAGGCCTCGACCGTCTTGCTCGCGTACCGGATGCCGAAGTGCTCGGGCGCGACCTGGCCCCGGACCTGGCTGGCATCGACGCAGAGCCTGGTGGCCGAGAGCGAGTAGGAGGCGCCGCTCCCCTGGCCGAGCCACACCTGGTAGTCGCAGCGAAGCCCGCTGGTGACGTTCTCGCCCACCGCGACCAGGTCGATGATCCCATCCCCGTCGAGGTCCATGAACGCCGCAGTCTGAGGATTTCCCTCGAAGGCCGGAGCAGGTGAGAGTTCCGGCGCCCCGGGGATGAGCGTATTGGTGCCGAAGGTTGGAACAGGCGAACCCAGGGAAGTGGTGGTGTTTCGCTGCCAGTTCGGCCACGCCACCCGGTCCGGCAGGCCGTCGCCATCGAGGTCGAGCCACTGCTCGCTCGCCTTCGTTGCGGTGAGGTACGCAAGGGCATTCGGCATCGGGACGCCCGCCGCCAACTGGTAGTTGGTCGTGCCGACCTGGTACCCGAATGTGGTCGGCGGCAAGGAGACCTCGCCCTCCCCGGCCTTCACGACCACCTGCCACAGCAGCAGCGTGTCCGCCTGCTGCTGGTGCGTGTACGCCAGTTCATGGCGCAGGATGGTTGGCTCCCCCGCGCTCCAGGCCCCCTTGATCCGGACCGTGCGCAGAATATTGGTCCTGTAGGCGACGGTGTCGGAGGCCCGCTGGATGCGTGCCTGGTAGTCCGGCGACCAGGAGAGATCGATCAACGTCCCCGAGTAGCCGCTGGCGAAGTTGTAGCGGATCGTCTTCAGCTGGGCCGCGGCACCGGACTCGACCTGGTAGCCGAACAGCGTCTGGTTCCCGTCTACATCGGTCACGGCTCCGAGATAGTGGCGCCCCCAGGTGACGGCGCTGGCCGCCTCCGGCAACCTCCGGTCGAAGCTGAAGGTCGTCCCCGCCGCATCTGTCGCGATCCACTTGTTGAGTGCCCACTTGATGCTCACGAAGGGCCCCTGGACTTCCGTCCGCCACTCGTCCGGAGAGTTGGGCTTGGGGAGGAGGCGCATTCTCGTGCCGTCGGCCACCAGCCACCAGCCGATCGGTGGACCACCCGCTGCGCTCCACCATTGAAGAGGCTCGGTTTGCGCCGCCGACGACTGCGGCGGCGTTGGGCCCGCCTCGATGAAGAACGAGGTCAGCGACCAGCCCGCCCCTGCGGCGTCGTTGTAGGTGGTCGCGCTGCTGTACAGGAGCTCCAGGCGCGGCTGGTATCGCCCTCGGGCCGCCGGCAGCTCAAAGCTGTACCGGTAGTTGAGCGTGCCGCGGCTCTCATCGACCACCGGTCCGCCGGCGTTGGGCGCCACCGGGAGTGCCCTGGAGCGCGGATCGGGGCCGCTCGACGGCGTCGAGAAGGCCTCCTTCCCGGTCCCGTTGGAGCTGATGGGGACGTGCTTCACGCCGTCTGGACCGCAGTAGTCGAGCGTGGCCTGGTTGAGGTCGTCGAGGTTTGGCAGCGTGCCGACCTTGCATGCGCCTGCGCCATCGCAGGTGTTCACGCCGTTGCAGACGTCGCCGTCGGTGTCGCAGTTGGTGCCGGCGGCAGCATTGGTGTAGGCGCAGCTCCAGGCGCCGCTGACGAATACGGCCGTACCCGTCCTGCAGGTGGTGCTCGGGCACTCCAACGGCTCGCAGACACACGCTCCCCAGGTGCCGAACTCGGTGCAGGTCTTGATGCCGGTCGCGCACCCCGTCTTGGTGCACGCCTCCGTGTCTCCCGCCATGCACCCCGTGCCGCCCGCCAGCGGGGCCACCACACCCTTGGCGGCCACGCTGCTGGTGGCTTGGACCTGCCCATGCACGAGGAGCATCAGCTGAACTGCGGCGGTCGCGAGGGTCACTGGGTTCCCTTTCTCGTGGTGCGGCGCTTCATGGACGGCATTTCAGCGAGAGACGACGACCGCGGCGCAGCTCGACTGCTGGCCACTCGAGACACAGAGCCTGGTCTTGCCGACGGCGCTGGCCACGAAGCCGGTCGGAGCGGTCTGCTGGAGCAGGACGGGGCCGGTGAAGCTCCACTGCGGCTGGATCCGCAAGCCGCCCGCCGCGACCTCGAAGAAGATCGCCTGCCCGAGGCTGAGGTCGGCCGCGCTTGGCGTGAGGGAGAGGGGGCCGGCGGAAGGACTCGCGACCGCTGGCTCAACCATCCCCGCCGCCGCTGTCGCCCTCCCGGGATTGGTCCCCGGAGGCCGAGCTTCACGGACCTCCACCTCAAGGGCCTGGGCCGGGTTGCCGGTGGCGCGGATCGTCGCCCGACCTGCCGAGCGGGCCCGGAGCGCTCCTTCCGCCGTCACCTCGACGACTCTCGGGTCGCTGCTGGTCAGGGTCCGCGCCGAGACGGTGCTGCCGACCGCCGCCGGCACGCTCGCCGTGGCGCCTACGCCTTCGATGACGAGCTTCGGCTCGACGA
Organism: Anaeromyxobacter sp.; assembly: GCA_031427995.1. GTDB lineage: Bacteria > Myxococcota > Myxococcia > Myxococcales > Anaeromyxobacteraceae > JADKCZ01. The sequence continues at coordinate 472 of JANPOM010000115.1, read as the reverse complement.
AGACCACGAACGGGACCTCGTCGGCCGACGCCGTCGAAGGCGTGCCTGCCACCGGCGGCTGGGGGTTGCCGCAGGCCGTCACGGCCATGCCGACCAGGAGTAGCCAGCCCGCCCCTGGGCGAGCGCTCGCCTCGCTGGTGTCTCGTGCCACTCGACCCATCTCGTCGCTCCCGCTCGTCACACTGACCGTACGATGGAACGAGGTAGACGAATGAGGGCACCGAATGTGACGGAAGAAGTCAGCAACAATCACGCGGGAACTCGCGTTCCTCGCTGGGTCGGCCGCACTGACCGTCGCAAGCGTCCGTCAGCACTCGGGAAGGGCTGGGGCCCCGGCCGAGGCCCGGGCTGCGTCGAGCCGACGGGAGGGCCAGCACCTTCCCCGTCCCTCTTGGGTCGGTACTACGATACGCCTGTTCAGTCCGGACGGATGGTGCTATCGCTGGTGTGCATGCGCAATCCGCTCCCATCG
>JANPOM010000114.1:0-5912 GCA_031427995.1 Anaeromyxobacter sp. | reverse complement strand
CGTTGGTGGCGTCGCCGACGTTCAGGATCTCGTTGGTGTCAACCTTGACCAGCTGGATGGGCCGCTTGACCTCGCCGATCTGGACGCCGCCCGCGGCGTTGAGTTCGTCGGCCGCGAGGCTGGCGCCGTTCCAGGCATCTTCACCCTGGATGAAGGCCATGGGGCCGACGATGCCGATCTTGATGGGCGGGCCCTTGGCTTGGGCCCGGGCGAGCGGTGGGGCCGCGAGCAGGGCGGCAGCGGCGAGAACCAGCGCGGCCTTCGGGAAGCTTCTCGATGACATGGGTGACTCCCGGTTGGTACGAGGGGCGGGAAACACGAGGACTGGATACCCTTGTAGGATCCCAACTGGGCCGGCAACGCCCCTTTCGGGACTCACGCCCGCTGGCCACTCTGGTTCAGGGCCGATCCCATGGGAGCGGATGGCCGGCGCGCCGCAGCAGCGCAAGGGTCTCGTCGAGCGGCAGGCCGATGACGCCGGTCACGCTGCCACGCACCGCTCGCACGAAGGCGCCGAAGAGCCCCTGCACCGCGTAGGCGCCGGCCTTGTCGAGCGCCTCGCCGCTGGCGACGTACCAGGCGATGATCCGCTCGTCGAGCGGCGCCACGTCGACCTCGGTCGACACCACCTCGCAGAGCTCGAGCCGCACGGCTGGGCGGCGCACCGCGACAGCCGAGACGACCTGGTGGGTCCGGCCCGAGATCAGGCGGAGCATGCGGGCAGCGTCGGCGGCGCCGGCCGGCTTGCCGAGGATCCGGCCGTCGACGGCGACGGTGGTGTCGGCGGCCAGCACCAGCTCGCCGTCCACCGCCCGGGCCTTGGCCAGGGCCACGCGCCGGACGTAGGCGGCGGGCACCTCGCCGGGCTGGACCGACTCGTCGGCGTCGGCGGGGCGGACTTCCAGCGTGAAGCCGAGCCCGCCCAGCAGCTCGCGGCGGCGCGGGCTCCCGGAGGCGAGGGTCAGGATCATGGCGGCGAAGGACTACTTGCCTTGGGTAGCCAGCGCCGGATTGATCTCGACCTTGCCACCGTCACGCAGCTGCCTGAGCCAGGCCGACTGCACCTGTGCCTCGCGCCGGTTGCGCAGCCTGGTGGCGACGTCGGCCTTCTGGGTCTCGAACTGGGCCGCGTCGGGCTGTTCGCGCTTCTCGACCACCGCCACCACCGGCCCCTGCGCCGAAGCGTAGACGGACGGGAGCGGCTTGCCAGGGGCTCCGGCCAGCGCCGCGACGGCCAGCCCGGGGACGCTGCCCAGCTTGGGAAGGTACGCGGCCTCGCTGCCGAAGAGGCCGGTCGAGTCGGCGGACACCGTCAGGCCCCCCAGCTTGACCAGCTTCTTGCCGGAGGTCTCGGCCGGGAAGAGGGCGCTGAGCGACTGGCCCCCCTGGACGGCGGAAAGTGCCGCCTTGCCCAGCTCGTCCACCAGCGCCTTGGCGTGGTCCTCCACCAGCAGCTCGGCGGCGATCTGCGAGCGGGCCGTCTCGAGCGAGATCCGGCGGGCCTCGACCACCTCGTCCACCTTGATGAGGTGGTAGCCGGTGCCGGTCTTGACCGGGCCGGAGATGCCGCCCGGCTTGAGCGCCATGGCCGCCTCGGCAAACGGCTTCTCCACCAGCCCCTCGCTGACGAAGCCGAGGTCGCCGCCACGCGCCTTGGTGTTCTGATCCTCGGAGGCCTGGGACGCCAGCGTGGCGAACTCCTCGCCCTTCTGCAGCCGCTTCGACAGGGCCTCGATGCGGGTCCGGGCCGCCGCCTCGTCGCCGCCGGCCGCCACCTTCACGAGGATGTGGCGGGCCTTCACCTTCTTGGGCTGGTCGAAGCGGGCCGGGTTCTCCTTCCAGAACTGCTCGATGCGGGCCCCTTCCTTGACGGCGAAGGCGGCCACCTCGGCGTCGAGGGGCTTCTTCACTTCGATGCGGGCTCCGGCCAAGGGGAAGCGGACGAAGGTGAGCGAGGCCCGGTCATGCTCGGCCGACCAGGCGGCCTTGACCTCGGCGCCGGAGACCTTCACGGTCTCGCGCATCCCGGCCAGCATGCGCTGGTAGAGCAGGTCCTCTCGCAGCACCGCCTCGAAGCGGGACTCCGAGCCGTAGGCGCTGGCCACCGACCGCCTGTATCCCTCGCGGTCGAACTTGCCGTCGGCCTGGAAGCCGGGGATCTCCACGATGGTCCTGGCCAGCTCCTGGTCGGAGATGGCCAGCCCCTGCTTGCGGGCCTCGGCCACCACCAGGGCCCGGTCGACCACCTGGTCGAGGGCGATCTTCGACAGGCCCAGCTGTTCGGCCAGTTCGCGGGAGAAGCCCTGGCCGGCCTGCTGCTGGAAGTTCCGCATCAGGTTGGCGTAGGTCCGCTCGTATTCGGCAACCGAGACGGTCTCGCCGTTGACGCGTGCCGCCCAGGCGGTGGCCTGGTCGCCAGAGCAGCCCTTGTCGAAGGATCCGGGCCCGAAGCTGACCACGAAGACGATGATGATGGCGAACAGGAAGACGTAGGTGATGACGCCGCCCTTGTTCGCTCTGAGGTTGTCCAGCATGGGCGCTGACGGCTCCTGTGACGGGTGCGTGGAAGAATCGGCGCGAGGATGCGCCGGAAGGTTGAAGAACCTAGCCAATGGTCGCTAAAATGCAAGGGATTTTGCCCCGGTCGGAGACCCCGTGCTGTCCCTCCTTCGGCGGTACCGCGAGCTGATCCTGGTCGCGGTCCTGCTCCTCTTCCCGCTGGCCGTCTTCTTCGCCAACTCGAAGAAGCCGAGCCAACACTCGCGCGTCGATCGCGCCTTGCTCTCCCTCACCGCGCCCCTCGAGAAGGGCGTGGGGGTGGTGGCGGTCGGCGTGCTCGAGGCGTGGGACGGCTACGTGGCGCTGCGTGGCTCGCACCGCCGCGCCGCCGGGCTGTTGAAGGAGAGCCAGTCGCTCCAGCTGCAGCTCCAGTTGCTGCGCCACGAGGCGACCGAGAACGACCGGCTGCGCCGGCTGCTGGCCATCGCCGAGGCGGCGCCGGCGCGCGGCTACACCGGCGCGCGGGTCATCGGGGTGCGGGCCGAGCCCTCCGGGCTGCAGCTGGTGACGCTCGACAAGGGGAGCGACGACGGGCTCTCGCGCGGGATGCCGGTGATCACCGCCGACGGCGTGCTGGGCCGGGTCCATTCGACCGGGGGCGGCAGCGCCGACGTGCTGCTGGCCATCGACCGCAACTCCTCGATCGCGGTCCGCGTCGAGCGGACCCGGGCTCGCGCCAACGTGCGCGGCCTCGGCCACCCCGGGCTGGCTCGGCTCGATCACGCCGTCCGCAGCGAGGACGTCATCGAGGGCGACCTGCTGGTCACCTCCGGCACCGACGCCGTCTTCCCGGCCGGGCTGCCGGTGGGGCGGGTGACCCGGCTGCAGCGGGCGCCGCACGGCCTCTTCCTCGAGGGCTCGGTCATCCCCATCGTCGATCCGACCCGGGCCGAGGAGGTGCTGGTGATCACCTCCGGCGCCCGCGATCGCGACCTGCCGCCTTCGGCGCTGGCGCCCGGGAAGGCGCCTTGAGGCCGCTGCTCCTCGCCGTGGTGGCCCTGGTGCTGACCGGGCTGCAGGCGGCGCTGCTCCGGCAGCTGGGTGGTGGCGCCTTCACGCTCTTCCTCCCGGTGGCGCTGCTGGTCCACCTCGCCATCAACTCCGAGCTGGTCGAGGGCGCGGTGGCGGCGGCCGCGGTCGGCTACGTCCTCGACGTGAGCGGCGGCGGAACCAAGGGGCTGCTCACCGCGCTGGCGGTGGCGACCTTTCTCGGCATCCGCGTCATCCGGGTCGGGGTCGAGGTGCGTGGCTGGGCCGGCTTCGCCGCGCTCTGCGGGCTGTCGGCCTTCGGCCTCTCCACCGCCGCCCTAGCCCTGACCCGCGCCGTGGCGCCGCTCGAGCTGCGCCCGTCGTGGGAGCTGCTGCCGCGCATCGCGCTGGGGGCGTTCTTGACCATGCTGGTGGCGCCCCTGCTGGGCTGGGGCCTGCGCCGGCTAGACGGCCTCTTCGTCGAACGGGCGTCGGAGTTGAGGCCGCAGCGCTGACGCCATGTCGATCCTCCCGACCACGCCCGCCGGCGCCGTGCAACGCGAGTTCAGACCGAGGCTGGCCTGGGCCACGGCGGTGATCGCGCTGGCCTTCCTGACCTTGCTGGCACGGCTCTTCCAGCTGCAGATCGTCCGCGGTGACGAGCTGAAGGGGAAGGCCGACGAGAACCACGTCAAGGAGATGCGGGTCCCGGCCGATCGCGGGCAGATCCTCGACCGCAACCAGAGGGTGCTGGTCGACTCGCGCCCCAGCTTCAACGTCACCCTGACCCCCTTCTTCTGCGGCAAGCAGTGCGGCGAGATCCTGGGCCAGGTCGCCGCCATCCTCTCCCTCACGCCCGAGGAGGTGGGGCGGGCGCAGGGGCACCTGGCCGGGGCCAGGAAGCTGGAGCGGTTCCGCCCCTACACGGTGAAGGTGGACGTGAAGCGGGAGGAGCTGGACGTGCTGGAGGCCAACGCCATGGATCTGCCCGGCGTCGACGTCCAGCCCACGCCCCACCGCAGCTACCGCTTCGGCGGGCTGGGTGGTCACCTCATCGGCTACATGAACGAAGTGGGCTCCGAGGAGATGCGCCGGCTCAACGAGGAACTGGCTCGCTCGGCGAGCCCGCAAGGTTCCTACCTGCTGGGCGACTACACGGGACGCCGCGGCCTGGAGAAGCGCTTCGAGCGCGAGCTGCGCGGCGTGGACGGGAAGCGGCGAATCACCGTGGACGCCAAGGGCCGGGAGAAGGAGGGCGGCTTCATCGCCGAGGAGAACCGGCTGGTGCCGGCCACACCCGGCCGCAACCTGGTGCTCTCGCTCGACTGGCGGTTGCAGGAGCTGGCCGAGAGGACCTTCCCGGCCACCGCCGGGGTGGTGCTGGCCATGGATGCCAAGACCGGCTTCCTGCTGGCGCTGGTGGACCGGCCCGCCCCCGATCCCAACAAGATGTCGGGCCGCATCAGCGGGGCCGAGCTGGCGAAGATCCACGACGACCCGCTCCAGCCCGAGCTCTTCCGCGCCATCCAGCAGCACTACCACCCGGGCTCGACCTTCAAGGCGGTGACCTCGATCGCGACGCTGGAGGAGGGGATCTTCAAGCCCGGAACGCGGGTCAGCTGCCCCGGCCACTTCAACATGGGGTCGATGCGCTGGCGCTGCGACAACGAGGCCGGGCATGGCGCCGTCGACTTCACCCACGCGCTCGGGGCCAGCTGCGACGTCTTCTACTACCAGGCCGGAGCCCAGCTTGGCGCCGACCTGCTGGCCAAGTGGGCCCGCAAGCTCGGGCTGGGCGCGCCAACCGGGTTCGACATCGCCGGCGAGGTGGCCGGGGTCATCCCCGACGTGGCCTGGCACGACGCCCGGGTCCCGGGCGGCTACCAGAAGGGGATGGTCGTCAACCTCGCCATCGGCCAGGGCGACGTCAACGTGACCCCCATGCAGCAGCTGGTGCTCTACGGCGCCCTGGCCACCGGCGTCATCTGGAAGCCGCAGGTGGTGCTGCGCGTCGAGGACGCCGATGGGCGCGTGCTGCAGGAGTTCGCGCCGCAGGAGCGCGGGCGGGTCGAGCTCAAGCCTTCGACGCGCGAGACGGTGCTGAAAGGGCTGCTTGCCGCGGTGAACGAGCCCTACGGCACCGCCTACTGGCAGCGGCTCCCCGACGTGAAGCTGGCCGGCAAGACCGGCACGGCGCAGGTCGTGAAGCTCGGGGCGCGCCGGTTGCGGGCCGACCAGGTCGCCTACTTCGAGCGCGACCACGCCTGGTTCGCGGTCTTCGCCCCGGCCGAGGACCCGCAGATCGTGGTGGTGGTGCTCAACGAGCACTCCGGCTTCGGCTCCACCAACGCGGCGCCGACCGCGGTCGAGCTGGTGCGGAGCTA
>JANPOM010000113.1:0-1936 GCA_031427995.1 Anaeromyxobacter sp. | reverse complement strand
TGATCGACCTGCTGGCGGTCTTCCTCTGCTGGATGGTCGGGCTCTTCGTCTACTCGATCTGGGGCGACCTGCTCGGCCAGGTGCAGGGGCTCGGCTGGCTCGGACAGCTGCTGCTGGTGGCGGCGGTCCTGGCGGCCGGGTGGGGCTGGGACGTGGCCTGGGAGGTGGCCTGGCGCGGCCAGACCCCGGGCAAGCGGGCCCTCGGCCTGCGAGTGGTCCGGCTCGACGGGGCGCCGGTCGGCCTGGGCGAGTCGCTGGTCCGCAACGCGCTGCGCGTGATGGAGCTGCCGCTCGGCTACGCGCCGGCGGTGCTGGCGGTGGCGCTCTCCACGCGGCGGCAGCGGCTCGGGGATCTGGTGGCCGGCACGCTGGTGGTGCAGGAGCGGCGCTTCGACCTCTCGCGCTACGGCGCCCCGGCCGCGGTAGAGGCCCGCTGGGTCGCGCTGAAGGTGCGGGCCCCGGGGCTGCTGGCGCCGGCCGACTTCGAGAGGCTCTTCGACTTCTTGCTGCGCCGCGCCGAGTTCGAAGCGGCCCCGCGAGCCAGGCTGGCCCAGCGGCTGGCGGCGGCGCTGGCGGTGCGGGCTGGCCTCGAGCCGCCGCCGCCAGGCGAGGCCGAGTCCTTCCTCGAGGCGCTCCACGCCTTCGCCTCGGAGGAGCCATGACCGGGCCGGGCGCGGGGAGGGGCGCCGTGAGCCGCCCGCGCGGCGTGGCCGCCTTCGTCCGGGCCCGCCGGGCCGGGTGGGAGCGGCTCGACGCGCTGGTGGAGCAGGTCGGCGGCGGCCGGCTCACGGTGGCGGAAGTGGAGGAACTCGATCGGCGCTACCGCCGGGCCATCGGCGACCTCTCACTGGCGCGCACCGCCTTCCCGGGCACCGACGCCGAGGGCTACCTGGCGCAGCTGGCCGCCCGCGCCTTCGCCGCGCTCTACCGCCGCCGGCGCGGCGGCTGGAGCCGAGCCCTGGCACTGATCCGGAGCGAGGGTCCAGCCGAGGTGGTCCGGCATGGCCGGGCGCTGGCGCTGGCGGCCGGGCTGCTGCTGGGCGGGCTGCTGCTCGGGGCGCTGCTGACCGTCCTCGACCCGGAGGGGTTCGCCTGGCTCATCCCGGCCGGTGTGCGCGAGGCGCTGGCGGCCAGGCGGCTCTGGACCGACGACCTGCTCACCGCCGCGCCCGGGCTGGCCGGTGGGGCCATCGCCCGGAACAACCTCTCGGTGGCGGCCCTCTGCTTCGCCCTCGGCCTGACCGGTGGCGTTGGGACCGCGCTGTTGCTGGCCGGGAACGGTGCGCTGCTCGGAGCCGTGCTGGTGGCCGCCTGGCGGTCCGGGCTCGGTCCCGGGCTGGCCGGCTTCGTCGCCGCCCACGGGCCGGTCGAGCTGAGCGCGCTGGTGCTGGCCGGGCAGGCCGGCTTTGTCCTGGCCGCCGGACTGGTGACGCCGGGCGAGTGGCCACGCCGGGAGGCGCTGGCGCGGCGTGGCCGCGAGGCGGCCCGGATCCTGGCGCTGGTGGCGCCGCTCCTGCTGCTGGTGGCGGCGGTTGAGGCGACCGTCTCACCGGCCGGACGCTTCCCGCTGCCGGCCCGGATTGGGCTCGGCCTCGGCCTGGCGGTGGCGACCTGGAGCTACCTCTGGCGGGCCGGGCGGGCGACCGCGAGCGCCAGCGCGGCGCGGGCCGGGCGCGGCTCGAGCCGCTGAACCGGCCGGACCGGCGGGAGCGCCCGGGGCACCACCTTCGCGTCGGCCTCGAGCCGGTTGAACCAGCGCGCCGCGCGGGCCCGGACCATGGCCCAGTGCTGCGCTTCCGGGCTGGCCATGGGCAGGGTGGCCGGCGCCGCCTGCTGGGACGGCACGCCGGTGCGGCGAGCCCCGGCGCGGGCCCGGAAGACCTCGTCGTACTGGGAGCAGTAGGTCCTGGCGCAGAGCGGGCACTGGAAGTAGTGC
>JANPOM010000112.1:0-2342 GCA_031427995.1 Anaeromyxobacter sp. | reverse complement strand
AGCACCGTGTCGATCCCGGTGCAGCCGGCCGCCACCGTCGCCGTCACCGTCCCGACCGACCCCACGTACCAGGTCCCTTGCGTCCCCAGCTTCCGGAAGACCGGCTCTCCCGTCGGCGCGTACTCCAGGATCTCGGTGACCACCCCGTTGCGCCTCACCTGCGTCAGCCGATCGAGCGTGTCGTGGACGAACCCCTCCACCTCCACGGCTCCAGCCACCCGGCTCGACGCCCTCCCGGCGTGGTCGTAGCTGATGCTCGCGGGGAGCGCCCCGGTCAGCGTCGTGGCCCGGTCCCCCTGGTAGCCGTAGTCGGTGGTGCCGCTCACGTCGCTCACCCGCTCCAGGTTCTCCATCGAGGCGCCGGGGGGAGCGCCCGTCGAGGCTCCTGCTGGCGCGGCCCAGGCCGGGTCGGTCGCCGAGTAGCTCTGCCCGTACCCCTGCGAGATCGCCGCCGGCCCCACCCGCGACGCCTTCGCCGTCGCCAGCCGGCCGGCTTCGTCGTAGGTGACTAAAGACAGATCAACAAGCATGCCCCCGCAGCAACCAGGAATGCCCCTACGGCCAAGATGATCGCCCTCATTCGATAGTTCCCTACGTCGGTAGCGTCGAAACCTCTCAGCCAGGCACTCGCCAGGCGCCGGCGAACCATGACGAGGAGTATGCCGACCGACATCCATGCGACCCCCATGGCGATGACTTCACGGCTCATCGTCCGGTCTCCAGGAATGTCAGTAGCGCGAAGAGGATGAATAGGATTCCGACTATAAGCGCGAGCCACGACCCTCTCTTCTTTGACCCTCCCGGCGATCGCCCCTGAAACATCCTTCGCTGACGCTCTTGAAGTTCTGCGGCAAGGCTCTCTCTAGACCAGACCAAGTGGATGCCGATTAGTAATGGGATCAACCAACCAAGAATCGTTACCATTTGAATGTATTCCATCTGCTCGCCGGCACTGAAATGGGGGGAGAAATCCAAATGCCGGATAGACCCCAAGACTGCCCGTAGCCGAAGCCAAGTTCCCAGAATCTTCCACCCAAAGGATCCAGCCCAATTTGTCCGGCTCCACCAATCCCTAGGCTTCCAGGCCGGGTATACTGCAGCGCAATATTCCAACCTTCGGTCACGCTATCGTTGGACATGGTAAACGTTGCCGAATATCCAATCGTTAGGGCAGGGCCGGCGTAGAGGCGGAGCGTCAACTTCTCAACATCGAGGATTACACCAGCAGCAACGCCATATAGATTGCCAGCAGAGAAACCGAGGTCGATGTATTTGAGCGTGCTGTCCGACGCCAGCAGAATTGGCCTGCCGTTCTCGTCAACCATGGCACCGCCGGCAACCAACACATCCACATTGAGATTGCCTACCGCGACCCAGTTGGTCCCGTTGAGCTCTTGCACTGGCCCATGATTGACATTGTAGGCCCGCATGAGTGCTCGCCCAAGTTCGGTATTGGGGCCTGCCATGTAGATCTCGCACCCGCTTGGATTCTTCGCACAGGCCACCTGGAAGTCCATTCCCGCCGAGCCAACCGCGAAGTGGTAGTCAGCTCCACTCACTGGGCCCCCTGACAGGAACTCGTAGTACCAGCGCGCCTGCATGTCGTTCTCCCCGAAGTACATGCCGTTGATGGTGACGGTTCTCCCCGCGATCGCCACTCTCCCACTCGGATCCGTGAAGTTGACCGGGTCCCCGCCGACGTAGGTGTAGCGGCGGCCATCGACGGTGTCCGGCACCAGCCAGCGCTTCAGTTCCGCGTGGTAGACGCGGGCGCCGAGCAGAAGCAGGCTCCCCTGCTGCGCCGCGCCGGCCGAGTAGCCGAGCCGCAGGCCGCCGGTGTAGCCCAGCTCAGAGTCGGTGGTGGCCGAGACGTTCTCCGCCCGGTCGAGCTGGCCGTAGGGCGTGTAGCGGTAGCGCGCCCCCAGGTAGCCGTTGTAGCCGGCGGTGCGGTAGGTCGTCGCCACCACGCTCCCCTGCATGTCCCGGTGGTAGTAGAGCACCTCGCTGACTGGGTCGAGCCCGGTCCCGGCCGCCGCCTTGATGCTTGCCACCCGGCCCCCGGCCACCTGCACGTGGGCCGCCACCTTGACCGTCCCGGGGAAGGGAGTGCAGCGGGACGCCAGCGGGATGAGGACCGTGTCGATCCCGGTGCAGCCGGCCGCCACCGTCGCCGTCACCGTCCCGACCGCCCCCACGTACCAGGTCCCCTGCGTCCCCAGCTTCCGGAAGACCGGCTCTCCCGTCGGCGCGTACTCCAGGACCTCGGTGAGGACGCCGTTGCGCCGGACCTGCGTCAGCCGGTCGAGCGTGTCGTGGACGAACCCCTCCACCTCCGGCCCGCC
>JANPOM010000111.1:0-7485 GCA_031427995.1 Anaeromyxobacter sp. | reverse complement strand
TCGCGGCGCGGCCGGGCCGGCCGCAGCGCGGACACCCCTCGCCGGGCGGGAGCAGGGCATCGGCGCAGGTGGAGCAGAAGGGCTCCCCGGCCCCTTCGCAGGAGGCGCAGCGCGGCGGGTAGAGCAGCTCCAGGAGGGCGGCGAGAAGGGGGCGGAGCATCCCTGGGAGCATCCCTGCCGTGAGAGCAGGGAGCGTGCCGGGAGAGGGAGGCTGAGTGCGGCGGCCGGCGGCAGACTCGAGAGGCGGCTGCGAGCCTGAAGGCGCGGCGGAGTGTCGGTCCCATCCTGAGTCCGTGCAGGCCATCTTGAGGCCGGAGCGGACATGGCTGCATCCTGGTTACGGCCCGCTCCTTGCTCACGCCGTGAGCCATGCCCCCGCGGTACCAGCCGGTGGAGATGTGGGAGCGGCGCCCCGGAGCGGCGACCGCGCCGCTCGGCGGGTACCGGCGGCGGGAGCCGGAGAGGACGCTGCTCCACCAGGTGGTGCGGGAGCGGCTGGAGCCGTTCCTGGCCTCGGCCCGGGAGCGGAGCGCCACCGGCCGCGGGCTGCCGGCGCACGTCGAGGGCGACCTGCGCAGGTACCTGGACTGCGGCATCCTCGGCCGAGGCTTCGCCCGGATCCGCTGCCCCGATTGCGGGTTCGAGCGACTGGTCGCCTTCTCATGCAAGGCCCGAAGTTGTCCCTCCTGCAATGCGCGGCGCATGGAGGACGCCGCCGATCACCTCGTCCACGACGTCTTCCCGCGCGTGCCGGTGCGCCAGTGGGTGATCTCCTTCCCGCGCCGGATCCGGTTCCAGGCGGCGCGTGATCCGGCCTTCTGCTCGCGCCTCCTCGACCTCTTCACCCGGGCGGTCTTCGCCTGGCAGCGGCGGCGCGGGCGGCTGGTCGGGGTGGTCGATCCGCGGACCGGCGGCTGCACCGCGGTCCAGCGGTTCGGGTCGGCCATCAACCTGAACGTGCACCTACACACCCTGATCCCGGATGGGGTCTTCGACCTGTCCCGCCCCGGGAGGGCCCTGTTCGTCAGGCTGCCGGCGCCGAGCGATGACGAGCTGGAGCGGATCCTGACCCGCATCATCCGCAAGGTGGCGCGCTCTATCGCCCGGGACATGGAGGTGGAGCGGGCCATCGAGGAGGATGCCTTCGCCGAGCTGCAGGCGGCCGAGGTGGACCGTCGGATGCGGTTCCCGGACCCGTTCAAGCACGCGCGTCACTCCGTCGCCCTCGACGGCTTCTCGCTCCACGCCGGGGTTCGGATCCACGAGCACGACCGCGAGGGGCTGGAGCGGCTCTGCCGGTACGCGGTCCGGCCGCCGTTCGCGCTCCACCGGCTCTCGCAGGGGCCAGACGGGAACCTGCTCTACAAGATGAAGCGGCCGAGGAGCGGGGCGCTGTTCCTGTTGCTGACGCCCGACCAGCTGCTGGCCCGGATCGCCACGCTGGTGCCGCCGCCGCGGACGCATGCCATCCGGTACCACGGGGTCTTCGCCCCCAACTCCAAGGACCGGGCGCGGGTGGTGCCGGACGGCAGCGGAGGCGAGCCTGGCCAGACGAGGCCGGAAAACCACCAGGCCCCCGCGCGGTCGCCGGCGGCGTTGCAGCCCGTGGTCGCTTACACCTCGCCAGTCGGACCGAGCCCCTTTCAGCTCTCGCCGCAACCGGCGCCTGTGACCGGCGACTCCGACCGCCTCGGTCCGCGCTACCGGGTGCCCTGGGCCGAACTGCTTCGGAAGGTCTTCTCCCTCGATGTGCTCTCTTGCCCGCAGTGCGGCGGGCGGATGGAGCTCATCGCCTTCATCGCCGAGGCCGGGGTGGCGAAGCGGATCCTCGACCACCTCGGGCTGCCGTCCACCGGGCCGCCGGTGGCGAGGTCACCGGCGCCGGAGGAGACGTTCGACTCCGCCCCCGAGTACGACGGCACCGACGCCACCTGGGACGAGTGACGAGGGGAGGCTGCGAGGCGGCCACGGCACCGCTCTGCCCTGGAGCCGGGGGGCAGGTCCAGGCGGACACCCTTGCGGAGCGTCGAGACGGCGTGGCAACGTCCATGAGGCGTAGAACCGGGCTTTGAACCAGTAGACCCGAGTCACCGTAATTCCTGTTATCGGACGAGAATGGTGGGTTGAATGCCTTATCCCCCGCTCTTCAGCCCGTCCCGGGAGGCGGTGGTGGAGCGGGTCAAGGCCGGAACGCTCACCGCCGCGGAGCTGGCGGCCCACGACCAGGTGCACGACATCTACCCTCCCACGGCCTGAGGGGCGCGGACCTAGCCGGGCGCGCCACCCTTCCTCATCCACGCCCGCAGGCTGGCGTCGGCCTGCTTGCGGATGGCCTCCTGCATGAAGCCGGTCCAGCCGAGCAGCCGGCCCTTGAGGCCGAGCGCCATGCCGGCCCAGCGCCACAGGTCGAAGTCGTCGGTGTGCTCGACCATCCTGCCCTGGTGGAACTGGAAGCTGGCGTCGATGCGGTTGTGCACGATCCGCCCGGTCCCGGAGAAGGTGTAGTCGGCGTCCCAGGTGGCGCTGCCGGTGGTGTCGTCGGCCTCGATGCGGCTGGCCGTGACCCGCAGGTCCTTGCCGCGGGCGCAGAGCATGCCCCACATGGCGCGCACCTCCTCGCCGCGCAGGCGGGGGAAGACCGGGTCGGAGAAGCGCATTCCCGGCCCGTAGCAGGCCAGCATCCGCCCGGCGTCGTGGGCGTCGAAGGCCGCGTAGAGCTCCTGGATGAGCAGGGCGTTCGGGTGCATCCCCGGTTCATAGCGACCGGGTGCGGGAGCGCCACTACTTGCCGGGAAAGAAGCGTCCCCGCCGCGCCGGCGACCTGTGGCGGCAGGCGGGCTACACTTGGCGCCATGGCCGAGGCCCCCTTCAGGGTAAGTGACCCGACGCTGGCGGAGCTGCTTCGCCGGCTCGTCCCGGCCTACCGGCCGGAGCGAGTGTACCTCTTCGGCTCCCGGGCGCGTGGCGAGGCCGGGCCGGACAGCGACTACGACCTCCTGCTCGTCGTACCGGACGACGCTTCGGCCGATCGCCGACGCTCCCGGCTCGCTTACGAAGTGCTGCGTGGGACGGGCGTCGCGGCCGACGTCCTGGTGTGCACCAGGAGCTGGTTCGACCGTCGCGAGGGTCTCAAGGCCTCGCTCCCCGGCACCGTTCTCCGCGAGGGGCGCCTCCTCCATGCCGCCTGACGACGCGAGATTCGAGGACGCGCGCGCCTGGCTCGCAAGGGCCGAGTTGGACCTACGGGCGGCGGACCTCGAGCTGGCTACGCCGGAGGCCGGGCTTTGGGGCGACGTGGCCTTCCACGCCCAGCAGGCCGCCGAGAAGGCGCTCACGGCCTTCCTGGCTCTGCACGACGAACCCTTCCGGAAGACTCACAGCATCGAAGAGATTGGCCGGGCGTGCACGGCCATTGACCCGGGGCTCGGCGAGCTCGTCGATGCGGCCGCGCCGCTCACCGAGTTCGCCTGGAAGTTCCGATATCCGGGCAACGTCAGCGACCCCACACGCGAAGAGGCCGGGCGCGCCGTCGCGGTGGCGCGGAAGCTCGTCCTCGCTGTGAAGGCGCTCTTGACCGCGGGGTAGAGCGGACGGGAGGGTCCCTGGGCCCCATCACATGTCGTGCGGTGGGACGAATGCTGGTTGAGTACGGGTGTTAGGCGATTCAACCCGCCGTTTGCGACCCGTAAGTTATCTTACGGAAACACAGCATGACTGACTCAGGGCCTGGATCGGCACCGGCCTGGCGGTGGCCACCGCGGCCATCCTGCTGCAGGTTCCGGACCGGCACGCCCACCCGCGGATCGGGTAGCTGACGCCCGCGTCGATGGCCTTGAGGACGCCCCCGGCGCGTTCCTGTGCTTCCTGGAGCAGTGGCCAGCGATCGCTACGCTCCTCCCTTCACATTGGCGATCCCGATGATGTTGCCGTCGTCGGGGACCCGCTGCCGAGGCTTCAAGCCCTTGATCTCGACTTCGCCGTTTCGCTTGAGTGCCACCAGCACGTCGTTCAGGTCGGTCCTGGCGATGTGACGGCGTTGGAGGACGTGGAGCCAGATCTCAGCGTAGGGACGTGGTCCGGCCGAGGCTAGAAGCGCAAGCACGTCGTCGCGGGCTGCGCCCATGCCCTCGTCCCGCAGGCGGGCGTAGCGATCGTCGATGTCAGGCGGCTGGTCGAAGAGGGAGCCTTGGGCGTCTCCCCGCTTCCGAACCTCTTCGGCGACTGCCCCGGCCTCGAGGCCACACACCTTCCGCTCGATGTTCCTGAAGAGCTCGATGACGGCTGGATGGTGGCCACCTACTACCAGCCGGAAGTACGTTCGGTCCTTGCTCGGGTGGCGGATGGCCAGATCGGCCACGTACTCCACCCGGCACTTCTCCCGGACGTTGTTCCCGTAGAGCGCAAAGAGCTCGTCTTCGCTGAGCGTGGCAGGTACATCTCCCGCGGTGAGCCCAAAGAAGTCCCGCATCTGCTGACGCAGCTTCTCGTGCGGATGCGCCTTGAAGCGCTGGATATGGTCGAACATGACGTTTATGAGGACGTCGCGATCGACCTTGGCTGCGAGGGGTGCGATGTAGTTCATGGCGGCGCCCTTCCAGCCCGTCGGGTCGACGAACAGGAAGGCCGGATCTTGACCGACCAGCTGGTCGATCTTCTTCACGGCGTCCCCGAACTCGCAGTGCAGGGCCTCCACCCGGACGTCTCCCTTGTTCTTCTCGAGGTACTCGACGAGGCGCTGGTAGGACTTCGGCTTCTTCTCGACGAAGATCGCCGCGAGCTCGATCCGACCTGCCTTGGCTCTCCAGGTCTCGGCTGCGTCACGAAGAGCCTGGAGTCCGATGGCCACGGACGTGTCGTTCAAGTCGCTCGCCACCGTTTCCCAAGGGCCGGCGAAGCAGTCCACGTACCAGAGTCGAGTGGGGCCAAAGCGTCCGCCGGAGCCCCTCTTGTGAGCCCAGACCGCGAGGTACTCGGTCAGGACGCGGTGCTTGAGATAGGTCTGCTCGCGCCCCTCGTACTCCTGCGGAATCGCCATGTGGTTGTATTCCCCCCGAGGGGCATTCTAGGCTATACGTGCGTTCAGGCAAAGGACGGACCGTATGAGCGACGGCAGCGCCATCGAGTGGACCGAGGCCACCTGGAACCCGGTGCGCGGCTGCACCAAGGTGTCACCGGGCTGCAAGCACTGCTACGCGGAGCGATTCGCCGAGCGGTTCAGGGGCGTTCCCGGTCATCCCTTCGAGCAGGGGTTCGACCTGCGACTGGTCCCCTCAGCCCTTGACCTCCCCATTCGTTGGCGGCGTGGACGGCTCATCTTCGTCAACAGCATGTCGGACCTGTTCCACGAAGGAGTCCCTGACGACTACATCCTCCAGGTCTTCTCCGTGATGCGGCAGGCCACGCAGCACCAGTTCCAGGTGCTGACGAAGCGGGCCGAGCGGATGCTCGCCTTCACCGTGAAGCACGGCGTTCCCGACAACGCTTGGATGGGCGTGAGCGTCGAGAACGCGGCCTACCGATCGCGCATGGCTCTGTTGCGGCAGGTACCGGCCCGGGTGCGCTTCTTGAGTCTGGAGCCGCTGATTGGGCCAGTGGGGCCCCTCGGCCTCAAGGGCATCCACTGGGTCATCGTTGGCGGGGAGAGTGGAGCCGGCGCCAGGGAGATGAAGGCCGAATGGGTCCGCGATGTCCAGGCCCAGTGCAATCGCGCCAAGGTTCCCTTCTTCTTCAAGCAGTGGGGCGGTGTCCACAAGTCGCGGAACGGTCGGGAGCTTGACGGCCGCCTCTGGAGCGCCATGCCTCCGGCCATCGACCTGCTGCGATCGCGCGCGGCATAGGGTCCTATGGTCTCCTCCGAAGGGACTCAGCAGCGCCATTCCAGCATCACAGGAACCGGTTCCTCTAGAGGACAGTTGTTGCCGCTCACGTCCGATGGCGGCCCCGAGCCGGATCTCGCGCAAGCAGCGTGATGCGGTGACTCCACCAGGGAGCAAGAGAACTCATGGTACCCCGGCGGCCGGGCCACCCTCGCCGCCCGCCCTCGAACCCGGCCCTCGCCGGCCGCGCCGCCCTGGGAGGAGCCGGCAAGGACGCGCCCGCCCCAGGCCCTGACGCCCGGGGAGGACACGGTCATGGCTCGTCGTCGCCCGCGGCGTCGTTCCAGTCGCCCGCGGCGTCGTTCATGCCGAGCGCGCCGGGGCCGGGACCCATCCCCGGACCGCCGGGGCCAGGACCATGCGGCCCCGGGCCCTTCCCTTGACCGCCAGGACCCATCCCAGGACCACCAGGTCCACCGTGGCCGCGGCCACCTGGCCGCAGCTCCTGCATCACCCGCTTGTGGAACTGGGCGAGGAAGAGGACGGCGCGGGCCCGCTTCTCGGGAGCGAGGTCCCTGGTGACGGTGGTCACCACCTCTCGGTCGACCAGCTGCACCTGGGCGCGGGCGTCGAGCAGCTTGCCGATGGCGGCGTCGACCTCGGCGGCGGCCACCTTCTCGCCGTTGGCGGAGCGGCGGAGCACCTGTACCGAGTCGCGCATCTGCGCCATGGCGGCCATCCGGCGCGGCGCGAACTTCTCGATCTGGCCGCGGACCTTGAGGGCGGCCGCGTCATCGAGCTGGAGCGCTTCGGCGAGGCCCAGGGTCAGGGCCAGCTGCATGCGGCGCCGCAGCCTCTCCATCCTTTCCGGGTTCATCTGGCCGGGCGGACCGGGCTGGACAGGCTGTGCCATGGGGGCGACAGGCCTGGTGGTCGGGAGCGGAGCCGGCGTGGACTGGGCGCTGGCGAGCAGCGGGGCCAGGGCGAGCAGCAGGGGGAACTTCTTCATCTGGTCCATCCTTTCATTGCCTGTCCATTCACCACGAGTCGATCAGTCATCGGCCAGCAAGGCGTCGAGCGCCAGCTCGTCGGCGCCAGCCATGGCGGCCGCGGCCCCGTCGTCGGAGGCCAGCTCGATCGCCGTCCAGACCTCGTCGGAGTCCGGGGCCTGCCAGTCCGTCAGCCCGACCTCGGCCACCTCGGCGGTCGGGAGGCTCGGCGCGCGGCGGGTGAAAGCCGGAGCCAGCAGGAAGGCGACCGCGGCCGCCACCGCCAGCAGCGCGGCGGCGTAGCGGAGCGGGGGGCGGAGGCGCAGCTCGGCGCGCCGCTGCTCCAGCCGGACCGACTCGGCCAGCCCGGTCAGCGCCGCGCGCTCGGCCTCTGCGACCGGCGGCAGGGTCGCCATGGAGAGCGCGGAGGCCAGCGCCTCGCCCTCGGCCCGGCAGGCGGCGCAGCCGGTCAGGTGGACGCCGAGGCGAGCCTCGTCGGCCGGGGCCAGCTCTCCGGCGGCGCGATCGATGAGCAGGAGCTCATAGCCGGTGCAGGGCTTCATGCGCCCTCCTGGCCGAGCTCGGCGCGCAGCCGGCGCGCCGCGAGGTGGAAGGAGACCTTGGCGGCGTTCTCGGTGATGCCGAGCGTCTCGCCGATCTCGGCGAAGGGGAGCTCGGCG
>JANPOM010000110.1:0-2349 GCA_031427995.1 Anaeromyxobacter sp. | reverse complement strand
GGTGAAGCGTTCCAACTGGAGGAGGCACGGCGACGAGTGTAGCCCGGGGTCAGGGGCGCGAGGCCAACTTCCGCAGCCGCTCCACCAGCTTGACCTTGGCCAGGGAGGCCATGGCGGCGACGGACCGGCCGGAGGCAGCCTCCGCTACCCCGGAACGAACGCTTTCCCGACGCCTGTGGACATCTCACTTCAAGTGCGCTCGACTCCGCGTAGCGGCCTTCGCCGCAAGCTCGACGAGGAACCCATGGCCCCAAGGTCGCCACCGTCACCGTCACCGTCACCGACGTCGTCGCCGCCGCTGCCGCAGGAGTTCCGTGAGGCCGAGTGGCGACAGGTGCGGGCGCGGCGAGGTGGTGCCGGCACCGCGCCGGGCGAGCCCCCGAGGCTGGTCGGGCTGGCCCTCTCCGGCGGCGGCATTCGCAGCGCCACGCTCTCGCTCGGGATCTTGCAGGGGCTGGCCAGGCTCGACCTCCTCAAGTTCGTGGACTACCTCTCGACCGTCTCGGGCGGCGGGTATGCCGGGACCTTCCTCGGCGGGCTCCATCAGCGGTGGAAGGTGGAGCCGGTCGACCCGCCGGCGACGCGGCGCGAGGACTGGGAGCGGGTCAGGTCAGCGCTCACCGACCGGCGCAGCCCACCGGTCGACTGGCTGCGCGAGAACGGCCGCTACCTCGCCCCCAACGGCGCCGGCGACCTCTCGGTGGCGGCGGCGGTGGTGTTCCGGAACCTGGTGGCGGTCCACGTGGTGCTCTTCACCACCTTCCTCGCCCTCTTCCTCTCCCTCAACGGCCTGCGCCGCGCCATCACCCTCGGCATCGACGAGGTGCCGCGCCTGGCGGACCGGCTCAACCACCTGCTGGTCCGCTCCACCACCTGGTGGAGCCCGCTGCTGGTGCTGGCGGCGGCGGCCTTCGTCGGCTGGGTGGTGCCGCTCGGCGTCGCCTACTGGCTGGTGCCGGGGGAGACCGACGGCCGGGGTAGGGAGGCGGAGGCCAAGGGCGACGCCTCGGTGAGGCGCAACGACCTTACCCTGCGGCTGCGCACCGCGCTGCTGGCCACCGCGGCGCTGGCGGCTCTCGGCCTGCTCGACAGCCTCGGGCAGACGCTCTTCGTCGCCGTGGAGCAAGGGACCCTGGCGAAGGGGCTGGGAGCGCTCGGCGCGGTGCTGGCCAGCGTGGCCGTGACCGGCCAGCGGGTGGCGGGGGCGCTCGGCGATCGCTCCGGCAAGGCGCCGGCGGTTCCGCTGACGGTGGTGGCCGGCTTGCTGGCGCTGCTGCTTGGGTCGGCGCTGCTGGGCGGCACCTCGGCGGTGGCCCACTGGCTCACCTGGACCAGCCCGAGCCGCGGCGCGCTCACCGTGCAGCTCGACCCGGCGCGCTACTTCCCCGCGCTCGGGGTGGCGGTGTTCCTGGCGGTACTCTTCGGCCGCACCTACTCCTTCGTCAACGGCTCGTCGCTGGCGGCGCTCTACGGCGGGCGGCTGGCCCGCGCCTATCTGGGGGCCTCCAACCGGGAGCGGAGCGAGCCGGAGAGGCAGGCGCTCAGCATCCAGCTCCCCGGGGACGACCTGCGGCTGGCCGACTACCTGCCGCACGCGCACGGCGGCCCGCTCCACCTCATCAACGTGACCATCAACGAGACGGTCGGAGGGCGGTCGCAGGTGGAGCAGCGGGATCGCAAGGGGATGGGGATGACCATCGGCCCGGCCGGGGTCAGCGTCGGCGTGCGCCACCACGCCGCCTGGGTGCTCGATGCCGCCGGCAAGGTCTCGGGCGCGCTGCGCGGCACGGTCGAGCCGTCGGGCGCCTTCCGGGTCTTCCCCGGGCCCCCGCCTTCAGAGCCGGGCGGGCCGCCTCGGGAGGCCCCGCCGATCAACCCGCGCTGGCCGACGGTGGGGCGCTGGATGGCCATCTCCGGCGCGGCGGTCTCGACCGGGCTCGGCTCGCGGACCAGCCTCTCGCTCTCGCTGCTGATCGGCCTCCTCAACTTCCGGCTCGGGCAGTGGTGGCGGAGCGACATCGACCCGGGGCGGCGCGAAAAGGCCTCGCGCTCTCCATCGAGCCTGGCGCGGTGGCTTTCCCGGCAGGCCGCCAGGCTGCCGGTGCAGGCGCACCTGCTCAACGAGCTGCTGGCGCGCTTCCCGGGCACCTCGTCGAAGGACTGGTACCTGACCGACGGCGGCCATTTCGAGAACAGCGCCGCCTACGAGCTGATCCGGCGGCGGCTGCCGACCATCGTGGTCTGCGACCACGGGGCCGACGCCGAGCGGAGCTTCGAGGACCTGGCCATCCTGATTCGCAAGGCGCGCCACGACTTCGGCGCCCAGATCAGCTTCCTCACCGCCGGGGA